>CAXMND010000058.1:0-4157 GCA_964194675.1 uncultured Coxiellaceae bacterium | reverse complement strand
AGGCGCCCCAAGAGAAGGCTGACGAGCCTTCCCGCCAACAAACCGTCGACGCCGTCGCCAAAGAAGCGTTCGGCACCGAAGCCAAAGGCCCCTGCTGCCACGACGAATAAAAGGGGACAGTCCTGTTTTAGGGTGCAGGCTTTCGCAGGGTTTCGGTGACTTGGGCCAATACGGAGACCGCGATCTCCGCCGGCGAGCGAGAACCGATCGGCAAACCAACCGGGCCCTTTACACGCGCGAGATCAGACTCGGCGAACCCCGCCTTGGCAAGCCTTCGGAGGCGCGACGCGTGAGTTTTTTTGCTCCCGAGGCAGCCGATGAAGAACACATCGCTGCGAAGCGCGACTTGCAGCGCAGGGTCGTCGAGCTTTGGGTCGTGGGTCAGTGTCACCACCGCGCACCGCTGATCGAGGCCCAACGATTCCATCGCCGCATCTGGCCACTCGAGGTTCAACGTAACCCCCGGGAAGCGATCCGCCGCCGCGAAGGACTCACGGGGATCGACGATCGTGACTTCATAGCCTGCGAGCGTGGCCATCGCCGACAGCGGTTGGGCGATGTGGACCGCACCGATCAGAATCATGCGAAGTGGCGGGTTGAAGGGCTGGTAGAAGACCTGCGGGCCGCCCTCGGCGTCAGCGGCGACACAAGTATCGACGCGCAAGGCACGCTCGACATCCGCGCGTTTGGATTCGGTGCCGCCATCACCACGGTGGAGCAGACGTTGCTCGCCGGTTTCGAGATCGGTTACCAACACGACGGGTCGCTTGGCTTCGATCTCCGCCAACATGGTCTCTAGAGTCTCGGTCTTCACTGCACCGGCTCCACGAAGATACGGACGGTGCCCCCGCAGGCGAGGCCCACCTCCCATGCCCGCTCGTTCGTCACGCTGAACTCGAGAACCTTGGAGAGACCTGTCTTCATGACGTCAAGGGCCTCTTCGATGACCGCGCCTTCGACACAGCCCCCCGACACTGAACCTAAGAAGAAGCCGTCATCGCGGACGGCGAGGTGACTCCCGGCAGGGCGAGGCGAAGACCCCCAAGTCTTGACGACGGTGGCCAGCGCAACCCTATGGCCTTCGGTTTTCCAGTTGCGCGCCTCGAGGAGCACCTCGGTCTCGGACCGGTCAGCCATGGAAGGAACTGTACGGCGCGTCCTAGGGCTCGTCGATGCGCAGGTGGCCCACCTTTACCTCTTCGCGCTCCTCGAAGTTGGACCTGATCTCCATGTAGACACATCCATCGAGCCCCCGTGGAGGGCGTCAAGTACTGCTGAAGCAGTCCCGTCGAGCCGCCGACGCTGTTCTAGAGCATGATTCTCAAAGCGAGGTAGGGCATCAGGTTGAACACGAAGAGCAAGATCTTGTACTGCGCGAGGTACTGAAAATACGCCCGCGACAGATCGGCCTCTTCGAGGCCAAACATGTCGCCATGAATCTTCGAGATCGAGCCGCGCATAGTCCCCAAAAGAAGTGAGGCTAATATCAACATTCCCATGTTGATGATCGTGCACCAACCAAGGAACGCAGCGAGGGTTTCCAATGAGTTCATACCGTGACTCCTGTATGGGGGGCTTCCCCACCCGATCGAGTAACATTCATCCCTTCACGTGGCGATCAGGAAATGCAGATAGGCTTGGAGGACCTCATCGGGCGCTTCGACCTGGCTGACGCCGAACGCTGGCGCTGAACCGCGTGCCTCTCCATACTCCGCCCTGCCATGACGTTTGACCCGCTCCTCTTGATCACCGACTACCTCGTCCACCTAGGCGTTGGTAAGACGCTTGCCGAGCCTCTCGGAATTCTGACGCTTCTGCTCGGAGCGCTACTGCTCGCTTGGATCGTCGACTTTGCGACGAACCGGATCCTGCTCACTGGGATCAAGCGACTCGCCGCGCGGACGCGCACCCGCTGGGACAACGCGATGGTCGAAGCCCGGGTGCCCGATCGGCTTGCTCATCTTGCTCCGGCGCTCGTCATCTACGCGGCCGCGCCACTCGTCTTCCCTCAGCAGGACCTGGTCGGCAACATCATCCAGCGTGTGGCCATGGCATTCGTGATCCTCACCGTGGCTTTGGCGATCAGCGGCGCATTGAACGCAGTCGTCGTGGTCTATCGAACCCAGGATCGATCGGGACGGGCGCCTATCAAGACGTATGTCCAGGTCGCTCAGATCGTGCTTGCGGTGCTCACCGTCGTGCTGATCATTTCACGACTGCTCGACAAGTCGCCATGGGCGCTTCTCAGTGGCATCGGGGCTCTCACGGCGGTGATCATGCTCGTCTTCAAGGACAGCATTCTCGGGTTCGTGGCAAGCGTGCAGCTCACCACCAACGACATGGTGCGCCGAGGCGATTGGATCGAGATGCCGAAGTACGGGGCCGATGGTGACGTGATCGAAGTTTCGCTCAACACCGTCAAAGTCCAGAACTGGGACAAGACGATTTCGACGATCCCCACCTATCAGTTGATGCAGGACACCTTCAAAAACTGGCGCGGGATGAGCGAGTCAGGGGGTAGACGGATCAAACGCGCGCTCTACATCGACATGAACAGCATCGCGTTCTGCGACGAAGAGATGTTGCGCCGCTTCGAAAAGATCGAATTGCTCAAGGACTATCTCCACGAGAAGCGCCACGAAGTCGCCGCCACCAACGAAGGAATAGGCGACCCCGATATGCCCACCAACCTGCGAAGGCTCACCAACGTGGGTACCTTTCGCGCGTACGTGGTCGCCTATCTTCGGGCGCACCCAAAGATCCACAAGGACATGACGTTTCTGGTGCGGCAGCTCCAACCGAACGATAGCGGACTGCCGATCGAGATCTACGTGTTCTCGAACGACCAGGACTGGGCGCGCTACGAGGCGATTCAAGCAGACCTCTTCGATCATTTCCTAGCGGTGCTTCCCGAGTTCGGGCTCCGGGTCTTTCAACTCCCCTCGGGCGCCGACTTCGCTCACGCGATCGAGAGCAGGGCATAGGGGTAGATGCAACCATACCGGAACTGACGAGTTCGCTTTCTGGGATTCGTCCTGTGGTACGCTTGGTCGATGCGGATCTTGGCCCTGTGTTGTGCCGCGATGTTGGCGTCCTCGGTTGCCTATGCCGACGACGACGAGAAGTGGCATGGGCAAGCGGCTGCGGGAGCTGACTTCGGTCTCACGCCCGAGGTTGGCGGCTTTGGTTGGGTTCTTTTTCAGGCCACGCGCGCTGACATCGCCCGCGATGCGGACCTTCGCCTCTACTACAACACGGACACCGTCGAAGTGGCGCTAGAGCGGCTATCGATGGGTAAGAACTTCGAGTTTTCGGTGGGGCTACGTGGCGAGATCTTTTTCGCAGGCTTGCTTCGCAAATACTACCAGGGGGGCAAGAACGTCGATGAGTTCGGCTTCAACGCGAGCTATGTGGTGCTCTTGCCCAAGATTCAGTGGCACTTTGCCGATCACCAAACGCTAGAGCTCCTGACCAACGTTCGCTACTGGTTTTTCGGAAGCAACAACACCGATCCGATCTATCTGCTCCCCAACAACACCTGGGTGTTCGAGCCGCGTCTTGGCTACATCTACTGGAACGTGACTTCGCCTTCCGAGGAGTGGGGCGCCGAGCGCTTGTTCCCGCGCATCGAGGGGGTGGCGGTTGGCGTGTCGATTGGTGTCGATGTCCGTTCGGACACGACGCCTTGGGGACTTCTCGACGGCCGCAACAACCCATCCAAGGGGATCTTGGCGATCACCCAGTGGCTCAAGGCGGGATGGCGTTTTGGCGATCGGTTCCGCCTCGAGGTGCAGGACACTGCAAACTGGGGCGAGGGCCAAGATGACATCACCCGGTTGCGTGTCGCGGGCATGAACCCCTACGTGGTCATCGTCCCAGGCCTGCCGTGGTCGGCGATCCTCTCCGAGCGCTTGTTCATCGCGCAGGCGAGCGGAAACGTGAGGGTCAAGAAGGACAAGCCCCAAGAGATCGGGCTGTTGATCTCTGGCGGGACGGTCAATGATCCTTTCCGCGTGGGTGACCTGAAGAAGTTTGGCGGCATCGGCGGCGTGGCGATCACCACCGACCTGCGTTGGGGAATTTGGCAGGTCTACGGGCGTGCGGGGTACGCGTTCCCGGCGGCATGGATGGTCGACAATCCCTACTTCTCCGTGTTG
>CAXMND010000057.1:0-4975 GCA_964194675.1 uncultured Coxiellaceae bacterium | reverse complement strand
TGGGTTGTTCGACTGGGGAGATGGCAGCGCAACCGAAAGGAGAAACGAGCAATGGCAGAACCAACTCACGAGATCCAGGAAGCACCAGAGCTGGCGGCCCTGGGAAGTCCTGATGTCGCATCGGGCGATCTGCCGATCGGCCTTCGCCCTCTCATCGACGCCGGAGTCCACTTCGGCCACCAGACCAAGCGCTGGAACCCACGGATGCGCCCGTACATCTACGGCGTCCGCAATGGGATTCACATCATCGATCTCGACCAGACGGCGGAGCTCTTCAAGCGCGCCTTCGGGTTCGTGGCCGATGCGGTCTCGCGTGGCGGTCACATCCTGTTCGTCGGTACGAAGCGGCAAGCGGCTGAGATCATCTACGAAGAGGCGACCCGCGCCGGGCAGTTCTACTCGACCGGTCGATGGCTGGGCGGGACGCTCACCAACTATCGCACCATGAAGGGCGGCATCGACCGCTTGCGCGACATCGAGCAACAGGTCGAAGACGGCAGCATCAACTCTCTCCGCAAAAAGGAAGCACTGTCACTCCGTCGTGAAGCCGAGAAGCTCGAGAAGTACCTCGGCGGCATTAAGTTGATGAACGGCTTGCCGGCCGCTCTGTTCGTGGTCGACCCGAACAACGAGCACATCGCCGTGAGCGAGGCCCGAAAGCTTCACATTCCCATCGTCGCGCTTACAGATACCAACTGCGATCCGGACCTGATCGACTTCGTCATCCCCGGCAATGACGATGCGATTCGCTCGATCAAGCTGATCACTTCTCGCATTGCGGATGCCTGCATCGAAGGCCAGCAGCGCCACCGCGAGTTCAGTCAGCACGACGGTGCACAAGCCCCCGACGGCTCTGGCGAAGGAGTGCAGGTCGAGTTTGCTCGTAAGCGCGGTCCCTCCCCTTCGGGGACCCAGGCCTAGGGCCCCACGACAGGTAGGAATATGTCTGAAATCACTGCATCCATGGTGAAGTCACTTCGAGATCGCACGGGCGCCGGCATGATGTCCTGTCGCGACGCGCTTCGGGAAACCGAAGGTAACGAAGACAAGGCGATCGAGATCATTCAGAAAAAGGGCCTCAGCAAGGTCGCCAAGAAGGCGGGTGCCATCGCGGGAGACGGCCTCGTGCACGCTTACATTCATGGCGTGGGCCGGGTCGGTGTGTTGATCGAGGTCAACTGTCAGACCGATTTCGTAGCTCGTAACGAGGACTTCCAGCAGTTCGTCGAGGAGACCGCCATGCAAGTGGCCGCCGAGGCACCGCTTTTCGTCAGCGAAGAAGACATTCCGGAGAACGAAATTCTGGCGCACAAGGCGATCTACCGAGGTCAGCTCGAAGAGGAAGCCAAGGCCACCGGCAAGGAAAAGCCGGCCGCCGCGATCGAAAAGATCGTCGAGGGCAAGCTCGCGAAGTGGCAGAAACAGGCCTGCCTGCTCGACCAGTTGTCGATCATGGGCGACGAAAAAACCATTCGGCAGCGCTCCGATGAGCTCTCCGTCACGATGGGAGAAAAGATCAGCATTCGCCGGTTCTCCCGGTACGAGCTCGGCGAAGGAATCGAAAAAAAGAAATCGGACCTGGCGGCAGAGGTGACAGAGGCGCTAAAAGGCTCTTGAGTCATGTCTGAAGGGGCCAAGCTGACACGGGTGCTACTGAAGCTGTCTGGCGAGGCGCTATCCGGTGGGCCCGACGGCAGGAGCGTCGAGCCCGAAACACTCGCCGCGATCAGTGACGAGTTGGCCGAGGTTCGGGCGCTCGGTTGCGAGATCGGGATCGTCATCGGCGGCGGCAACATCTTTCGAGGCCTCAAGGGGAGCGCCAACGGGATGGATCGCACCGCCGCTGATCACATGGGCATGCTCGCGACCGTGATCAATGGTATCGCGCTTCAAGATGCCCTCGAGAAGGCCGGCGTCGATACGCGCGTCATGAGCGCCCTCGACATCGAGGCGGTATGCGAACCCTACATCCGGCGGCGCGCCGTCCGGCACCTCGAAAAAGGCCGGGTGGTGATTTTCGTCGCCGGCACCGGAAACCCCTACTTCTCCACCGACACGGCGGCTGCTCTCCGAGCGATGGAGATCCATGCCGACGCGCTCTGCAAGGCGACCAAGGTCGATGGGATCTACGATAAGGACCCCACCAAGCATGACGACGCGACGATGGTGCCGCGGCTCAGCTACGACCGATTCCTGATGGATCGGGTCGGGGTCATGGACGCGACCGCCGTGGCGCTCTGCCGCGACAACAATCTGCCGATCCGGGTGTTCCAGTTGGCGCAGCGAGGCAACATTAAACGGGTTGTCATGGGCGCTGACGTCGGTAGCCTAGTGACAGCAGAGAGTTGAGCCCTGCGATTCGAGGGACGGATGCTTGCTGAAACTTTGGAAGAGCTGAAAGACGGCATCGCGAAAGCGCACGAGGCGCTGAAGCGTGATCTCGCGAAAATCCGTGCCGGGCGCGCCAACCCCGACATCCTCGATTCCCTCCGGATCGACTACTACGGCACGCCGACACCCCTCAATCAGCTCGCATCAATTTCGGTGCCCGAAGCTCGCCTCATCGTGCTCAAGCCGTTCGACCGTTCGCAGATGCAGCCCATCGAGAAGGCGATCATGGAGACCCAGCTCGGCCTCAATCCGTCGAACGATGGGGAAATCATCCGCATCCCCATGCCTCCACTCACGGAAGAGCGTCGCAAAGACTTGGTCAAGCTCGCACGCAAGTCCGGCGAAGACAGCAAGGTCGCGATCCGCAAGGCGCGGCACGACGCCAAAGACATGATCGACAGCCTCCAAAAAGAAGGCGAGGTCGGCGAGGACGACGCCGATCGCGCCCGTAAAGAGCTCGAAGAGACCGTCAAGACCGGTACAGCGCGCGTCGACGAGATCGTCGGAAAAAAAGAAGCCGACATCCTCGAGGTGTAGAGCCCATCTCAAGAATGCTCCGGTCGCCCATCAGAACGGTCGCCCGAAGTTGACGTAGAACTGCGCCCCGCCGCCTCGGTCGAGGCCGTACGCGAACCCGAGCCGCAATGAATAGGACCGCACGTAGCCGAGCGTGAAGTCCATCAGAAGCTCAAGACCCGTGCCCTTGCGGAAATCATTGAAATTCAACGGTCCGAAGTACGCGTTTCCGTAGTCAAAGAAGACCAACGCGTACATGCGATCGAAGAACACCGGCACGGTTTCCGGACCACGCAGCACCCGCGTCAGGGGGAATCGGTATTCGGTCTGCACCAGTTGGAAACGGTTGCCGACGATCGAGAACGCAGGGTAACCCCGTAAGGCGACCCCCCCGAGCTGTTCGAACTTAAGGATCTGTTCGACGAGCGAGATGTCAGGAAACCCTCCGAGCGCAAAAATACCTCTCTCACCACGACTGTCCTTGCCAGCCCCACCGCCGTAGCGGACTGCGAGCACTTGGTGCTGGGCCCACGGTAGCTCGATGAACCGCCGGATGGACCAAGAAGCGATGATGCTTTGAAACCGGCTTCCGATACCGGGATGCGCGAAGGAAAGGCTTGCTCTCAGCGTGCGACCCTCCGACGGTGTGTAGTCGAATGCCTGTCGGCGGACGTCGTTGTAGCTCCACGAGAGCCCGATGTCCGCGTTGGGGCCAGTTGGAGGAAAGCTCGGTGGCGGAAAGTTGGGGTCGAGTCTCCCGTTGAAGTCGGTGAGCGAGCGTGCCCAGGTGAGTCCATAGCTCGCCCGGACGCGGTTGCTGTAGAACGAGCGCGGGATGACGTAGCTCGCCGACAGACGGCCACCGTACAAGTCTTCGACGTACGGCAGCGCCTCGCCGTTGACGACGAACCCTCTTCGCGGCACGACACGCCGGAACAGCGACAACGAGAGATCCGGCGGCAGGCGCCTGACCGTGTAGCTGAAGTCCGCGTTGACGTAGCCCTCGGTAAGGCTGAAGCCAAGTCGCGCGAAGAACGAATGAAACCCCGCGGCGTCGGTGCCCTCGGTGAAAATACCCAACTGGCGCCCGAAGGCATCATTCTCCAGATCGATCCCCCAGAAACGCGGATAGAGGCTTCTCGCGGCCACGTACCGCGTTCCGATATTGGGGACGATTCCCTCGACAACATCCGCGGGAGGGCGGTCATCGATGTAGGGGGGAGCAGGTCGATCCAAGTGTGGGTCGAGGTCCATCATGAAGATGTCGTAGCCGATGCTCGTGTAACCGATGTACGCGAGCCTTGTCCCATTCGGGGAGGGCGCGGGCGTATACGCGCCTGAAACCAAGTTGGTGACTTGAAGAAGCCGTCCGGTGCCCGGCTCCCAGGCGTAGACGTTGGCGATGCCCGTGCGGTCGCTCGAGAAATACAGGCGACTACCGTCGGGCGCCCAAGCAGGACCCGTGTCCATCGCGCGGTCGTCGGTGACTCGCGTGACCTCGCGGGTCTTTAGATCCATCACATGAATGTCGCGGTATCCGCCTTCGAGCCACACGCTGTACGCGATCTTCGTCCCATCCGGTGACCACGCCGGCTCAAAGTCAGCGTCGCCAGGGGCGTTGGTGAGGTTGATCTGGTTGGTGCCGTCGGCGTCCATCACGTAAACCTCCCAGTTGCCGTCCCGGAAGGAATTGAAGGCGATCTTGGTCCCGTCCGGCGACCACGCGGGGTACTTGTCCTGGGCGGGATCGGTGGTGAGCTGGGTCTTGTTGGAACCGTTGGCGTCCATCACGTAGATGTCGCGATTTCCGCCGCCTCGGTTTGTTTCAAAGGCGATCTTGCTCCCGCCAGGCGACCACGAGGGCTCTCCGTCTAGGCCGGGGTCGGTGGTGAGGCGCGTCGGGTTGGAGCCGTCGGCGTCCATCACGTAGATGTCGCGATTGCCACCGTCTCGGTTCGTTCCAAAGGCGATCTGGCTCCCGCCCGGCGACCACGACGGCTCTATGTCCGAATCGGTGTTGTTGGTGAGGCGGACCTCGTTGGAGCCATCGGGGTCCATGACATAGATC
>CAXMND010000056.1:0-10988 GCA_964194675.1 uncultured Coxiellaceae bacterium | reverse complement strand
AGCTCATCGAATGCAGCGGGAGCGGTCACATCCTCGGGAAGAGCGCCGACGTAGAGGTTCTGATGCCCAGCAAACACCACGCGGCTCGTCGCATCCGCAATGCCCGGATACGCAACGGCATGCGTAAGCAACGAGTACCCTACTCGCCGGGTTTCGACGACCTCGTCGGCTCCCGCGGCGCGCGCGTGCTGAACGTTCTCCGAATCCAGGACTTCCGCGACGATGCGCACCGGCTTCTTGCGCTTCGCCGCCAAAGGGCTCTTGTTGAGGTGCGACCGAATGGTAAACGCAGTCAAGATCGTTGTGGCATCGGCTTGCTGTGGCTTGACCCTTCGCGAGCCCGTGATGATCACAGTCGCCGACTCGGTGATGCGCGCCTTGTCGAGCTCGCTTTCCTTGGTTGGGTCACCCTGAACCCACATGAACTCCGGCGGAACCTCGCGAGGTCGTTCATAGGGCCCGAAAAGAACCACGGGTTGCTCTTCGGTGTTGATCTCCCTGACCAAGATGTCCAGTAGCATCCCGCTTCCCATCTCGTAACCGCAAACGACGATGTGATTGACGTAACCGCTCATTCGAAACTGCTCCTCTCGAATGCCGAGAACTGCGTGCAACAGGCTGTGACCTACGATTCCGGCAAAAAGGGCCAGCGTGAACATTCCGCCGACCATCATGGCACCACCTATGAAGCGACCAAGCGTAGTCACAGGGGTGATATCCCCGAACCCAACGGTCGTGATCGTCACCAGTGCCCACCATAGGCTGTCTCCGACACTGTTGATCTCGGGGTTCGTACTGCGCTCCACCAGAAAGAGACTGATTCCGCCCAAAATCGTTTCCGCCCCGAGCACGGAAAACGCGAAGGTGAAGAGAAGGCGGTCTTCTTGGAACGCTCGCGTGATCCCATAGAAGGGGTTCGAATATCGGAAGAGCCGTCCCGTTCGAAGTAAGCGCAGAAGCCGCAGCACGCGAAGCCCGCGGAGCGCCGGCACGAGCGCGAGGACCGTCAAGATGTCGATCAACATCAGCGGGGTCAGGGCGAAGCGGACCCGCGCCAGAATTTCGGTCCGCAACCTTCCAAGCGGCGGCTTCTTGAAGACCTCGAGCTCGGGTGGTCGATACGTGAGGACTCGAAGAGTGACCTCGATGAAGAACAAAGAAAGGATCGCGCGATCGAGTCTTTGAAGGACGGCGTCGCCTCGGGATCCCACCGAAAAGAACGGCTCGATGACCAACAGGACGACCGACAGTAGGATCAGCGTCCAAATGAGAGTCTCGACGACCCGATACGCATGAGTGCGAGGTTCGTGAAACACAGCGTGCAGGAAGTCGCGCGCGGACATGCGGGGTGAGGATCAGTCGCACGGCGGCAGGTGTCAACCGCCGGGCGCCGAAACCGACGAGCTACTCCGCGGCAACGGGCGTGTCCTCGGCCTCGTCGAGCTCGATGGCGTCCGCGAGGATCTCAGCGATGTCGCGCTGTGCGATCTCTTCGTCTTTGTCCTGGTCCTTGAGGCCGTCGGTGAGCATCGTCATGCAGAACGGACAGGCACTGGCGATCGTCGTCGCGCCGGTGTCGAGGAGCTGCAGCGTTCGCTTGTTGTTGACGCGTTCCTGACCCTGTTCTTCCATGAACATCTGCGCGCCGCCGGCCCCGCAGCAAAGACCCTTGCTTCGGTTCCAGTAGGGAACTTCAGTGAGCTCGAGGCCTTCGATCGATTCGAGAATCTGCCGCGGCGAATCGTACACCTGGTTGTAGCGTCCGAGGTAACAGCTGTCGTGATACACGACTTTACCTTTCACCGCTTTTGACGGAACGAGCTTTCCAGCGACGAGCAAGCCGTTGAGGAAGTCGCTGTGATGGACCACGTCGAATTGGCCGCCGAAATCGCCGTACTCGTTGCTGAGGGTGTTGAAACAGTGCGGACACGCAGTGATGACGGTCTTCTTTGAAACCTCGTAACCGTTGAGCGTTTCGACGTTTTGTTCTGCCATCATTTGGAAGAGGTACTCGTTCCCCGCGCGTCGGGCCGGATCGCCGGTGCAGGTCTCTTCCGTCCCGAGGATGGCGAAGTCGACGCGAGCTTTCTTCAGCAGCTTGGCGACGGAACGCGCTACCTTCTTGGCGCGGTCATCGTAGCTCGCGGCGCAGCCCACCCAATACAACACTTCGGCGTCGGGTTTGTCGCTGAGCAGCGGAATGCCCATACCGTCGGCCCAGTCTCCGCGGTCCATGGCGGAGAGGTTCCAAGGATTGCCATTGGTTTCGATGCCGTTGAATGCCCCCTGCAGCTCGCCAGGGAACTCGTTTTTCATCATGACCTCTTCACGACGCATGCCGACGATCTTGTCGACGAACGAGATCATGACGGGGCACATCTCCTCGCACGCACGACACGACGTGCACCCCCAAATGACATCGGGATGCAAGATGTTCGGCACGAGGTCGACGACCGTGTCTCCCACGAAGTAGGCGCCTTCGGGCGCCTGGGGGAATATGTGAATCGGCTCTTCACCGTCGCTCCGCTTCGGCGCCTCTGCTGGGGCATCGCTCGGCTCCGCCACGAGCGCATCCTTGCCGAACATCGCCTGCTCCGTTGCATACAAGTGGTCGCGCAAAGCAAGCGTGAGGTGCTTCGGCGAAAGCTTCTTGTTGGTGATGTACGCTGGACAGTTGTCGCTGCAACGACCGCACTCGGTACAGGTGTACAAGTCCATGATGTGCTTGTAGGTGAGGTCGGTGAGCTGGTTGATGCCGAGCGATTCCTCTCGCTCCACCTTGCCCTCGAGGTCCTCGACCTTGGGCAGCGCATTGGGGCGCTGGTCATAAGCGAACACATTCGGAATGACGGTCAGAACGTGGAAGTGCTTCGAGTAGGGAAGGATGTTGAGGAAGATCAGCACGAACGCCGAGTGCCACCAGAACCCGGTGTGCTGGAGCGCCCGAACGGCAGAATCGCCCTGGACTCCGGAAAGGAGCCGCGCGGTGATGCCGCCGAACGGTTCCCACCAGCCCGCGTGAATCGGTTCGCCAAAGGCGCGCGACTCGAGGACGAGAGAGGAGCCCACGTAGAGGAAATCAGCCAACATCATCGTGATGATGATGAAGAGGATCAGAATGGGCTCGGTGAAGACATACCGATTGACCTCATGGCTGATCGTCATTCTTGGCTTGTCCTTGACGGCAATGGGATCGCCGCTGTCCTTGCCGCCCTTCACCCAACGAAGGTAGAGGAACGCGACCGAGCCGACGATCGCAGCAAATGCCGAGAGCTCTTTGATGAAAGAATAGCCCTTGCCGATGATGTGGCTCTCGCTGAGCAGTCCCCAGAAATCGAACCCGAGGTAGAAGCCGCGCCCCCACAACATCAGGCTGTTCAACAACAAAACTAGGAAGGCGACGAAGATCCCCACGTGGGCAAAGCCGGCAAGCGTGTAGTTGGGCATTCTCTTCTGGCCAAAGGCGTACACCAGAGTCGTTTTCATCCGATCCATGATCTGGTCCGGAGTCCACGCGAACCGCGGGTCGGGAACGCCCACCTTGACCTGCCGTAGGCGCCTGTATGCCGACCACGAAAACAAGCCAAGCATGCTTGCCAACAGCAATGTCATCCAAATCGGACCCATCTTCTTCTCCCTGACTTCGAGCGCGGAAGCGGTGCAAACGTAGGCTCGCGCTGCGCGAAGGTTTAAGGGTGCCGTGCGTCGAAGTCAACCGGCGTGCGCGCGACAGCCGGGCCCCTTCGGACCCGTTCTACTATGATGCGAGAGTGGGTCGTGCGATATCGATAGTTCTGATGGGAGTCGCTGCGTGCGCGCCCCAACCGCCACGAACCGTTCCGCGAGTCGTCGACGGCCATGTCGAGGAAGGAGCTTTCGTCTCCCCGTACGCCTACGAGTGGTTCATCGAAGGCGAGGTAGCCGCCGCCAAGGGAGAGCATGACGATGCAGCCATCGCTCTCGAGACGGCCACCGCCGCACCGTCGGAAGATGTACTGCTCATGACGCGCCTAGCTGAAGAGTACGAGATGAGCGGCGCTTCACGGCGTGCGGACCGAACGCTCGCTTTGGCGCGGCGCAGCTATCCCGTGTCGGAGCAAGTCGAGCTCACGGAGGGAAGAATCAACCGCCTCCGAGGCCATCTCGACGAAGCGATGGCATCATTCCTCGAAGCAAGACGGCTGGCTCCGACGTGGGAAGAACCCGTGATCGAACTGGCCAAAACGCTCAGAGTGCAGGGACATCCGCTGCGGGCGAGCGCGCTGCTGGTCGAGTACATCACCACGACCTACGAGTCCAACACGGAGGGTGCGCGTCGGGTCCTGATCGACCTCGCTCGCGGCGGTGGCGACGCGAAAACGTTGCAGCGCGCACTCGCTCTCGGCGCGGGGTCGAACGCAGAGCGCGAGGCACTCTTGGCCGCGGAGCTCGCGTTCGAAACGGGTCAACCGGCGCTGGCAGCGCGGTTGCTCGCGAGCACGGTCGGAGCTCCCGAGAACCGGATGCTTTGGCTTCGCGCTCTTATTGCGAGCGGTGATCGGGAAACCGCACAGGACTTCTTGGCGACCGCCAAGAGCGAGCAGCTAGGCGGACCAGTCGCCCATGCGGAGCTCTTCATCGAAGTAGACGAGCCTGATCCAGCATGGAACCTCCTACAAACTGCCGCGGCCTCGCCACGCGTGCAGCACGCCAGGGGGATGGCGTTACTCGGTCGCGGCAACTACCTCGCAGCCAGCCGTGCGCTCTCCGAAGTCCCACCTGGAAGCTCGACCTTCGAAGCAGCACGTATCGCGTTTGCTGAGTCCTCGGAAGCCCAGCGACGCCCTGGCGCAGCAGCCGAAGCCCTGAGTCTCGCGCCTCACGACTCGCTCGCCGTCCGTGTCAAACTTGCGGAACTCTATCTCGCAGAAGGAGATCTCCGCGCCGGGCTACGGCTTTTCGATGCCAAGCTCACTTCCGATCGTGCGGCGGTCGCCGCTTTGTTCGAACGGGCGGGACACTACCAAGAAGCGGCGGCCTACTATGCGACCATCGAGGCGAGCTCATCCGAGGATCCGCGCGTTCATGCCCGCGCCGCTGCCGAACGTCTGGCTGCGCGCAGGCTCTATGCTCCCGCGACGACCATTCTGGAGCGATGGACCGCGACTGCGCCCGACGACCTCTACGCTCGGGTCCGCGTGGTGGAGCTCCTACAGGAAGCGGACCAACACGAGGCAGCTACCGAGAAGGGCCTCTCCACCTTGCCCTTCATCGACGACTCACTTCTACGCGCACACCTGAGCTCAATACTCGCCGAATAGATCCTGAATCCGCACGTCGAGCGCAGTTGCGATCTTGTACAACGAGCTGATCGAGGCACTCGATTCGGCGCGCTCGATCTGAGATAGCAAGGAAACGCTCAAGCCCGTGCGGCGCGCCATCTGTTTGAGCGTGAGGCTACGATCCTTACGGAGCCCTCGGATGGTTTCGCCGATGACACGGTGAAGGTTCTCCTCGGGTGTGCGAAGTAGACCCTTCTTGCGCATGACCCGGTCGAGGACTTCGCGAAACTCGTCCGGGTTGAACGGCTTCTTGAGGTAGTCGACGGCGTCGAGCTTCATCGATTGGACAGCAGTCTCGAGGGAGGGGTAGCCGGTGAAGATCACCACCGCGACATCGCTGTCTACTTTGCGGATCTGCTCGAGAGCCTCGACGCCACCAAGACCGGGCATCATGAGGTCGAGCACGACGAGGTGATAGCCGCCGTCTTTGACTTCCGCGGGCGCGTTCTTTGGCTCGGCAATGGTGGTGACCTCGAAGCCATCCTTCGTGAGGAAGGTCTCCATGAACTCCAAGATCGCTTGATCGTCATCGACGACGAGAACTTTTACAGGGGGTAGCGCCTTTGCCATCATGCCTCCGCCACGAATTTTATCTTTAGTGTTCGATTCTAGTCGGGGCGAGAGGATTTGAACCTCCGACCTCACGGTCCCGAACCGTGCGCGCTACCAAGCTGCGCTACGCCCCGTATTTCAAGCTCGGCGGAATCTAGCGTTGTGATGAAGAACTGTCAACGGACTGTCCTACATTTACCCACACACACACTTGATACGCATCGGCCCATGGACCCGACCCAGGAACCCAAGGACCGAGGTCAAACTTCGCGAGCTCGAAGCCCGTCAGATGCACCTGCTCGACAACTGCTATTCCCTCCTCGCGAAGCGGCGAGCAGGCGGCGTAAACGAGTGTTCCACCCGGCCGCACCAGAGAGGCTGTACGTTTGAGGATGAGGCGCTGGCTCTCACCCATCTGGGCCGCATCCTGAGGACCGATCCGCAGTAGAATTTCAGGCCGACGACGCAAAGTGCCAAGACCGGTGCATGGAGCATCGACGAGGACTCGATCGAATGCTCCAGTGACCTTACCGGGACCCACGGTCCAATCCACGCAGGCATACTGCAGCGACGATGCGCTGAGACGAAGACGTTCGAGCTCATCCGGGATCTGAAGGAGCCTGTGTTCGTGGAGGTCGGTGGCGACCACGCTGCCGGTGGGCCCGACCGCCTCGACGATCTGCGCGGTCTTTCCTCCGCGACCGGCACAAGCGTCGAGCACGCGCTCTCCTGGCAGAGCCCCCAACAGCATGCCGACCAGCTGCGCCCCCTCCTCCTGCACCGCAAAATCGCCTTTGGTGTAGGGCTCGAGCTCCCGAAGATCGCCGCCGCCGCTGACGCGTAGACCCCGTGGGGAAAGAGCGGTCCGGGTGACTGAGGCCCGAGGTCGAGCGACGCTGATCGACGCTGCAACCTCGTCAGGGTCTGCATCCGCGCGAACACGGAGATCGATGGCCGTCGCGTCGTCATCGAGCCTGAGGAGCGCCTCCGTGTGGTCCGCTCCGATCGAATCCTGCAACGCTCGATCGAGCCATGCGGGCACGATGAGCGACGATGGAGGGTGTGGGTCCGACGGGCGCGCCTGCGCGATCTTTCGAAGGATTGCGTTGACAAAGCCCGCCATGCGCTTGCCTCGTTTCTCGCGTACGAGATCGACGGTGTCGTTGACGACCGCGTGAGAAGGAACCCGGCCGAGGTGCAACAGCTGGAATGTCCCGCCAATCAGCGCCGCATGCGTCCAAGCATCGACCCGCACGGGACGGCTGGCCTGTTGCTCGATGGCAGCATCGAGCGCTGGCCGTACGCGTAGTGCACCGTAGACGATCTGGGTCGCAAGCGCCGCGTCTGGGCGACTCAACGAAGAGCGACGAAGCTCCACATCGAGCGTCGGTGCAGCCCAGGCGTCATCGTGCTCAACCCGATGGAGAACGCGAGTGGCGATCTGTCTGGCCGGCGCAACCACGAACGCAGCTTACTCGTGTCGCGACGCCGGGCACGGAGATTGGAGAGCCAGGCTGCCGCGTGATACCGTGAGAACCGTGGGGACCGCAGCGAAACGACGGGAAAAGCGAGAGGTGAGGTGATGAGTGCTTTGGTGCTGGTCGCTGATCCGGATCCCTTCAACCTGCGCCTGCTTCACGAAGCATGCGAGGCGGCGGGGTACGACGTCGTCACCGCGGCCGATGGGCCCGAAGTGCTCGCCATGGTTGCTCGGCGACCGCCCGACCTGCTGATGCTCGACGCCAATATGTCCGAGGTCGACGCGTTCGAGATCTTGCGCATCCTCAAGGCCGATACGGGCCTGGAGAATATTCCGGTGCTGCTAGTCACCGACGAGGGCGATTTGGATTCGCGTCGGCGAGGGATCGAGCTCGGAGCGGAAGATTATCTCACGCGACCGTATCGTGTGTTCGAAATTCAACAGCGCGTGCGCAACGTATTGCGCGCCACGCGCCGGGATCGACTCGGGATACCAGAGAGCACACCCCCCGCCGACCAGCGTGATCCCGTAACCGGCGCCGGCACGCCTTCGCAGCTCTTGATCAGCTTGGACTACGAGCACACCCGTGCCGTGCGCTACGGGCATCCGCTCACGTGCATGGTGGTGCGTCTTGGGAACGCAACTGCGATTGCCGAGGCGAGCGAGGACGGTACGACCGACAGCGTCATGGCGCCGATCGGCATGGGCCTACGGGGGTGTATCCGTGCTGTCGACCACCTCTTCCGGCTCCGCCGCGACGAGTTTTGCATTCTCCTCCCCGAGACCGATGGCCAGGGGGCAGGGTACGTGCTCCGCAGGTTGGAGGTGCAGATCGAAAGCGGAGAGCTTTGGGGGGGAATAGTCACGCCCCGACCCGCTGTAGGGATCGCGGTAACGAGCACGCCGGCGACCGCGGTGAAGAGCGGGGAAGATCTTCTTAAGCAAACCCGACACCAACTCAGACCGAAAGTCTAATAGCGCCGCACACTACAGCGCCGAGGCCAAGCGGACGAACCATACGGCAACGCCGCAGCCCGCAACGGGCAACGCCCACCGATCCAACGAGAGGCGATCGACTACCGCCGCGAAGGACCAACCGCGCGCGGCGGCCAACATGCTGATCGGGACCGTCGCGCAAACGATCAGGAACAGGACCAGACCGAGAGGATTCGCCGTCCCCGCAAGCCACCATTGGCCGCGAACTCCGTGCGCGAAAGCAGTGGTGAGCCCGCATCCGGGGCACGGAAAACCGGTCAGCGTGAGAAACCCGCACGGCGGAAGACCCAACTGCGTGTGAGTGCCGTAACCCCTCTGATCGGGCTCGATCCACATTGCCACGGCGAGCACCGCAAGCCCGCCGACCGCCAAGCACCCCCACAGGAGGCGCTCTGCGACGAAAGTGGAGCGGATTTCATGGGAGGGCATCGGTCTCGCGCCAATCGGAGTTTCGCTTGAGTACGCCGTTGATGTGCGTGACACAAGGCACGGCACAACGAAGCTCCCCGATTCTTCGCGCGACGTCCAGTCCGATGGGGTTCGCGTTGCCTGCCGCATGGTCTGCGTAGTGTGCGTGCAAGCATTTCACACTTCCAGACGAACCCCCCACTCCACCACTCGGTCGTGGATGCGCGCCAGGCGATAGCGACGCGTCGCGTTCGCGTTCGTATCGAGCGTGCGTCGAGGCGAGTTGCTCCGCCAGCGCTTCGTCGCCCTCGAGTTTGGTCTGTGCGTCCCGCACACCACCCTCCGCTTCTAGCCGCGCGATTCGACGATGGGCGAGCGGACAGGTGAGCCAGTAGCGAGTGGGAAACGGCTCGCCGGTATCTAGGATCGGCGGAACCTCCGCAACGACGGGCAAACGGAGGTTACAGCGACGAAGCACCGTAGAGGTCGCGCGCAAGGGTCGCCCAATCTGAAGAGCAAGGACATCGCTGTCTTGCTGGTACGAAATCATGAGATTCGCATGCGGTCTTTAACCTCGGTCCAGAAGTCGGACTCGCCCACCACTTCCACCATCATCACTGCCTCAGCGGCGGCGCGGTCAGCTCGCGCACCCGAGCCTCGCAGGCGCGTGCATATGTCTTGTCCGATGGCCAGGCGGGTGGCGAGCTCTGCGCGAGCAAGATCGAAGTTGTAGTCGTCTGCCCACTTGAGGGACCACACCTCGTCGGCCAGCCAATCGGAGAAGACATCTCGGCTGGTTCGTTTCTTCGGGGAACGAGCTTCGGCACGATCGAACGCCGGCGCCCACGGTCGGCCAGGAGGGCGTGCCTCGTGCCCATTTTGGAGGGCCAGGATCGTGTCTCCCACCCAAGCCATCGCCACCCCGAATTGCGTGCCATCGCGTGCATCGACGAACTCTGCCGCCTGTTTTGCCCAACTGCTCCCACGGAGCTTCGGGAACGGCTTCGCGTCGAGGATATCGAGCAGCGCCTCGCGGCCACGGAACCGACGCAAGTACTCAGCTTCGATGGGTTCCCACTCCGAGAACTTCAACTGGCTCTTCGGACCGAATGGGATGCGCTTGATCCGGCGGTCGGCGACTGGCCTTTTGCTCCCATCGCAAATCGAGCTCTCGACATCCTCGGGGCGCAGCTCTGGGCGGTCTCCCATCGTTCGGCAGGGGCACCGGTGCTCGGTGGTGATCCGGCCACCGCGAGGCGTCGCGACCAGACCGAGCGGGAATCGACGACATCCGTCTGGCTTGGCTTCTAGTCCCTTCTGAGCGTGCACCGAGCAACGCTGATCCGACAAGAGGAACACGCACCCGCCATCGGCCTCCGTGTTCAGCATGTAGTCGTCGTGGTCGTCATTCCAACCGGCCGAACGACGATCGATACGACGCATCTGGGCCACTTCCTTCTTGGTGAGCGGCCCGAGCCCGTGGATATCCGTACAGCACAATCCGTCACCGAAGCAGGTATAGCGGGCGCCTGGGCGCACGAGCATCGGTCGAACCTCGGTTTTTTTCTTTTTGTTTCCGGCCATGGCCTAACGGGGGGTTCCTGTTGATCCCTGGGAAAAGGGGACTGTCCCCTTGTTCTGGGATATGATTTGAGGAATGGCAGCGAATCCGTCACCGCTCGTGGGATACAACACGAACGTGCGCCATAAGGGAAACCTCTACCACATTCAAACCGAGGACTCGGGGGTGAAGCGCCCTCACGTCATCACGCAGCTTTTCGCGGATGGCGGACGCATCATCGCGTCGGAGAAGACTTCGTATGAAGAACACGTGGGCGCCGAAAACCTAGCCCCCCTCGTGAAGAACCTCATGCAGGAGCAACATAAGCGCGTCTTCATCGCGCTTCGCGATGGGGTCTACGACGAGGGCGGCGACAACGAGACAGGTGTCGGCGAAAATGCGGACACGCCCGTCACGACGGAGGTGTTGGAACACGCGGCGGCTCGGCTCGTGGAGGGTTCCCCTAGCTACGAATATGTGCGACCCCCTTCGGGCACGAACCGGCGGGCCTCCCGGCCGCCGATGACTCCGTTCGGGCACGAAGTACTGTCGGAGAAGACGTTGGATGAAGTGATCCTCGCGTACCTCGCCCAGGATCTAGAGACTGGCACCTGAGCCGCGTCGGCTTGACACCGATTTAGGCACGTAGTTAGCTCACCAATCCATCCCC
>CAXMND010000055.1:0-26712 GCA_964194675.1 uncultured Coxiellaceae bacterium | reverse complement strand
GCACGCGTCCGACATGCGCGTCCCCATCGGCATGTACATGCTGGTCATTGCGGCGATGTGTGCCGTGGCGATCGGCGCTGGAGGAGCCGGCGCCCCATGGATGATCCCGGTCGGCGCCATCATGTTCACCGCGTCCGACATGGCCGTCGTACGGGACCGATTCGTGACGCCCGGCTTCGTGAACCGGCTCTGGGGGCTGCCTCTCTACTATGCCGCCCAACTGATCATCGCCTGGAGCATCATGGCAGTGAACGCCTGAGCGCGCTCACCAACTTGACCGGGGGAGCCTAAACGCCATGAAAAACGCCGCATACGCGATGCCGGCGCAGATGAGGAACGTACCGACGCCGATGTAAGCCACATTTGATAGCGAAATCCAAAAGGACCTGGCCGCTCGTATAGCTTGTGTGCTCGCAATCCCGCGAGCCCCTAGCTCGGAGCCAATATCATGACGCGCATCGTCTTCGCGGTGCTCGCCGCGACGCTGCTACTCGGCACGTCCACGGAGAGCACGGCCCTTTCCCCGCAGTTCCAATCGAAGATCCTCGGAAACAGTCTCGACCCCGAAACGGGAGCCCCCCAGGAGATCGCCGGCTTCCAGTCGTCCTTCTCGGCGTGGACGATTCGAAAAGGCACCGTCCAGATCTTTCCATTCGGCAAGAGCGACTCCATATTGATCGCGCGGGTGAAGGGCCTCGTCCTGGATCCGGCTGGATTCAATCCGTCGCCGGACTTCGAGGCCCGGGTCGTTTGCCACGACGACGCGGGAAGCTCCTTCCTCGCAGTCACGACGAACGCGGCCCCCCTCACGCCGGGCACACCCGGGGGCTCGCCCGGAGGCGACGGCATACTGATCGACGTGATCCGGTTGCCCGAAGAATGCTTCGCGCCCATCATTCTATTTGGTGGCGATTCGGATGGACCGGGGCCGCCAGGATTCTTCGCTGTTTCGAGCTTCTAGCCCACGACCGGCTCGTGGCCACAGCACCTCGACGGCCTTTGGGACGGACGCTACTCGCCGGTTGGCGGGTGGTGTGGACCCAGGCTCGGCTGTGGGTTTGGCACTGGCCTCGGATGAAGTGGGGGCAATGGCGTGTTCGACGTTTCGGTCGAAAGCTTGACCGCGAAGCCGAACGCGACAGCATCGAGCAGGCGCGCTACCACGAAGCCAGCCGACGTGCCGGCCTCGACGGCATGACCGATGAAGAGCTCGCCGCGCTGGGCATAGAAGAGCTGGTCAGACGGTACCAAAAGGCGTTCACAGAAATGGAGGCCGAGCGTAGCATCCGCACCAGCCCCCACTAGAGCGCGCTCGCCAACTTGATCCGGGGGAGCCTCAGCGCCAGCACGAACGCCGCATACGCGATGCCGGCGCAGATGAGGAACGTACCGACGCCGATGGCGCTGTAAGCCACACCGCCCATCACCAAACCGACGATGCTGGCGAGGCTGCCCGCGCTCCCGGCAATGCCCTGGATAGCGCCTTGGAAGCGGTCGGCGGCGACTTTCGAAATCATGGAGACGACTGAAGGCCACATGATCCCGTTCCCGATCGCGAAGAGGGCGGCTCCCATGTAGAGGACCGCGACGTCGGTGGATTGCATCAAGACGAAGTTGGTGCCGAGGATGGGGAGGCCCGCCATGATCAGGGCCGGCTCGCTGAAACGTCGCGAGAGCCTTGCGAGCACGGGCCCTTCGACGACGACGATCATCAAGCTGAGGATCGCGAAGAAGGCGCCGATATCGGTGACATCCCAGCCAAGGCCGCGGGACGCATGCATTGGGAACGCCGTGTAGTAGAAGTTGAACGAAAGAAGGATGGTGAAATACAGCGCCATCATGAACCGAACGTTCGGTTCGGCGAGGACGTCGCGGACCGATGTCTCTTGTGCCTTCGCGGCAAGGACGCAGTCACGGATCTCTTGGCCGAGGACTTTACCCTTCTCTTTGCGCGGACACTCGGGAAGCCCCTGGAAGCGCTTCGACTCGGGGAGGCGGAAGGCGATGACGCCCACGGCCACCAATGCGATGGTCGCCGCGGCGAATACCGGAAGCACCTCACCGTATGCGGTGACGCCAAGCACACTCGCGAGGGTCGGGCCCATGATCATGCCGAGGTTGGCGGCGACGCCCATGCGCCCGAAGTTGCGATTGCGCTCTTCGGGCGGGGACACGTCGGCGACATATGCGTTCGCGACCGAGACATTTCCACCGGTCAGACCGTCGAGCGCTCGCGCGGCAAAGATGATGACCAAGGGAACCGTCATGGTGAATTGCCCGAAGGTTGGAGAGTCGACAGTGAAGAGCTCCGTTGGCGGGAGGAAGAGCGCCAGGGCAAACACGAGCCAGGAGACAAAGGTGCCGATCTCGCTGAGTAGGAGGATGCGTCGGCGGCCGTAGCGGTCGGACCAGCGCCCGAGAACCGGCGCGGCCACGAACTGGAAGGCCGGGTAGGTAGCGGCTACGAGGCCGTATACCAACGCGTTCCCGCCGAACCGTGTCACCAGGAACACCAGGAACGGGATGACGATGGTGAATCCCATCGTGCCGATGAAGTTCACGAGGAGCACGGGCGCCAGGGGAACGGATTTGCTGATTTGGGTCATGCCGTCAGTCGGCGACGCCCAGCTGCGTTAGCACGAACGCATAATCGAACGCCGTTTCCTTCAAGTAGTCGTATCGGCCGGAGGCGCCGCCGTGGCCGGCTTCCATGTTGATTCGGAAGAGGAGGGGGTTTGGGTCGGTCTTGTGGGCCCGGAGCTTGGCGATGTATTTGGCGGGCTCCCAATACATGACTTGGCTGTCGTTGAGCGAGGTGCGGACGAGCATCGTCGGGTAGTCGTGCGCACCGATGTTCGTGTAGGGGCAGTAGCCCTTCATCCTGAAGTAGGCCTCGCGTTCCTTGGGATTGCCCCATTCCTCGTACTCCCCAACCGTCAGTGGGAGGGTGTCGTCGAGCATGGTGTTGAGTACGTCGACGAAGGGAACCAGCGACACCACGACGCCGAAGAGGTCGGGACGCATGTTGACGACGGCGCCCATCAGGAGGCCACCGGCGCTGCCGCCCATGATGGCGAGTCGGTCGCTCGAGGTGTAGCCGTTGGCCACCAAGTGCTCTCCCACCGCGATGAAGTCGGCAAAGGTGTTCTCCTTGTGCTCCATCCGCCCTTGATCGTGCCATGGCTTTCCGAGCTCGCCTCCACCGCGGACGTGAGCGATCGCGTATACGACGCCTCGGTCGATTAGACTGACGCGGGCATGTGAAAAGCCGGTCGGATAAGGATAGCCGTATGAGCCGTACCCCGCCAACAACATCGGGGCTGAGCCGTCGCGCGCCGTGCCTTTTCGGTAGACCACAGACACCGGGACCTTGGTGCCATCCTTGGCGGCAGCCCAAATTCGCTCGGACTGATAGTTGGCGGGGTCGTATCCGCCGAGTACCTCGATCTGCTTGACGAGCCTGCGCTTTCGGGTGGCCACGTCGTAGTCGAAGACCGAATCAGGCGTCGTGAGTGACTCATATCCGAATCGAAACGTGTCGGCCGAAAACTCCTCGTTCGCGCCCGGGTAAACCGAGTAGACGGGCTCGTTCATGGCAACGCGATGAGATGTGTCGTCGCCGAAACGATCTACGCGAATGTAGGGGAGCCCCTGTTCGCGCTCCGACAGCACGTAGAAGTCTTCGAAAACGTCGAGACCCTCGACCATGACATCATCGCGGTGAGCGACGACCTCCTTCCAAGATGACTGCCCTGGCTCGTCAACCGGCGCACGCACGATGCGGAAGTTCCGGCCCTGGTCGTTCGTCCGGATCAGAAACTCGTCGCCTCGGTGGGCTACGTCATACTCGTGGTCCTGCTTTCGTTCCGCCACAAGTCGCCACGCCCCGGTCGGGTCGTCTGCCTCGAGGAATCCGATTTCGGTCGTGGTGTGGCTAAACGCGCCGCGAAACACGTACTTCCCGCTTCGCGAGCGCCACACCGCCACCCTGAACCGTTCGTCGTCTTCCTCGTGTAAAAGTGGGTCGTCGCCAAGATCGCCCAAACGATGCCGCAGGATCCGGTATGACCGCTTGGTGTCGTCGTCCACCGTATAGAAGAAGGTCTGGCTGTCGCTTGCCCACGCGAATGACTTCACCTTCTCGATGCGTTCGGGCAGCACGTCACCGGACCGGAGGTCCTTGACCTGAAGCGTGTAGTCTCGGAACCCTGTCTCATCCAGCGAGAGCGCGAGGTAGTGTCCGTCCGGCGAAACCTCGTAAACTCCGAGGCCGAGGAACGGTCGATTCTCGGCGAGCTCGTTCATGTCGACCAACACAGTTTCGGTCGCCGGCTTGCCGGGCTTGCGTCGGCAGTAGACCCGGTATTGCTTCCCTTGCTCGGTTCGGTGGTAGTACTCGAAGGCGCCTTTGCGATACGGCGCGCTTTGGTCGGTCTCCTGGATGCGACCGACGATCTCTTCGTAAAGGGCCTTCCGAAGGCCTTCTGTCGGCTCCATGAAGGCCCCGGTATACGCGTTTTCCGCTTCGAGGTAGGCGGTGACTTCGTCCGCACCTTTCTCACGAAGCCAGTAGTAGTCGTCGACGCGTGTGTCGTCGTTGAGAGTGACGGAGTGGGGATGGATGGGGGCAACGGGTGGAGTCATGATCGATGTCGCGTGCACGGATGAGTTCTTGGAAGTCCTTGCGCAAGCTGGCAAGACGAGGATCACCAGGACCAAGGAGAGGAGTCCTTGCATATCAGTGGGCCGCTGGCTCTGGCTTTGGCTGGGTCGCGTACTCGGCCAACACCGTGACGATCTTGTCTGCGAGATCGCGGGCTTCGGCTTGTTTTCCAGCGATTCCGTTTGCCAAGAAGCTGAATGCAATCGACCTGTCGGGCTCTCCGAACACGTATCCCGACAACGCGATCGCGTCGCGAAGGGTCCCCGTCTTGGCGCGCACCATCCTCGAGCGCGGCAAGTTCTTCAGGCGTGACTGGAGCGTGCCATCCACCCCTCCCACTGCAAGCTGGGAGACGTACTCTGCACGGATTGCGGGATCGCGGTACGCCGCGACGAGGGTCTGGGTGATGTGGTGCGGCGACACTTGGTTACCGTCGAAAAGGCCCGAGCCGTTGACCATGATCAGCCCTTCGACATCAACCCCCCGGGACGCCAACTCTTCGCGCACGACTGCAACCCCTCGCTCCGAGGTGCCAGGAGTTTGCGCCTCCGCGCCCATGATCTTGAGCAACATCTCGGCGGTGAAGTTGTCGCTCCACTTCCCAACCGGGTAGAGGAGCGCGCTCAGCTCGCCCGAGGGCATGTCGACGAGCACGGGCAACCTTTCGGTCGTGTTGGCGTATTCAACGGCGAGAGCACCGCGCACCCCCGCCTGACGAAGCGCACGCACCCACAAGCTCGCTGCGTGCGCCCGGGGATCGGGTACGCGACGACGGTAGTAAAGGGTTCGAGTCGTTGCGGGCACTTCCCCGCGAACGTTGACCACGAGGTGGCCGTCGTCGGTCGATGTGTGGTCGATTCGGATCTTCGGCGGCCCGCTTGCCTTCGTAATGGTCTTGTTCTCAACGACGATGTATCCGTCCGCAAGGACACGCACGCGTCCAGGAGCGCCGACCTCAGGCCCGGGACCGACGTGGACGACGTAGCTATTGTGGTCCACCGAAAACGCCGCGATCGGCGCACGGAACGCGGCGGTCTCGCTGGGCTGTTGATCGAAAGCTGGGGGCAACATTTCTCGATCGAAGTAACTGTCGTCGATGACGATCTGTTCCACCTGGTCCACGCCTCGCAGGCGCAGCGCCTGAGCCAATGCGAACAAGGTACGATACCCGAGGCTCGGGTCCCCCGCGGTCCGCAGAATGAGTCGCTTCACGTTGCCGCTTTCGAGGAGGCCTTCCGCCTTGGTGGAGGCTCGGAAAGTAGGGCCGAGGTTCCAGAGGGCGGCTGCCGCCGTGAGCAGCTTCTGATTGGATGCCGGATTCAGGGGCCGCTTGGCGTGTTTTTGGTAGAGTTGGGCTCCATCGTGCAATCGAACGACCTCGATCCCGATCCGGTCTCCAAGCCTTGCCTGCCGTACGAGGTGGGAGAGCGTTTGTGCCAGGGGCTCCGGGCCCTTGGCAAGCGCGCCAGGGCTCGCGACCAGCAGGCCGAACAGAATCAGGCAAAGAAGCGCGCGGTGCGCCATCGCGCGCACACTAGCAGCGTGATCGCGATGCTCCTAGTGATCGGCGTGGGGTGCTCCAACAAAGCCGAGCACGACCCTGAAGCACTCGTCGTGGTCCTTCCGCGAGACGCCGAGCAGCTCGATCCCCGGTTCGTCGCTGATCCGTACGGCCTTCGTGTGTCCCGGCTTCTGTTTGCCTCCCTCGTCACCATCGACCCGAGAACTCTCGAAGTGGTCCCCGACCTCGCCGAATCGGTCGTGGTGCTGAGCCCAACCGAGTACGAGGTCAGGCTCAAAGGAGGGCTTCGCTTCAGCGACGGGAGCCCGCTCGACGCCGAGGACGTAGCGGCCACCTTCCGCGGCATCGTCGATCCCGAGCTCAAGAGCAGGTACGCGCACACCTATCGGCGGATCCAAGACATCGAGATCCTCGATCCGGAGACCCTCCGCTTTGTCCTCCGTGAACCGCATGCGACGTTCCTCACCGACCTGGAGTTGCCGATCGTCCGGCGCCAAGACGCGCGCCGTCGGATCGCCACCGAGGAAGACCCGTTTCCCATTGGCGCGGGTCCCTATCGTCTGGTGAAGCGCGTACCGGGTGTCCTCGAGCTCCGCGCCAATCCACATTGGTACCGCGGTGCGCCAAGAGTGCCGAGCCTTCGGTTGGTCGTGATCCGCGACGACAACACACGAGCGCTGCGAATGCTCGCGGGACAGGGCGACCTCGCGATAGGCTCGATCCCGCCGCTACTACTCCCGATGTTCGAGGACGACCCGCGTTTCGAAACGCGGAAGGCACCCGGGGTCTCGACGATGTACCTCGGCTTCCACACCGAGTCGCCCAAGCTGAAAACCGTCAGGGTACGGCACGCCATCGGGGCCGCCATCGATCGACAGCTGCTGATCGATACCAAATACGATGGGCTCGCACGCATCACCGACAGCTGGATTCCGTTCGGGCACTGGGCGCATCTCGACTTGCTTGCAACGCAACGGTACGATCCAGACGAGGCGCGTGCCCTCCTTGACGAGGCGGGGTTCGTGGACCCGCCAGGGCCGGAGCCGCGAATGCGCTTGGTTCTCCGAACGACCTCGGATCGATTTCGTCAGTCGGTCGCGAGGGCGATCGCAGGGATGCTCCGGGACGTAGGGATCGAGGTCGACGTGCGGCCGTCGGAGACCGCCACCCTGATTTCCGATCTGAACAAAGGTCGGTTCGAGCTCACGCTCCTGCAAGTCCCCGAAGTGTTCGAGCCCCACGTGCTGAGCTGGTTCTTCGACTCGTCCCGGATTCCAGGCCCCGACAATGAGGGCGCGAATCGCTGGCGCTACCGGAACCAAGAGCTCGATGCACTCTTCGAGCTCGGAAGGACCCGAGTCGACCGTGACGAGCGACGCGCGGCGTACGAACGGGTTCAGCGGATCCTCGCACGAGACATCCCCGTCCTGCCGCTGTGGCAGCCAGAAACCGTCGCCGTGGTGCGCCGAGGAGTCGACTTCGATGTCCCGCGCGACGGTCGCTTCGGAACGCTGGCGTTCTGACCCCCTGGTGGTACCTTGCAGGGTGATCCTCAGGGACCCGGTCCACGGTTTGATCGCCTTCGAGGGCGCTGCGGAGCGGGTGATTCGACCCATCCTCGACACCCGCGAGGTGCAGCGCCTGCGACGCGTGAGGCAGCTCGGACTTGCGTCGTTGGTCTTTCCGGGAGCTGAGCACACACGCTTTTCCCATGCGATCGGTGCAGCTCACGTCATGCAGTCCTTGCTGCAACGCATCGACGCGTGCAGTGACGAGCTCCCGCCCGAGCAGCGTCTCGACGAAGAGGCAAGAGCCGAGGCCCTAGCGGCAGCGCTGCTCCACGATGCGGGCCACGGCCCATTCTCCCATCTATTCGAAGAGGTGCTTCCCCACGCGAAACACCACGAGCTGTGGACACAAGACATCCTGCTGGACTCATCGACAGAGGTGCATCAAACGCTCGAAAGGATCTCGAGCGGCATGGCGGAGCGCGTCGCGGGGCTGTTGAATGGGAACTATCGCCTCGGCTACCTCTGCGAAAGCATCGCCGGCACCATCGACGTCGACCGAGCCGACTATCTGCTGCGAGACAGCCACATGACCGGCGTGCGCTACGGGCTCTACGACCTCGACTGGTTGCTCCAGGCACTGACGTTCGCGTGCGTCGATGGACGATGGGTCCTGGCGGTGCAAGGTCGCAAGGGACTGCCACCCGCGGAAAGCTTTTTCCTCGGACGGCACTTCATGTACGAGCAAGTTTATCACCACAAAGCCACACGCGCCGCTGAGGCGTTGGTGCGCGCGATCTTCTTGCGCGTGAGGGAGTTGATCTTCGACGGCAATCCGCCTGACCCCTTGCTTCCCGCATTTCGCGCCGCAGCCTTCGGCGAGTCGCTTTCGCTCGGGGAGTATCTTCGAATGGACGACGCGGAACTGCTTACGTGTCTGGCGGCGTGGGAGCACGGCACGGACTCGACCCTGGCCGGCCTCAGCCAACGACTACGCTCACGAGTCCTTCCAAAGACCGTTCCTCTACCGGAAAACCAACCTACACAGTGGCGAGCCGCGCTTGACGCCGCGAAGGAAATCGTCGAGGCCCACGGCCATCGCTCCGACCTGTCCGTTTGGCTCGATATCGCCGAAGACGTCCCGTACCAAGAACCAACCGACGGAAGCTCCGATGGCCTGTGGGTCACGTTTCGACATCAGCCCTTGCAGCGCCTCGGGGACGCTTCGTTCCTGCTTGGGCAGCTCCGGAACAAACGCATCCAGAGGCCGCGACTGATCTTCCCCGCTGAGTTTCGCGAGGACGTGCTGGCGGCGCTGCATCAGGTGCTCGATTGAGGGCCGAGCATTAACCGCTCGTTTGGGGTAAGGTTCTACAAGCGCGGAGCCGTCTTGGGGGGGCCGCGGACCGATGGCCAGGATTTTAATCGTCGACGACCAGGACACTGCGCGAAGCATGCTCGCCGAGATGCTGCGCGGGGAAGGGTACGATGTCGACCAGGCGGAAAGCGGCGAGTCTGCCTGTTCGCTGGTCGGGCAGAACGGCTACGACTTGGTGATCACCGACCTTCGTATGGGCGACATCGGCGGGTTGGAGGTGCTGAGACGTACGCGCGAAGCCTCGCCGCGAACTGAGGTCATCGTCATGACCGCGTTCGGCACGATCGAAGACGCAGTCGAAGCGATGCGATTCGGCGCACACGATTTCGTGCAGAAGCCGTTTGTCGAGGAAGAGCTGCTGATCAAGGTCTCACGTGCCGCGCGCGCGCGCCAAACGTCTGGCGATCTCAATACCACGGCTCATGAGTTTCGCGAGCGATACAACTTCGGAAATATCATAGGGCAGTCGGCGGAAATCCGAGACATCCTCGGCCGAATCGTCCGGATCGCACCGACCGACGCGACTGTCTTGATCACCGGGGAGAGCGGCACCGGTAAAGAACTGGTCGCGAGGGCCATTCATGCCAACTCGCTTCGCGCCGAACGACCCTTTGTGACGATCAACTGCGCGGCCCTGACCGAGACCTTGCTCGAGAGCGAGCTGTTCGGTCACATGCGGGGCGCCTTCACCGGCGCGGTGCAAACCCGCAAGGGCCTGTTCGAAGAAGCCAATGGCGGCACGTTCTTCTTCGATGAAATCGCGGAGACACTACCATCGCTTCAGGCAAAGCTGTTGCGCGCGATTCAAGAAGGCGAAATACGGCGGCTCGGTGACAACGCCTCCATCAACGTCGATGCGAGAATCATTGCGGCGACCAATCAGAACCTCCAACAGCTCATCCAAGACAAGCGATTCCGCGAAGATCTCTACTACCGACTGAACGTCGCGCGATTCGAGCTCCCCCCGCTGCGCGAACGCAAGGAAGACATTCCCCCGATCGTCGAGACGTTTCTCAAGAAGTACGGGCAGAAGATGGGGCGAGAAGCGTCGATCGGCCCCGGCGTCTTGGAATACCTCCTGAGTTACGACTTCCCCGGTAACATCCGAGAGCTCGAGAACCTGATCGAGCAAGGTGTGGCGCTCGCCCAGGACGGACAGGTGCAGCTCCAGGATATGGTGCCCAACTCGAGCAACGGGGGCTCGCACTTGGGGCAGCGGTCACTTGCCGACGTCGTGCAAGATGCCGAACGCGACGCCATCGTGCGCACGCTCCGAGCGTCGGGGGGGGACAAGGAACGCGCCGCAGAGCTATTGGGGTTCAGCCCGACAACCCTCTGGCGAAAAATGAAGCGCCTCCACCTCGAGTGGCCGTGATCAGCGGGCCTGCTCCGCCCGAGCCGCCTCGATGTGCTGCTCCCGGCGGTACGCGTGGCCCGTGACCCCTTGAAACTGGTCGGCAACCTTCTCGGGCACTTGGGACGCGCCCGCGTCGACCTCGGGTGGTTGCGTCGCGTCATAGACCTGCGCGCCGACGCGCTTGGTGATCTTCTTGGTGGCGACGCCGACTTCGTAGCCGAGCTCCTGGGCTTCTTGGGTGCTGATGACGCGCATCATGTGTTGGAATGGCGTTCGATCTCCGAGGCGCGTGAAAAAGAAGGCGTAGGTCAAGAAACCGATGACGGCCCCCCTCCACAACAGCCTAATCGTCCGACGTATCATCCCTCTGCTCTACGGATACCATAGGTCCGCATTTTCTTGTGAAGATTGGTGCGTTCGACTCCCAGGATGGTGGCTGCCCGGGAGATGTTCCAGCCCACCTCGTCGAGGGTTTGAAGGATGTACTCCTTTTCGACCCGGCTTCGGTACTCCCGCAGGGTCAGACGCCCACCCGACCCGTCGAGGGTCGGTGGAAGGTCGCTTGGCGGCCCGGATTCACGGCGTCCCACGCTGAGCACGCCTTCCTCTGGAAGGTCGTCCACGGTAATGCGATCGCCGCTCAAGATCGCCATCCGCTCGACGACATTACGAAGCTCACGCACGTTCCCCGGCCAGTGCCGATCGGCCAGCTCCTCGAGGACATCGTCATCGATCGGTTTCTCGCGGAGCCCATTCTCCAGCGAGAACTCGCGGAGAAACCCCTTTGCAAGCAGTGGAATGTCACCCTTTCTCTCACGAAGGGGTGGCGTCAGTATCGGGACGACGTTGAGCCGGAAGAAAAGATCCTCTCGGAAGCGGCCTTCCTGGACCTCCACCTCGAGGTCTTTGTTCGTGGCCGCCAGCACACGGACGTCCACCGCGATCGCCTTCTCGCTACCCACGCGCGAGATCTCGCCGCTTTGCAGAGCCCGAAGCACTTTCGCCTGGGCACTGGCACTCATGTCCCCGATCTCGTCCAGAAACAATGTGCCTTCGTTCGCCAGTTCGAACATCCCCTTCTTCCGACCTTGCGCGCCGGTGAACGCGCCTCGCTCGTAGCCGAAAAGCTCACTCTCGATCAGCTCAGCGGGAATCGCCGCGCAGTTGACCTTGATAAACGGACCCTCCGCTCGCGGGCTGAGGCGGTGGATGGCACGCGCGACCAGCTCCTTGCCCGTTCCGCTCTCGCCCGCGATGAGAACGCGTCCGGTAGTAGGTGCGATCTTCTCGAGCTGCGCAAAGAGCTCGCGTATCGCTGCGCTCTCCCCAATCATTTCGTAGCGATGCTCGGCGTCCGCGCGAAGCTGCTCGACCTCACGCTGAAGCTGCCAAGTCTTCAGCGCGTTGCGCACTGTCACCAGAACGCGATCACGGTCGAGCGGCTTTTCGAAGAAATCGGTCGCGCCGAGCTGGACGGCCTCGACGGCCTCGGCGACTGAGGCATGGCCCGAGACCATCAGTACCGGTAGTCGTCGGGTCGCAGGCTTCTTGCGAATCCTCGAAAGCGCTTCGATGCCGCTCATCTTCGGCAGCCGCACGTCGAGAATTACGAGGTCGACTTCGTTGCTGTCGAGCGTCTCGATGCAGTCCTCCGCCGATCCTGCCTCGAGGGTATGGAACCCCGAACCTTCGAGCACCATCCGAAGAGCGCGTCGGATGTTTTTTTCGTCATCAACGACGAGAATTGTGGCAGCCATACAGTGGACATATATCACGGGCTCCAATCACCGCCCAAAGACGACCACGTCTACGAAAACGCGACAGGGGGGACTAGTCGGAGGCCAATCCCTCGAGGGCCTCTCCGGCGCGGGTCTTGGTTTTGGCGTGCGCAGCGGCGCGTTCCAACCATGTACGAGCGCTCTTGGCATCCCCCGACTTGGCGTAGCAGCGGCCGAGGGCGAGCTGTTGCTCGGGGTCGAGCTTGTAGTCCTCGTCTCGCCGGCTGCGCTTCTCAAAATCTGCGACGGTCTTTCGACAGGCCTCGTCCGCTTTATCGTCTCGATCTTCCTTGGCCTCCTCGAGCATCCCTGACCCCGCGACCGCGTCGGCGGCGAAGGACTCCGTGGGCGCGGTCTCGGGAGCGTTGGCTTTCTGCACTGGGGCAGAAAGCACCTTGCGCTTTGCCTGTCCGCGCTCCCGTCGCGCGACCGGAGACTTCGCAGGAGCCTCGGCACGGGGTTTGACTGGTTCTCGTTGGTCGAGCAGCACTCTTGCTTCGGCCTTCTCGCTAGAGGCCTGTACAGTCTCTCCCCGAGCGCCTACCGGCTTCTGCTCCGCCACGAAGTCTTCTTCATTTTCGACGACGGTTGTGCCGAGCGCGTCTTCGGTTGCCACGTTGCCGTTGGGTGGAATCGACCACACGCCAATCCCTACAGCCAGAACGGCAATGGCTGCCATCGCCCACGGTGGAGCTTGAAGGCGCCACTTGCGAAGAGGCGTCACGTTCGCGCGTCGCATCGCGGCGGCGCGCAGAACTTCAGCATCCACGCGCGACGGCGGGTCCTCGAGGGGTAGTTGATCCGCAGCAACAAGCGCGGCCTTCATATCGTCGAACAACGTTCGGCAGTCCGGGCAGCGGTCGAGGATCTCCTGCACCCCGGCTGGGTCGATGGCCGCGCGTTCGATCAGCTCGAGGACATCCTCTTTGCATTGCTCACAGTTCATGCTTATGCGGCTCCACTTCCCGTACGTGCTCCTCGAGGTCGCTCAAGCCATGCTGCAGGCGTTCGAGCGCGTACCGCATGCGGCTCTTGACCGTGTTGGCCGACACCCCAACGACCTCCGCGATCTCTTTGAAAGCAAGGCCCTGGACCTGCCGCATGAGAAAGACCTCCCGTTGTTCCTCGGGAAGTTCTTCCACGGCCTCTGCGATTCGCGCCTGAAGGGTCCCCCGCATCGCCAGGCGGTCCGTTGGAGGCCCGGGGTTGGGCACCCGCTCGCCCAGGCTCTGCGAGGAGCCCGGAGCCGTGGCATCCAGCGATGCATGCCGGCGAAAGGCCATCTTCCGCTGATGGTCGACGCAACGGTTCCGAGCGATGGTGTACAGCCATGTCGAGAACTTGGCATCCCCTCGGAACTCGTCGCAGCGCTCGATGACGCGCATCCAGACATCTTGGTAGAGCTCTTCCGCCTGGCCGCGATCGCGCGCCGAGCGCAAAAGGAAGTTGAAGAGGGGCCGTCGGTATCGATCGAGCAACAGCTCGAACGCCTGGTCTTCGCCTGCCTGGTAGGCGCGAAGCAGTGCTTCGTCCTCGGGATCGCTCACGACGAGCTCCCTTGTCGCACAAGCTGCTGATGCATGCTCCGGTCACACATGGATCGACGGTTGACGGTGCCTGAGGATCTACCCGATCGTCCCCCCGCAAGTGAAGGACAATTCAGCGATTCTTGCCCATCGCTCTTCCTCAAGACACCCCCCGACCTTCATTGACCCACGTGCCGACGCTTTGGTATAAGCGCGAGGACCACCGAGAGGTAATTTCGCTTCAGATGGGGGTCACTTAGAGGGGAATCGCGATGCGCTGGAGAGTTGCGCTTTCAGTCGTGGTGGCGTGCCTTTGGGCGGGCGGTACCGTAGCGGTGGCCCAGACCCAAGAAGCGTCTCCACCGGACACGTCGACCGAGACGCCGCGCGAAGCTGCGACCACGCCGGCGACGCCTGCCGCGGGCGCGCCGATCGATGCCGGCACCTACGCGGTCCGACTCCGCGATCTGGAACAGCGGATCAATGAGCTAAAAGAGCAGATCTTCCGCTCGAAGGCCCGCCTTTCGCTGCTCGCCGAAACAGTCCTCGAGGGCGTTGTCGGTGGCGGCCAGGCCGTGATCATTCACGAAAACCGAATGTCCGAGGGCTTCAAGCTCGTGCGCGTCGTGTACGCGCTCGACGGCGCGCCGATCTTCACCAAAGCCGATGAAGAAGGAAGCCTCGGAGAACAAAAAGAGTTCGAAGTGTACAACGGCAGCATCGTCCCGGGCGAGCATACGTTGACGGTGAGCCTCGAGTACCGTGGACATGGCTACGGGGTCTTCTCTTATTTGAAGGGCTACCGGTTCAAAGTTCGATCGACGTATACCTTTGCGGTCCCCGAAGGGCGCGTCGCGACGGTGGTCGTCGTGGGGTACGAGAAGGGTGGTCCGACGACTCCGCTCGAAGAGCGCCCGGCCGTGCGTTACATCGAACGGATCGAGCGTCAGGCGCGACCCGACCCAGAGGGTGAGGGCGATCGGTAATGCGACGCCGTGGGGCGACTCTATCGCCGCCCTCACCGAAACTTGGCAGGGGGCGAGCGTGGCAAGGCCGTTTGGGGATGGCCCTAGCGATGGGCCTTCTTGCGTCCGGTGCTTCCGCTCAGGACCTCAACCAACTCGACCGCGACTTGGCCGACATCGAGTCCGACACGCAGCGTCTAATGAGCAGGCCCGTGCGCGTCAACACCTTGAAGAGTGACACGTTCGTCGAGGAGCGCCTCACCGACGGAGAGCTCTACCTTCGCCTCGAAGACTATCTACGTGCCGCGATCTTGTTCACCGACATCGTCGAGCACTACCAGAGGCATCGGGCCTATCCGGAAGCGCTTTTCCTTCTAGGTGAGTCCCTTTTTCGCGCTGGCGACAATTTAGGCGCAAGGCGTCGTTACGAAGAAATCATCGATAACGGGAGTGATCCGGCGTTCTCACCCTATGTGGAACGGTCCCTCGGTCGGCTCATCGAGATCGCGATAGACACCCAGGACTTTCGGGGTGTCGATGTCTATTTCACTCAACTGGAGGCCATACCGTCCGCTGCATTGTCGGTGACGACCGCGTACTTCCGCGCGAAGTACCTCTACAACCGCGCCGTCCCGGTCAACCAAGTGCTCAACGCGCCAGCCGACCGGGCTATTCGCGGCATCGACCAGGCCCGCCTCGAGCAAGCCCGGCTAGGCTTTCTCCGGATTTCGAGCGGAACCGCGTACTCGCTGCGCGCGAAATACTTCGTCGGAACCATCTACATTCTTCGCGCCGAATATGTGGATGCGATTGCCGCCTTGCGCACGGTTCTCGGCCACGAGCCTGCCAACGAGGCGGAAACCGAGGCCCTTGAGCTCACGTATCTCGCGTTGGCGAGGCTCTACTACGAGACAGGCCAACTCGAACAGGCGGTGGACGCATACCGCGCCGTACCTCAAACATCCGATAAGTTCGACTCCGCCCTGTACGAGCTCGCGTGGACGTACATCGCGATGGGTGACGCGGTCCAGGCGGAGCGGGCGCTCGAGGTCCTCTCGGTTGCGGCGCCTGAGAGCCCACTCAACGCGGATGGCAAGGTGCTGCGGGGAGAGCTTCTGGCCCGTGCCGCGCGTTACAACGAGGCCGAAGCGGTCTTCGACGAGGTGCGAGAACAGTTCGGGCCGATCAGCGCGGAGCTCGCTCGAACACAGATCGAGCATCCGGATTTACCGGCGTATTTCCGGGAACTTGTTCGCCAAAACCTCGTCGACTTCGACATTGATGACTTCCTCCCAGAGACCGCGCGGCAGTGGGTGCGTGTCGAGGGCAACTATGAGCGCGCCCTCGGCGTTCTGGCGGACCTGAGCGAAGCGACGCAGCTCGTGGAGGAAACCGACGAGCTCGCAGCTCGGATCACCGCTGCCCTGAGCGCACCCAACCGCCTTGCTGTATTCTCTGACCTTCGACGGCAACGCGAAAGGACGACCGGACTTCGCAATCGGCTCGCCCAGCTACGCGGAGCGTACATCGACGGTGAAGAGCGTGCCCTCGGAGGTGCTCGTCGGTTGACGCAGGCAAACCGGATTCGAGTCAGGCGCAAAGAGCTCCAGGCCAAAGTCATGAAAATGCCGGTCGACACCGAGGACTTCGTCGACCGAGATCTAGAGAAGCTCGACGAGTACCGCGCCCTCGAGGGCGCGCTGCAGGGGCTCCGGGTCGAGATGCTTGGCCTCGAAGCGCGCATCGTCGCCTCGAAGACCGCGATGGCATCGGTCGATCCCGAGAAAGTCGATAGGGCCACACTCGAGGCAGAGCTCGTCGGTCACGAGGCCGAGATCGTGGACTATGAGACACAGCTGGTTTGGATCCGACGGCAGCTCGAGGTCGGGCGCCTGCACGTGGGCGTAGGCGACAAGCGATACCGATCCGATGCTCTCGAGCGTTCGAAATTCAACGATGCGGTGCGCCGAGAGCGAGAGATCACCGGCTCAGGGGGGGCGGCCTTCGACATCGCCTACGAGCGTATCGCCGCGACGGAGCGGCTGCTTGACCGGCGCGACGCCGAGGTCGCTGCCGTGGTCAAGAAGAGGGTTTCCCAAATGATGGTCGTGGTCGACGAAGAGACCCGAAATCTCTCCCGCTACCGCAGCGCGCTAAGGTCCCTCGAAGGCGAGACCGAGGATGTGGTCGGCACGATCACGTATCTGAACTTCGAACGCATCCGACGCCGTTTCCACGATTTGGTCATGCGGGCTGATGTCGGCAAGATCGATGTCGCTTGGGCGAAGCGCGAAGACCATCGGCTCCGCATCGACGCTCTGACCAGGGAGCGGGCGCGTGAAATACAAGCACTGGACGACGAGTTCCGTGATGTGATGGACCAAACCGACGGCTCCGGAGGGGGTCCATGAGTCGAGCATGGCTCATGGGATTTGCCTTTTGCGCGGCCTTGCTCCCGATGACGCGGTCCGTCGGCGCGCAGGACACCGAGCCCCAACCGGACCGGGACTCAGCAAGAACGGAAGGAACGGAAGGGACCGAGACAACCCCGTGGGAGGGCACTGCCGACACTACCTTGCCGCCGTTCTTGCAGGACACCGAAAAGCGAGTGGTGGACGAACGGCCGCCACCCACGGAGCAACAGCTCGAGGACTTGCGGCAGCTGGAAGAAGAAGTCGATCGGTTCACCGAGAGCGGGGGCGCATACCGGGACACCGTGACCTCGTTGGTGCGCCGCGAGTACCTCCAGCAACGACGCGCACGCGATCGATGGTATGGCACGCAGATCGAGGCGGAAGACCAAGCCTTCAACGACGCGCGGGAAGCGGCGATTCGGATTTTCGAGGAGTTCATCCGTCGCTATCCCGCACATGCAAAGTACACGCCCGACGCGATGTTTCGACTGGGAGAGCTCTACTTCGAACGGAGTGCGGTCGAGTTCCAACAGCTCTACGATCGCGCCCAGGTGGCTCGCGAGGCCGGGGACCTGACGGCAGAGGACAGTCTTCCGGCCTCGCCCGACTTCGTCCCTACGATCGAGCTCTACAGAGACCTAGCTCTTCGATTCCCGAGGTACGAGCGTTCCGACGGCGTCTACTACCTGATCGGATACACGCTCAACGAGACGGGTCGCCCAGAAGAAGCAATCGCCGCGTGGCTTGCTCTGGTGTGCGCTAACAAGTACGACTACGACCCGAGCTGGCGCTCTCCGCCTCCAACCGCTTCGGCGGTAGCACGAGCCCAGTACCCGGCGCTGACCCTCGGCGGGCGGCGGCTGGGCGCCTCGGTTGGCGGGATTTTCATCGATCCGTACAAAGACTGCGAACCGATTTCACCGAATGCCCGGTTTATGAGTGAAACCTGGTTTCGAATCGGTGAGTACCACTTCGACGACTTCGGTGGCGAGAACGCGCTCGACCTCTCCATCGCCGCATACGACCGAATCCTCGAGCAGCCCGACGACCGCAACTACAATCTCGCGCTCTACAAAGTCGCCTGGGCCTACTACCGCGCGAGCCGCTATCCAGAAGCGATCCAGAACTTCGCCAAGTTGGTACAATGGTCCGATGACGCGGAGCGCGAGACCGGGAGGGCCGGATCCGAGCTACGACCCGAGGCGGTCGAGTACCTCGGCATCGCGTTCGCCTACGACGACTGGAACGAGAACCAGATCCCGGATCCCGTCGAAGGGAAGCGTACGGGCATCGAACGGATCCAAGATGAATCGTTGCTGCCGCAAGCCCGCGCCTGGACGCCGGAGGTCTACTTCCGGCTCGGGCAGGTGTACTTCGATGAAGCCAAGTATCCGGAGGCGATCGTGGCTTGGCGGCTCGCTCTATCGAAGTGGCCCAAATACCACCGTGCGCCCGAGATTTTGAACGACATCGCAGTCGCCCATCAGATGCACAACGAGTTCGAGGAGGCGATCGTCGCGCGCACCGAGCTCACCGGGTACGTACAAGGAAGCCCGTGGTGGAACGCAAACATGGATCGTCCCGCGGAGCAGCGAAACGCCGAGCAGCTGGCGGAGAACGCGCTGATCGTGACGGCCGTTCACCACCATTCTCGCGCGCAGCGCCTGCGGCAACAATGCGTGGAGGAGCGCAACGTGCGCCTTTGTCGAGACTCGCAGCGAGAGTACGCACTGGCAGCCGCCGCGTACCGAGGCTACCTCGAGCGCTATCCCAATAACCCTCAAGGCTACGAGCTTCACTACAACCTGGCCGACGCGCTCTATTGGTCGAAGAGCTACGAACAGGCCGCCACCGAGTATGGCGAAGTTCGCGACTCGAACGTCGACGATAGCTATCTGGCCGAGTCCGCGCGTCGAGTCGTCGAATCGTTGAAGCGGATTGCGGACCGGGACATCGAAGAGGGCCGCCTAGTCGTCCGCGATGAGGCGCCCGCCGTGACCGGGGCGCCACCGACCGCGCAGCCCGTCGCAATGCCCGAGAAGGTCCAGCGCCTCGCACGAGCGCGCGAGATCTACTTGAACCGGGTGAGTCCGAGGCGCGACACCGAAGTTGTGCGCCCCGCGTACGACTACAACAACGCGCTGCTTCTCTATCGGTACGGCTACTGGCCCCAAGCCAAAGCACGTTTCACCCGCATCTACGAGGAACGTTGCTCGGGGCAGGAAGCCGACGCCACCGGACAGGTCGCTTGGGAGAACCTGCGCGCTATGGCAGTGGCCGAGCAGGACTCCGAGGAGATTCGGCGCCTTGCGACCGACATTCAGGAGCGGGGTTGCACCTTCTCTGCCCGGACCGAAGCCATCGACTGCGACCGCCCCGCAAACCGCGACAAACCGATCTGCCGTGCCGGCGCCGACCTCAATGCGCTCGTCTACCAAGACGCGCTCGAGATCTACAAGAGCGCGGGGAAGGCCACTGGAGCCGAACGGCAGCGCCTCTACGGGCAGTCGGCCACGATGTTGCTCGGGGCGGTCAATGCCAATCCAAACGACAAGCAGGCCCCGATCGCGCTCGAGTACGCAGCGTTGGCGCTCGAGGCGACCAGCCGGTACGAGTCGGCAGGGACTCTCTACCAGCGAATCATCGACGAGGTGGGGCCGCGCGAAGCCGAGGACGCCGAGGAGCAGAAGAGCCTCGACGCCATCCTGGCCAATGCGCACTTCAAGCTCGCGTACAACGCGGCTCGCTACTTCGACTTCGACCGCGCCGTCGAAAACTACCGCGTACTCGCCGACTCGCGGCGGTTCGCAAACTCGACCGATCCGGCAGTCCAGAAGCAACGAACCGATGCTCTGGTCAACTCGGCGATCATGCTCGAGCAGCTCCAACAATACAAAGAGGCGACTAAATACTATCGACGCGTTTACGCCTCCGTGGATGACGCCAAAGTGAAACGAACCGCCCTCTATCGAATCGCGGAGATGGCGTATCGACAGAAGCGCTACCCCGAAGCGATCCGAGGGATGCGCGACTTCATCAAGGCTTATGGCAATGAGGGCCAGGCCGGAGAGCTCGTCGTGCAGGCCTATTGGCGGATCGCACAATCGGAACAGGCGCGAGGGCGCTCCCGAGAATATCGTGCGGCCTTGCTGGACGTGACCAAAGCTTACGAGCGTACCGGTCAACCACCAGGGTCTCTGGCCGCAGGGTATGCCGCGGAGGCTCGCTTCATTCTCGCCGACGGCAAGATCGGCGCTTTCGAGAAGTTCCAGATCAAAGTCGGCAAACCGAAGACGATGCAAGCATACACGACCGCCTTGGCGAAGCAGATCGAAAAGGGCAGCGCTTCGGCCCAATCTATCGTGCAGGGGTATGAGCCGGTGCTCGAATATCGACGTCCTCGCTGGACCATCGCGTCGTTCGTCCGTCAAGGCCGAAGCTACGAAGTCCTGGCTCGCTCGATTCTGAACACGCCGTTCGTCCTGCCGCTCGACATGAAGAAACAACTCCGCAAGCTCGACGAATACGACCGCGAAGACGTTCGACTCGAGATCGAAGACCGGGTGCGCCAGCTGCTCGATGAAAAGGTTCGTCCGGTCGAATGCTTTGCGGTTGCGCGTTACGCGTTGGCCGCCCGGGCTGCTCGCGCGGGTAGCCTCGATGACGAATACACCCGCATTGCTATCGATCGACTGCAAGCCTACGGCGACGAGCGTATCGCCGAATGCATTGCCGAAGCCCAGGCTCGGGACGCCACTTTCCAGGGCTACACACCGGGCGAGTTCACCCGGTCGCCGCGCGGCAAGCCGATGGAGATTCGACCGGGAGTTGCACCCCCTGCTCTCACCAAGGAGGACCAGTGATGCGTCTGGTTGGTCCAGTTGGTCTAGTTGGCCTGGGGGGGGTCCCGACGATGGCGTTGGTAGCGGTCATATTAGCCGCACAGGGCTGCAAGGGGGGAGAAGCGTCCGTGCCGGACGGCGAGGTTACGGCTGGTGGCGAACTGCCTACGAAGGGCGGCGGGCAATCGTCGGGCATTGCGTCTGCTGACTCCACCGACCTCGGGGCTGCAAGCCCATGGGGCGCCACCCGCGCGGAGCAATGCCGTCGCCCCGCGCGCACTGCGATGTCGTCCAAAGCACAAAAGGCATTTGGCCGGGGTGTCAACGCGGTGCAGGCCAACGACCTGGCTGCGGCTCAAGAGTACTTCCAGGATGCCCTCAAGAAAGATGCTCGCGCGTATCCGGCGCTCTACAACCTAGGTGTGTTGGCCGATCGATCGGGCGACGAGCGCAAGGCCCTAGACTACTACCGAAAGTCATTGAGCGCGCTTCCAGACTACGAACCGGCCGCACGCGGGATCGTGACGATCGCAATCCGCCGGAAGGACGCTCGAGGCGCAATTGCAACGGTAGAGCCAATCGCGCGGGACCACCGAACCAACCTGGAAATGCAGGCGCTGTACGCAGAGGTATTGGTCGAGTCGCAGCGCTACGACGAAGCATGGATGGCCGCCAGGCGCGCTCTAAAATGTGACGAACGCTTCGTGCCCGCTCTGATCGCGCTGATCAAGGCAAGCCGTGCGCAGGGGCGTGACGAGCTTGCTGACTCGATCCTCGACCAAGCGATGACCATCGACGCAAACGTCGCTGAGCTCCACTTCCTCGTCGGCGAGAAGCTCAAAGACGAGCCGGGTAGGCTGCGAGATGCGCTCCAGGCCTATCAACGGGCGGTTCAGCTGCGCCCCGACTACGCCGAAGCACGCATGGCCCTGGGGATTCAGCTGCTGGCCAGTGGGAACTATGCAGATGCTCTGTCCCACTTCCTGGCTGCGGAAAAGCTCGTGCCGACCCTACCTGCGGTGTACCTCAACCTTGGAGACGCATATCGCGCGTCCGAGCGGTGGACTGACGCCCAGCGCGCCTACCGCCGTGCGCTCGAGCTCGAATCGAAGCTCCCGGAGGCGCATTTCGGCCTGGGACTGCTGTATCTGTCGGCGGGCGCGAGCTTCCCAGGGCTCGACGAGGTCAGCGCGCTCGAAAAATCGGTCGGCGAGTTCAAGACCTACCGAACCCAGATGGGCCCGCGCCTGCGCCGTGACGATCAGTCGGAGGAATACTTGCGCGATCTCGACCGTATGATCCAACGTGCAAAGCGCCGGATCGAGCGCGACAAGGAGCGCGCCGCACGAGAAGCCGATCGTGGCGCACGAGAGGAAGGGGGGGGAGAATGAAACGCTATGCATCCATGACTATGCTCGCCTTCCTGCTGGCCGCTGTTCTCGCGACGAGCGCCTTTGGCCAAGCCAAGAAGAAGCGACAGCCGCGAGTGATCCAGCTCGAAGAGATCGTCATCGAGGGGCGCGTCCAAAAACCGAACGCGTTTTACATCCTCAACCGCTCCAATTTGGGCTATGAGGTGCTCGAGCTCCGAACGAGCTTCCTTCGCGAAGTCGTCCGCAGCGTACAGAAGGAGCCCTTCTGATGGAAACGGGGACGCGGAGTAGGGCACGATGACTCAATCACAGAGTCCGAGGGCGGGTACTCGACCGGGCGCCATGACGATGGCAATGCAGGCCGTTCCGATGAAAAGGGGCGGCCCGAAGGTCCTTCGCATCGGGCTCTTCAAAGACAAGAAGATCGTCGAAGAGCGGATCGTTCGCCGCCGAGAGACGGTTTCAATCGGCACTGCGGCGAAGAACCATCTGATCATCAGGTCCGGCACGCTGCCGGCGAAGCTCGAGTCGCGCTTCGAGCTCTTTCAGTTGGTCGGCGACGACTACATCTTGAATTTCACCGGAACAATGAGCGGCAAGGTGGCACTGCCCGGCGGTGTCCAAAAGCTCGAACATCTTCGAGAAACGGGCGCCGCCCGAAACGCCGGAACGCACTACCAGATCAAGCTTGCGGACAGCTCGCGCGGCACGATCCGAATGGGGGAGTTCACGGTCTTTTTCGAGTTCGTTGCAGCTCCTCCAATCACGCCAAAGCCCCAGCTACCAGCAGCGGTTCAGCGAGGTTTCGTAAAGAACATCGACTGGACCTTCACCACGTGGGTGATCTTTTCGTACATGCTGTTCTTCGGATCGATCATCTACATGGAGAACTCGGACTGGGAGGTCGAGAGGGGCGTGCAAGAGGTGCCCGAGAGCCTCGCCCGACTGATTTTCGAAGCGCCCGTCGAACCGCCGGAGGTTGAGGAAGAGCTAGGTGACGACGCAGACGACACCAAAAAAGAAGAAGCAAAGACCAAGCGACCCGACAAGAAACCCGACTCCGGACAAGCCAAAGAGGCCGCAGATAGCGCCGACGATCCAGTGATCAGCGCCGAGGCGCGCGCACGGATCGTACAACAAGCGGCGGCCCAAGCCGAAGCGATGTTGCTCGGCGCATTGGGTGGCGCCGGCGGGGCCTTCGGTGACGTGCTAGCCGGAGGCGCCGTGACCGGCAACGCTGCCGACGTGTTGGCGCAGGCCTCCGGTGTCGGCGTCGCTACCAAGAGCGAGACCGGAACGCTCCGCACGCGTACCGGAGGTGGCAGCGGACAAAGCGCAGGGCTCGGCTCACTCAAGGTTTCGAAAGGCGCTGGCAAGGCCGCCAAAGAAGGCGCTGAGGTCAAAGAGCGACAAGTTCGCGGGAACGTCGGGCTCCGCACCGGTGGCGACGTCGGCGGCAGCGGTGAGTTCGATGCAGGCCTGGTGCAGCGCCAGATCAAACAGCGCATCAAGTCGATCACGCGGTGCTACGAATCCGAGCTACGAAAGAATCCCGGCCTTGCGGGCAAGGTCACCGTGACCTTCACGATCCAAGAACGCGGCAACGTGACCGGCGCCAAGGCCACCGAGAATACGACGGGGAGCGCGGCTGTCGCGGATTGCGTGACCCGAACCATCAGCCGCTTCCGATTCAATCCCGGACCGGACGGAGGCAGTGTCACGTTCCGCTATCCTTTTGTTTTCCAGCCCCAGAACTAGTTTTTGGCGCTACGGTATATTTATGGCTTAACTGTATTGCACGTGTATTGACTTGAGTAGCACCCGGCGTATAATCGCCGCAAGTTGGGGAGATCGTTGATGTTTACACGGATGGGGGTCATATTTCAGTGCTGCCTCGGCCTGTTGCTGGCCGGGAGCGGACTTGGCTACGCCTTCGCGCAAGGCGGCGGCGCGACGTCGGTGGACGTCGTCCGAGTCGAGTCCGTCAATGCGGGAGCCCAGCCAGCGAGCCTGTCTCCGAAACAGCAGCGGCAGGCGGCAGATGCCGCGGTCGCCGAGGCTACCGCCACGTGTAGCGCACAGGCACAGGCCCTTGAGAGCGCGAAGAAAGAAAAGGACATCATCCGCGCTACCTGCTTGGACGACAAGCTCGCGCAGTGCGACGCAAACCTTCAGAACCTAAAGCGCCGCCAGGCCGCCTTGAACGACGCCATCCAAGCGAACGACGCTGGGAGTCGAAATCACGAGTTCACGGTCATCGGCGTGCTGTCCCAGAAATTCAAAATGCTGCAGCAAGCGGCCAATCAGTGCGTAGGGCAAGATCTCTTCGACACTGGAGACACGAAAGTGAGGCAAGAGGTCGATCTATTCGCACCCGACGAGGACCCGGCCGTCGTGGTGCCGGTTCCAGAGCCGCCCATCCCTTACATTCCCCCACCGGTGAGCGGTGTGAGCTAACTAGCGGAGCGTATTGCTATGCGCGGGGGGGGTACTAGTTCATGCGCCGCTGCCTGAGGTTAGAGCTCACTCTGGCTGCAGCCGTCCTGTTGCTTCCGAACCTAGTGGAAGCCCAAGCGTTTCTTGAGGACCGTGCCGCGCGCGAAGGCCCGGGGTTCAAGACTGGCCGCTTCGTTCTTCATCCGGGCGTTGCAGCGGAGGGCGGTTACGACTCGAACGTCTTCCTCGAAAGCTCGAACCCCGAAGACTCGTTCCTCCTTCGTCTGACGGGCTACCTGGATTTCGCAACGCTCAGCCCGCAGCGTCAGGCGGAGGGCGAGAGCAGCAAAGTCGAGCCGCAGAAGATCACGTTTCGAGGGGGGATCGGCGCAAGGTACTACCACTACTTCAGCGGGCGCGTTCAAGACAACGTGGGCGCCGACGTGCACGTGGACTTCGCCTACAACCCGTCGCGCGTGTTTTCCCTGCAGGTACGGGATACCTTCCGTCGAACCATCCGGCCGTTTTCGGATCCGAATACGCCCACGGGGGAGACGATTAGCTACGGACACAACATCAACAACGCGGCACTCGACCTGGTCGGGCGAAGCAAGAGCCAGGTGCTGGAAGGGCGTGTCGGGTACAAAAATACCATTGAGTTCTTCGACTCGCAGCTATACGAGTACGGCGACAACCTGACGCATCGAGTTCCGGCGCAGCTCGCTTGGCGCTTTTTCCCGAGCTCGGCGATCGTCTACGATTTCGAATTCGCCAACCAGCGGTTCCTCAACCCGGACTTGATCGCCACATCGGCGACCTTGCTTTCAAACAACAACCGCGTGCGAAATCAGGTCGGCTACAACGGCTCGATCACCAACACACTCTCGCTCACGGCCTTCATCGGCTACGCCGTAGGCTTCTACGAGCTGCTGCAAGATTTCGATGACGTAACAGCAAGGGTCGAAGCACGGTGGACCCCACGCCCCACGATCTCCCTCGAGGGGGGCTACAATCGTGATGTCCTTCCATCGTTCATCGGCAATTTCACCCTGATCAACCGCCTCTTTGTCAACGCGACGTTCATTGCCGCGGGGGCCTTGTCGATCGGGCTCAAGGCGTGGGTGTCGTTCGACAAGTCGGGACTGGCGCTCGCACCAGACGGCTCGTTCCTGGGAACCGAACCGGAGCGCGAGGATATCCGGACGCGGGTGGCGCTGTGGGGCGAATACCGTTTCAAGGCGTGGCTTTCGGTCTTCGCCGAGATCGGTTATTTGGCAGACTTTACCGACTTCCAGTATTTGGGCGCCACAGCGTTGCTGGATCCCTCGGGCAACTATCAGAAAGTCGAAGCATGGATCGGCATTCGCGTCTTCTACTAGAGCCAATCGTCATCTTTTTCATCTTGGGTGTCGTTGCCGCTGCATGCAGCAACCGCGGGGTTCAGGTGACCGAGGTGCCCCCGCCGGCAACGGATGACACGACGCTCGGGCCCGGGGATGTATTCTCGGTCCGCGTCTTCGGAGAAGCCGTGTTGTCGGGCGATCACCAGGTGGCCCCCGACGGCACCATCAACTTTCCGCTTCTCGGGGCAGTGGACGTCGGAGGTCTCGAGCCCACGGAGGTCGCGGACAAGCTCCAGAACCAGCTTCGCGAGAGGGATCTCCTTCGCAATCCGCATGTCTCCGTCTACGTTCAGGAGTACGTGTCCAAACGGATCAGCGTCGTCGGGGCCGTCGCAAACCCGGGCGCGTTTCCGCTCGAGCCGGGGATGACGGTCGTCCAAGCGATCAGTATGGCCGGAGGCTTTTCGTCGTTGGCCAACCGAGATGGCACCGTGGTAACGCGGCATATTGGCGACGAGACCATACGCTATCGCGTCCCAGTAGAACGCGTTACGCGTGGTCAGGCAAAAGACATCGAGGTAGCGGCCGGGGACATCATCTTCGTCCC
>CAXMND010000054.1:0-12502 GCA_964194675.1 uncultured Coxiellaceae bacterium | reverse complement strand
AGGAATGCCGGGACGACCCCGGCGCCACACCACACCGCCTGAAGGACCAAGAGAAACTCCGCGTTCGGCCACAGTCGGTAGAGGGGAGAAAGGATGACGAGGATGGGGTCGAAGTGTGCAGACGCGTGGGTGCCGCCCCGGAGGAAGGTGCAGCCGAGCGGATTGCCGTGGCTCGATTGGTAGAAGATGTTGTCGTAGAGCCCGAGGTCGATCGTGCGCGTTGCCAAGGCGTGATGCGCGTTGAGCGAAAGCCCAGCGAAGAAATAGGCGTAGCCCGCCCACAACGCGCCGACGACCACTACACTGAGAACGTCAAGCGCTCGGGGAGAGACCCTTGCAAAAGGCCGTTGCCCGCGCGGCGGGATTCGTTCCCCGAGCGCTTTGAGCGTGGGAAACCAGGCTGCCACGACGATGCTCATGTAGAGCCAAGTGCGTCCTGGGTGGTGCGTCTCGATCGACGGTTCGGTCAAAGCCGTGACAAACGGACCGCTCAGGATGAACGATAGAAGCGGGTTTAGCTTTCGCGCGGTATCCAAGCTGAGGGACTCGCCGCGTCGACGACGGACGAGCAGAGCGACTACGTAGAGCAGGACGATCGCGAGGACAGACACTCCGAAGTAGCCGAGCGCGACCCACCGATCGGCTTCGACGAGCTTGTTGTCGAACTTCGTTGCAAGCAGCTCGTGGTGGGTTGCTGAGTATAGCGTCGACCCAAGCGCTACTGCGACCAGCCCGGGCCAGACAGCAAAAACGGCGAACCGCCCTGCCGCGGATATTATAGCGTCGATCCGTCTGACCATCGCCGAGCCCTTTAGGCTGCCGGCCGTCAACATACAAGCGCCGGGCGCGAACGGACGTTCGGCTATCCGGGCGGATCAAGGGGGGTTCCCACTGAGGTGGATAGGGGTAAAATGCGACTACGATGGCGATTGAAGCGACCACACCAGCCACTGGACAGACCGAGCCCAGCAGCTACCGGACCCAGGGCGAGCTGCCTCTGGTGGTTCGCGCCGACCGTAACCCTGGTGTCGATGGGCTCCTCGCGTGGCTCGCCGACCAAGCGGACCATGTGCGCGAGCAACTCACCCAACATGGTGCGATCCTTTTCCGAGGCTTCGATGTCACCGACGCGGGCGACTTCGAACGGATCGCGCGCGCGATCGATGACGGCCTCAAGAACCAATACCTGGGGCTCTCGCCTCGGGACGCAGTGACCGACTACGTGTTCACCGCGAGCGAGATTCCGAGCTTGTTCCCGATTCCCGAGCACAACGAAATGAGCTTCGTCGCCAATCCCCCGCGAAGCGTCTTCTTTTGGTGCCAGACCGAACCTGCGGCAGGGAGCGGCGAAACACCCCTCGTCGATATGCGGCAAGTCTACAAAGACCTCGACCCTGAAGTGCGGGAACGCTTCGAGAAGCGACGCATTCGGGTCGTGCGGAACTACCGAGCACCGGGGAAGAAGCGACCGTGGGACGTCACGCAGCTCAAGCCCTGGGTCGACATGTTTCGGACGACCGATCGCGCGGTCGTCGAAGACAAGTGCGCGAGCGAAAACTTCACACCGGTATGGGGTGAAGACGACTCGCTCAAACTTCTTAGCTCGCAGCCTGCTGCGAAGGCCCACCCAAAGACCGGCGAGATGGTTTGGTTCAACCACGCCGCCGTGCTCCACACTTCGATCGGGGACGGAGAGCTTCGCCGGATCTTTCGCCTGAGGCCCTCGGTCAAAAGCTTCGTCGCCTGGATGGGCGGAAAGGGGTACACCGCGGCACAGCGGCGCCTGCGAAAGCCCGACGACCTCCCCATGCATTGCACATACGGGGACGGGACGACCATTCCGGACTCGGACATGGAGGCCGTCCGGGACGCCATTTGGGAGAACTTGGTAATCACACCCTGGAAAAACGGGGACGTCCTCGCGATCGACAACGACTCCACAGCTCACGGGCGGCTACCCTTTTACGGGCCGCGAAAAATTGCGGTTGCTTGGGCCTAGGTCGGTGATCGTCCAAGTCAAACGCGTCTATGATCCAATCGAGCGCGGAGATGGGCTCCGGGTCTTGGTTGATCGCCTCTGGCCTCGGGGGCTTTCCAAGGAGTCCGCCAAGGTCGATCTATGGGTGAAGAATCTTGCTCCTTCGACCGAGCTTCGCCGTTGGTTCCACAGCGACGCGGGCGCTTGGGCCGAGTTCAAGAGGCGCTACAACAAAGAGCTGTCGGCGCATGAGGACGCCGCGATCGAGTTGCGCAAGCAAATCGGTCGACGAAAAGCGACGTTCCTCTATGCGTCGAAAGCAGCAGACCGCAATCATGCCGAGTTGCTGAAGGCGCATTTGGAAAAGCTCTAAGGAACGGCGAAGCCGGCGCAGGGCTCAAAGACCTCGTTGCACTCGTCGCTCACGGCCGCGACGCAGTCACCACAGGCGGTTGACTCAGGGTCGGTGCAGTCAACGATGCACGCGTCCAAGATGCACTCGGTCACGAGGCCGACGCAGAGGCCGAAGTCCTGCGGAAGCCCCACCTCTTCTTCGAGGCACTCGGCTACGCATGGAGCGACTTCCATGAAGAAGCAGCCTCTGCAGATAACGCATTGCTCGGGGACGAGCGCGTTTATGGCTTCGATGTCCCCGACGATGCCGATGTCATCGAGACACGCGGTGCCAGCAAGGCCGCCCGTGCCACCGGCCGCCCATGCCGGCCGTGCCGCCGATTCCCGATGTGCCGCCAGCGCCAGCGGATCCACCGATTCCGTTCGAGTCGTCGCCGCATCCGACGACTGCGATGCTCAAAGTTGCTACATAAACCAAGGATCTAAACATACCGCCTCCTACCAATGGGCCGGTCCTGTATCAGATCGCAGGTGGCCCAGCACGGTGACAAGCGGCAAGGGGGAGCCTATGGTGCAGCGGAAAACTACATGGGAACGGGCAAACGTGGTTTCGTAGGCCCTGCTCGCCATGAGTCGGCAATCCGCGAATCCCCCAGCTCCACTTGCGCTCGCGCTTCCGGCGCCGATTCGAGCTCCCGTGCCAGAGATCTTCGTCCCACAATTCACGCAGGCGCGTCAGTCGCACTCTTGGTGGGTTCGAGCGGTCAACCGTGTGGGCGGCTCGCTCGAGCCATTGGGTCGTCCTGACGCCGCCCGATACTGGGAGATCGCGCAACGACGGCAACCAGATGCCGGTGATCCCACGCCGGACACGCAAGCTGCGCTTCATGCGCTCGTCGAGTCGCTCAACGAAGACGCCGCGCTCAACTTCATCGGCAAGATCGCCGCGCGGATCGACTGCACGCGCATGGCGACGACGCACCTCGGAGTGGAGAAGGCGCTGCGGGATACTCCGGGAGTCGAAAGCATCGAGCTGCCGTCTCCGGTGTTCGTGCTTGGGCTCTTCCGAAGTGGGACTACGTTTCTTCACAGACTCCTCGCACAAGATCCCGACAGCCGGACTCTGCCGCATTGGGAGAGTTTCGACCCGGTGTATACACCAGAGGGCCCCCAACCCCGACGACGAAAGCTCGCCTTTAACCTTGGTCTTGCTAATATCCTGTCCCCCAACATCAGAGCGATCCATCCCATGGACGCTGATCAGACCGACGAGTGTCGCGGGCTTTTCACGAACGTGTTCCGCACACTCCAGTTCAACGTCCAATATCACGTGCCCGCCTACGTCGATTGGCTTCTCGTGCAAGATTCTCGGATCGCCTACCGCCACTATCTCCGGCAACTACAGTTGATCCACCACCATAGGCCATCTGGGAAGCGATTCGTCCTCAAGGATCCGACGCATACGTTCTTCGTCGACACGATTACCCAGATTTTTCCGCGTGCGCGCTTCGTTTTCATCCATCGGAACCCGGTCGACACGCTGAGCTCGATCTGCAGCCTTCATGCGTACACCCGTTCGGTGTTCAGCACTGACGTTGATGCCAAGGCCCTCGGCCAGGAGCTTCCGAACAGCTACTTGATGCGAATGCTCGAGCCCGCGGTCGCCACCGTGGACAAGCTGCCGGCGAACCGCGTCGCCCACATTCGTTCGCCGGATCTGGGTCGGGATCCGGTGGGGACCATTGCGACCGCTTACCGGGAGCTCGGGATGGAGCTCACCGAAGACGCGAGCGCAGCGATGGAAGCGTACGTTCGCGCCAAGCGCGAAAAGTCGAGCCCGCGCCACGTGCATGACGCGGAGGGTTTCGGTCTCGATTCTGCGGCCATCCAGGAACGCTTTGCCGACTATTGCGACCGCTTCGACTTGCTTTCTTGAGCGATGAGGTCGAGGAACGGGTATGCTCCGCGGATGAAAGCGAAGCGTCCCTCCGATTCGTTCACCGAGATGACCGAGCTCGTGCTACCGCAGCACACCAATGCAATTGGCACTGCATTTGGCGGCGTGATCATGAGCTGGATTGATATCTGCAGCTCCATAGCCGCCAAGCGGCACTGCGGACGCGTGTCGGTCACTGCGCGTGTCGATGAGCTCGAGTTCAAGGCACCGATCAAGATGGGCGACGTGGTACGTCTGACCGCGCGCCTCAATGCAGCCTTTACGAGCTCGATGGAGATCGGCGTCCGCGTCGAGCGTGAACACGCACAAACGGGGGAGCGTGCGCTATGTGCCGATGCCCGCGCGACTTTCGTTAACATCGGGGACGACGGAAAGCCGTCGCCCGTACCGCCGCTCCTACTCGAAACCGACGAAGACAAACGACTAGCTGATGAAGCTGCCGAACGCCGGAGGCTACGGAAAGCCGCCGAAAAGTCGTCATAACGACGAGTGCGTCGTCCTCCCCAAACGCTTCCGGGTGTACTAGAGTCGGCCGTCATGGAGCGCACCGAGAAAAATGTTCGATTGGGCATCACGCTGCCGACCGGGAGCGCTGATAAGGTCGTCGAGCTTGCGCAGACTGCGCGGGATCTTGGCTACGAAGAGACCTGGATGGCCGAGGTCAACGGGGGCGATTCGTACGCGCTAGCTGGCGCGGTGGCGCTGGGTGCGCCTGGGATGCGGATCGGCACAGCGATCGTGCCCGCGCAAACCCGCACCCCAATGATGCATGCGATGGCTGCGATGACCTTGAGCCAAATGACACAAGGCAACTTCATTCTTGGCATCGGTCTTTCGTCGCCGAACATCGTGCGTGATTGGGGCGGTCAGCCCTACGATCAGCCGCTGACCCGCATGCGCGAGCACGTCGAAGTGCTGCGCCAGATGCTGAGCGGTGCGAAGACGACCTACGAGGGAAAAACTCTGTCGGTCAAGAACTTCAGGCTCGGAGGGGCGGTCGTTGGCGAGGTTCCGATCTATCTCGGGGCGCTCAACAAGGGGATGCTGCGGCTCACCGGTGCGCTTTGTGACGGCATTTGCCTCAATATGGTTCCCGAGTCCGCGCTTCCTCAGGTGCTCCATGAGGTGCGTGCGGGCGCGGAGGAAGCGGGGCGTGACCCCAACGCGATCGAAGTCGTTGCACGCCTTCATGTCGTCCTGGTCGACGATCCATCGATGGGGCGGAACTTGATCCGAACCGTGTTTGGCGCCTACGCCGCAACACCGGGGTACAACAAGTGCTTCGAGTGGATCGGCTTCGAAGATGAGGCCCGGCAGATTCGTGAGGCATTCGCAAAAGGCGATAGGGCTGGCGTGGCAGCGGGGGTCACCGATAGGCTCTGCGACGCGATGGCGATCGTGGGGACGAAGGACACCGTGTGCGCACGAGTTCGGGCCTACGCCGAGGCGGGGATCGACGTTTGCGTGATCAATCCGATCGCGGACCCCTCGGCGGTATCCAACGTTTTACGAGCAATTTCAGGTTCTTTAGAGGGCCTCGACCTTCGAAACAGCGGAGTGATCCGAGCCACCCGCTAAGTACTCAGCGCATGAGTGACGCAAGCACAGCGCGAGGTCCAATCAAAGATCGGCGAAGCCTCTCTGTGGAGGCGTTCGTGATCGTGGTCCTGGTGGTCGCGAAGCTCGGGATCCATTTGGCCCTGGCCACCCGATACGGCCGACATCGCGACGAGTACTATTTCATCGACTGCGGGAAGAACCTCGCGTTTGGATACGTAGACCATGCTCCGTTCGTGCCCTGGCTGGCGGGGCTCTCGACAGCGCTCTTCGGCGACAGCCTCCTGATGCTACGTTTGCCCTCGATCCTCGCCGGCGCAGCAACCGTCTGGCTCACTATCCGGCTTGCGCGTCGCTTTGGCGCAAATGTGTACGGCCAAGCGCTGGCGGGCCTCGCCGTCCTCTTCGCCCCCGCCTATCTCCGCATGCACGGGATGCTCGACCTTCCGGCATTCGAGCCGGTGTTTTGGACCGTGGCAGCGCTCTTGATCGCCGATCTCATCGACGGCGCCGATCGAAGGCGCTGGCTGCTCATCGGCGGGGTCGTCGGCCTCGGCCTCATGAACAAGCACACGATGCTCCTTTGGGGACTCGGTGTTGGTGTGGGCCTTCTCGCGACGCCGCTTCGTGCGGACCTGAAGACCAAGTGGCCCTGGCTGGGTGCCGCAATCGCGTTTCTGATCTTTGCGCCCAACCTGGTCTGGCAAGCCCAACATGGGTGGCCGACCGTCGAATTCATCCAAGATATGCGTGAGACGACCCTCGCGGGAATCCCACGTATCCTGTTTGTTGCGGGTCAGATCCTCTACATGGGCCCGCTCGCGCTGCCGATCTGGATTTGCGGGCTGATCTACTTCTTTACGGATGCCGGGAAGCGCTATCGGCTGTTCGGGTGGCTGTTCATGGTCGTCTTCGTCGTGCTCACCGTGACCCACGCGAAGCCGTATTATTCAGCGCCCGCCTATCCGATGGTGTTCGCGGCGGGCGGAGCTTGGCTCGGGCGCTGGTTCGAGGCACGCCATGCTCTGCGTGCGGCGTTTACCGGAGCGCTGATCCTGTCCGGCCTCGCGCTCGGGGCGATCACTCTTCCTGTTTTCGAGCTCTCGCGAGTGGACGCGGCCCTCCAGCGGACCCTTGGGTGGGTCGTCCGACCCATGGATCTGACGCACGACATGCACGACGAGGTCGGGTGGGCCGAGCAAGCCGCGACCCTCGGGCGGGTATTCGAGGGCCTGACGCCGGAGGAGCGGGAGACCGCGACGATCTTCACGGCGAACTACGGACAAGCCTCTGCGTTGAATCTCCATGGCTCAGCTCATGGCCTTCCGCGCGCGACCTCCGGACACATGACTCATCATTTGTGGGGATGGGATCCATCGAGACCCGGGCCGCTCGTCGTGGTTGGGGTTTCCGACGACGAGCTCGCTACGTTCTGCGAGGCGCCGGTCGAAGTTGCTCGAATCACGCACCCAGAAGCGCTGGAGTCAAACGTTCCGATCCACCTATGCCGAGATCACGTGCCGCTCCAATCAGCGTGGCCCGCGCTCAAGCACTATCACCACGGTCGAGTGATCAATCGGCGTCGCTAGTCCGTCGGAGACGAGCGGAATTAACTCGCCACCCTCGTCGGTGGATCGCAGGGGTTGCACGAGATCCGTGAGTCGCTGCTCTCCACCTGGATGGTGGTGTGGTGGATATCGAAACGCTCCGAGAGCAGCTTCCGCGCCGCGTTGACAACCACCTGCGGACTGGCCCGTTCATCGACCACCAAGTGGGCGGTGCAGATGTGTCGGCCAGTCGTGAGGGACCAGATGTGCAAGTCGTGCACATCGACGACGCCAGGATGCTCTTCGAGCGCCTCGATCACGTCCCCGAGAGCGATGTGTTTCGGGACACTCTGCATTAGGACGTCGAGTGTTTCACGGAGCAATCCCCATGCCGAAAATACGACGAGTGCGGTGATAAGGAGCGAGGCGACCGGGTCGGCCCACTCCCAGCCGAAGAACATGATCGAAACGCCTGCCGCGATGGCACCGATGCTGCCAAGCGCGTCTGCCATGACGTGAAGCCACGCGCCTTTGATGTTGAGATTGTCGTTTCTGCCGCCGCTGAGGACCTTGAGATTGATCAGGTTGATGACGAGCCCGCCCGTTGCGATGGTCACCATCAAGTTCGCATCGACGCTCTCCGGCTTCGACAGGCGTTCCCATGCCTCGAACGCGATCAGCACCGCAACCACAAGGAGCGCAGCCCCATTGATGAGGGCCGCTACGATCTCGGCGCGATGGAAGCCATACGTGCGCTGCCTGGTTGCCGGTCGCTGCGACCACCCGACCGCCGCAAGCGACAGCCCGAGCGCGGCCACGTCCGAGAACATGTGCCCGGCGTCCGCGAGGAGGGCCAATGAATTGGACAGATACCCACCGACTACCTCGGCGACCATGTAGATCGCCGTGAGGATGAGGGCGATCGCGAGGCGTCTGCGATTCCCGGCCGCCTGCTCCGTCGGCCCGCCGTGCGAGTGCCCATGGCCCATCGGTTCGATCGTAGCTGAAAAGCCGACGTCGCGCCCAAACGGAGACACGTGCCTCAGGCGGAGCGGCGCTGGATTCTGAGCGTCAAGCGAACCACTCCTTTTGCTGTTCTTCGAGGGCCTCGTGCATCATTTGCTCGAGCGCCATCACGTGGATACGGTAGTGCTCCGAGATCTGCGCCGAGAAGCGGGACTCGTGGAAGCAGCGGACGAAGATCTCGAGACTCCGCGAGCGCTTTCGCAGCAACATCGCCAAGCGAAAGTTCAAGGAGTCGCTGTCGGTGCCAAAGATGAAAACCGGCGGATGGGCGACGTCCTTGAGCAGAGCATCGAGCTGGTCCCAGACCGTGGGGTCTTCGGCGTCGCCATCGACGACGTCGACGGGAAAGGCAGTTTCTTGGGTCTGCATGTTGAAGGCTGCCACGGCGTTCTTGGCGGTCCTGTCGACGACCACCACCCGTTCGAGCTCATCGCTCGCTTCGCGCCGTAAGTGTTCCAGCATCGTCTGACCGAAGCGGCCGAACCCGACGAGCACTACAGCATCGAGCGCCGCGGTTTTTTGGAAGCGCGGGGCGAGATGCTGTTCGTACAATCGTTCCGCGGCCATGTGATGCATGTTGAAGGCTCGGATTCGTTGCCCCTCGGTGTCGCCCATCAACCGGTCCATCTCTCGCTTCATTCGCATGTCATCGATATGCGCGACGATCGACATGTTGGGCTCGGCCTCGAGCACCGCCCAAGCCGCCTCGAGATTGACCAGATCGTCGCCCGTCAGTAGAGCGACGCCTTTGGCTCGATCCAAGGCGAGCATATCCAAGGTCGAAACGTTTCGGATGTCCGCGCAGACGTAGGGCGCGCCATACTGGGTTCGCGCTTTCGCCAGAAGTCGTTCGCTTTCCTGCGTGTCGACCAAGAGCACGCGTGGGTTCTTCTCGACCGCATAGAGACTTTCGAGGAAGAGCTCACCGAGTCGACCTACTCCAACGACGATGATGTGATCGCGGAGCGCTTGTCGTTGGATCCAACCGGGGCGGAGCAGCCGAAGCGCGCCTTCCACCAATACCCCAGCCGTCACCAAAGGGGCCAGGAAGTACGCGAGCCACAACACGGCTCGCGCACCTGCCGGACCATCGGTGGGAACGCCGAGGTCGAGGCCACCCAGCACGAACAATCCGAGCGAGTAGTAGACATGCGTCAGGATCCCTGCGCCCAACACTTCCGGCCTATCCGAGACGACGACCCCGTTCCGAAACGCGTAGAGCGCAAGCCCGAAAGCGAAGACCGCCAACGCAACGCGCCAAAACCAGCTACTCGGCGACCGCATAGGGCACCTTATCGCAGCGCGGACGGGACGAAAACCCCTCCCTCAATCGTCGGGTCCGTCGATTCCCAGCTCGTGGAGGGCCTCGGGCGTGTCGACGTCGATGTTCACGGCCGCGCTTTCGACGTCGACGTAACAGATCGCTGCCGCGTGGCCGTGAAAAAGCGCCTTGCCGCCAACGTCGCCGGACAGCTGTCGCAGCTCGGGGAAGTGGCGCGACCCCCACAGGACCGGGTTACCACGCTTTCGGCCGAACATCGGGATGTAGATGCTGAGGTCCCCGTCTGGGCTGAACGCATCGAGCAGTCGACCGATCACGTCCGTGCCGACCCACGGCATATCTCCGAGGGCGATAAGCACGCCATCGACGTCGTCTGCGACAGCCGAGACGCCAGTGCGCACGGACGAACCCATCCCTTCTTCGTAGTCGGGGTTGTGTACCAGCTCGACCTCGCGGTCCCCAAGTGCGGCCTGGATCTCTTCGGGAGCGTGACCCGTGACCACGATGACTTCGTCTATGCCGCTCTCTTGGAGGGCATCGACCACCCGGGCGACCATGGGTGTGCCATCCACGGGAATAGTCAGCTTGTTGGCCTGGCTCATGCGACGCGACGCCCCCGCGGCGAGAACGACCGCGACGATGTTCTTGCTGGCACCCTTCGGACTGCTGAGGTTTCGAGGCATCGGTCGGCCGGGGATCTCTTTGAGCAGCCCGCCTACCCCGAGGCCACTGATGAGCGTAGAATCGACGGGCTCGCCGATGAAGAATCGCCTTAGCACATGGTCGAACCCACTTGGATTGAGAGAGCGGGCGCAGCCCGGCAGACCGAACACAGTGCTCTCGTCAAGTGTCCCAACCATCAGAAGGTTCCCTGGGTCGACCGGCATCCCCAGGTGAACGACCTCACCGCCCGCCTTTTGTAACCCAGAGGGTATGACGTCTCCGCGATCGACGATCGCAGAGGCGCCCAGCAACAAGATCGGGTTGCAACCTTCTTCACGCAGGGTGGCGATCGCTCGGGCCACCGCGTCGGTGGAATGCTCGCAACGGACTTCCCGACGTACCCGGGAGCCAAGGGCGCTCAAGCGGGCCCGCTGTGCTCGACTGGCCCGTTCGAGCAAGGTTTGGCTCACCCCCGGAAGCTCGGTGAGCACGAGGCCGGCATCGAAACTCGCGAGCGGGGCGACGCGCAAGGCGGGCTCGCCTGAAAAGACATCCGCCCATGCTCGGAGATCGCTTTCGGAAACGGCGAAGGTGATGACCTTGACGGTCGCGATCATCGCGCTGGGCGGGACCAAGGAGTAAGCGGGCAACGTTGCGATTGTGATCGATTCGGAGATGTGATTGCCCGCGTCGATTCGATCCCGGTCGACCATCACCAGCCCTGAACCCTTTGCGAGAAGATTGCACCGCCCCGTGCTCGCCTCGGACGCCGTCACGGACGGACTGACGAAGTGGGCGGCCAATCTTGCGGCCGCGTCGTCTTCGTGTACGTCGCCCGGCTCTAGCTGGGCTACCATGATCTGCTCGTAACCAGCGTTGCGTAGTCTCTCGACGTCCGTCGCCGTGAGGACGGCTCCCTTCTTGACGGCGCCAGCTCCGTTACCGAGACGTAGGGTGTGGGCGAGAATCGCGCCCTCCAACCCGTCTGCCTCGATACCGACCTCGCCGAACTTCATGGCAACCCGGAAACCCTAAGGCGTTCGTCTCCTGGTGGGAAGGCCGGACGGCGCCTCGGTGAGCGGTGAAATTCTAGGTCTACCGCTTGTCGCAGACCGGCGTTAGAGTCCTCGCTGATGAGGCTCGATTCCCTCGAAGACGTGACGAAGACCCTGCACGACCAGGGCTATGTGTCCGATCCCAGCCTTTCGATGAGCCTGTTTCTGGCGCTGAAGATGCAGCGGCCGCTGTTTTTGGAGGGGGCTCCCGGCGTGGGGAAGACCGAAGTCGCTCGGGTCTTGAGTAGGGCGTTTCAGACGGAGCTCATTCGATTGCAGTGTTACGAAGGGCTCGACGTTCATCATGCGCTCTACGAGTGGAACTACCAACGGCAGCTTTTGCGCTTGCAAGCAGGGCAGAAGGAAGACCTCGGCGAAATCTACTCAGACGAATATCTGTTGAAGCGTCCGTTGCTCCAGGCCATCGACCCGAAGCGCGACAAGTCGGCGGTCTTGCTGATCGACGAAATCGATCGAGCCGACGACGAGTTCGAGAGCTTTCTCCTCGAGCTCCTCGCGGACTTTCAGGTCACCATCCCGGAGCTCGGCACGATCGAGGCGGTTCACCGGCCGATCGTCGTGCTCACCTCGAACCGCACCCGCGAGATCCACGATGCGCTCAAGCGGCGCTGCATCTACTGCTGGATCGACTATCCGAGCTTCGACAAGGAGCTTTCGATCGTGTCGATGAAGGTGCCGCGCCTCTCCGAGCACGTGCAGCGCCAAGTGGTTGCGTTGATCCAGAAGCTGCGCCACGAGGACCTTCTCAAACCGCCTGGCGTCGCCGAGACTCTCGATTGGGCAGAGGCGCTGATGCACCTCGGCGTCGCCGAGCTCGAGGCGCCGGAGATTCAGCAGACACTGGGTGTGTTGCTCAAGAACCAGGAAGACATCTCGGTCGTCGAGCAGCTCGTCGAAGACCCATCGTGGGCAGCCCAAACGGCGTAGATCGACAACCCGTTGAATACGCTTCTGTTTTCGTCCGCTTTGTGGCATCACCGTCTTTCCCAAAGAGCGAGGTAGGTCATGGTAAAGGGCATGTTGTCGTGTACGGTTGTATTCGTGCTCGTGTTCGCTGGTGTC
>CAXMND010000053.1:0-14029 GCA_964194675.1 uncultured Coxiellaceae bacterium | reverse complement strand
CTCTATAGAAATTCGCTCTTCGGTATATCTGCGATCTTGATGACCGATAGTTCGGAGTCCATGTCGGTCTCTGCCAGTAGGATTCGAAGTACGACTTGGCCTCGCCTGTGTCCTTCGGTATCGAGCCAGTTCTTGACCCCGGGGTTTTTGCGGCTCGCGTAAATGCGAAATGAGCCGTCTTCGTTGAAGTGCACTTGCCGGTTGTTGAGCGACACGGTGTGATACCGGTAGTCGCCCGACTGCAGGAAGTGGTTGAATAGTTGGCAGGACCAGTAGCGGCATGGAACGTTCTTGCCCTCGATCAAGATCGCCTCATCGTCGGCGAGCTTGAACGACGCGCCGATATACCCGATGCCGGGTCCGGGCAGATTGTTGGCCACCACTTTGGGGTCGACCATGTCGGCGATCTCGTCCGCCGTGTATTCGTCGTTGCGCTCCTCGTCGAGGATGAGATTCCCGTCTGCGCCGATCCGGGTCGGGTTCACGGCGTCTTGGTCGTATTCGATCATGTTGAGCGCTACGAACGCCGAGATTCCGAGGGCGGCGTCGACGGTGTCGTGCATGAAGGCGACGATGCGATCGAGCCCCTTCGAAAGATCGTCTGGGCGGTACGCGCCAGGGACGGGTGCGCCATCGAGGCACCGAATCGCCATCGAGGCTGCGCGGTACTTCCCATCGTCGACCTCGGTCACGGACTCGGGGAAGTACTGACGTGTGAGGATGAACGGCTTCTTTCCCTTGAGCTCGAGCCAGTTCTTCGCGCCCTCCGGACGTTCGGCGCTGATATGGATCGTGGCGACCTGGTCTCCCTCTTTGCCCTCGAAGGAGATGGCTTCGTCAACTAGAAAACTGACCATCTCGCGCATGCCCTCGTCGTCGCTCGCATAGACTACGATCGAGAAGAAGAGGTCGTCGCCACGCCGCACCGTGCACTCATAGGAACGTGAATCGTCGAGCTTAGCTTCGTGATAGAGCGTGTCTGTTCCGTCTGCGATGAAGCTTCGCATCGGCGTGAACATCCGTGTGAGCCTCGGATGGGCTCGGTCCACTTCCATTTCGAGCTCCTGCGCCGCTGTGATCAATGCCGCGAGATAGCGAAAACCCTCAGCGCGCTCTCGCGGCCCTTTTGCACCCGTCGGGCCAACGATCTTGCTCCCGATCTCTTTGAGTTGATCGGCGAATCGGTTCCAAAGTGCCTGGCTCTGGGTGATCTCATCAGACATCGTCGTTCTCCGGGTTATGGTTTCGGAATTGACATTCTGGTTTTCCCTACTATCATTCTGAATCGTGATGCCAACGGCGCAAACAGTCGCAAAAGCCCAGGAAAACCTCAAGGATAAGAAGCGGGAGCTCTATCGCGAAGCCGTCCTCGATGCCGCCGAGCGGGTGTTCGGGGACGTAGGCTACGAGGCGACCAAGGTCCAGCGGGTCGCGGCCGAGGCCGGGGTATCGCTGACCACGCTCTACAGTGTCTTCGAGTCCAAGTGGGAGATCTACCGAGCCGTCAATCGCCGCCGGCTGAGCGAGGTCATGGCGCTTGCCCAAGGGATCACCGAAGAGGACGCCCCTTCGATCGACATGCTCATCGCGGGAACCAGAATGCAGCTCGCGTTCTTCATGAAGCGTCGCGACTTCCTGCGAATGCAACTCAAAGAGGTCACCGCATGGTCGACCATCGAGCTTCTGCGGAGCCCCGAGCAGGTCGAGGCGCTCGGCGCAGGCTTGCAGCTTTTCGCCAACATACTTCGTCGTTGCATCGAGGACGGCTACCTGATCGATGACGACCCCGAGCTGATGTCGAGAATCGTGATCGCCTCCCAACAGGTCAGGCTTGCAATGTGGATGGATCGCGGCGCAGAAGAAGATCCCGAGCGAGTCGCCGATGCTGCGATCCGACACATGCTTCGGAGCTACTGCAAGCCGGAGCGCCTCGCGTCGGTGCTCGAATCTGCGGGCCTAGGAGAGGCGTCGTGAGTGTCGAGTTTCACGAGCTCGAGATTTCGGGAGTGATCCGAGAGACCGCAGATTGCACCTCGTTCGAGCTGACCGTCCCTCTCGAGCTGCGCGAGGCGTACCGCTACAAGGCCGGCCAGCACCTCACCTTCGAGCTTCCATGGGAAGGCTTCAAAGTCACCCGGTGCTACTCGCTATCGAGCTGTCCGGACCTCGGCGAAACCCTGAAAATCGGGGTCAAACGAGTCGAAGGCGGTCGCGTCTCGAACTGGATGAACGACAATCTCAGCGTTGGCGACACGGTCCGGGCAAGCGTGCCGGAGGGGCGCTTCGTGCTCAAGCCCGAGACTCGCTCCGGCGCTCCATTGTTTCTGCTCGCAGCTGGGAGCGGGATTACACCGATCATTTCGCTCCTCAAGAGCACGCTGACCACTACCAAACGCTCGATCACACTCGTCTACGCGAACCAAGACCACGATTCGGTCGTCTACAGAGAGCAGATCGACCGCCTCGCCCGCGAGCACTCGGAACGCCTGGTCGTGCACCACCACTACGATTCCGACAGCGGGTATCTCACGTGCGACGGCGTTCGCCGGCATTTGCACGACACCGATATCGCAGAGTTTTACATCTGCGGTCCCGAGCCCTTCATGGAGCTCATCGAGAATACGCTCGCCGAAGCAGGGGTCCACGAAGAGCTGGTCTACATCGAGCGGTTTGTCTCACCGATTGATCCCGATCGGGCGCAGAGCAGCCCACTGGACGTCGAGTCGTTCGAGGCACCGGACACTTTCAGCCTTTGGCTCAACGGCCGCTCGAGGTCGATTCCCTACGTGCGGGGCGAGACCTTGCTCGAGTGCGCCCAGGCGGTGGGCTTGAATCCCGCGCATTCGTGTGTGTCTGGTTTCTGTGGCTCATGCATGGCCCATGTGAGCACTGGCCAAGTTCACATGCGTACGCACGAGGCGCTTTCTGAGCGAGATATCACCAGGGGTGTGGCGCTTCTCTGCCAGAGTGTCCCTGCGAGCAGCGAGCCGCTCGAGCTCGACGCCGATTCCACGTCGTTTCGCACGGCATCTGCCGTGAAGTCCTCCTACAGCAAGCGCGCGTCCCAGCTGGCGGCAGCCGCCGTGTTCGCCTTCATGGTTGCGGGCACATTCGTTCTCAGATTGGTCCATTAGGTTTACAATGAGCTCACAGGCATCGACATGAAGGTCCTCATCCTCATTCTAGGAAGCTACGCTTCTGCGGGCCTCGCGATCGCTCTGCTCCTGTACGCATACCGGTCGAAGCGCGCAGAGGAGTTCTTGATCAGCGACGATCCACACCGTTCGGTGAGCGGCCGCGAGCTCGGTTGGAGGGTCGTTTTGAACACCACAGTATCGATCGCGCTCATCTTCAGCGCGATGTATGGCCTGGGCGACTACCTCTACTACGACCATGCCATCCCGGCCTGGCGCTTCGTGCTCGAAACTGTGACGGTCATTTTGATTTACGACTTCGGGTACTACTTCATGCACCGCTACCCCTTCCACGAGTGGAAGATCCTCCGCGGCGTTCACTCGGTGCATCACGCAGCTCGGAATCCTCGAGTCATCGACAGTCTACTCCTCCACCCAGTGGAGACCTTCATGGGCCTCTCGTTGTTCTTCGGGTCGGTGGCGCTCGTCGGCGGCGTGCACATCTACACGCTCGCCGTCCTGTTCATCACGTACACCGCGTTCAACATCCTCAATCATGCTGGCGTCGATATCCCGCACTTCCCCGTCAAGGTTTTGGGGATCCTTGCGGCAAAGCACGACCGGCACCACCACAGCATGATTTCCGGCAACTATGCGTCGATTACGCCGTTGCCCGACATCATCTTCGGCACGGTGGAGTAGACCATGACCGTCAGTTTGGTTACGGGCGCCTGCGGGTTCGTCGGCGCAGAGATTGCTCGCGCGCTCGAGGCCCGCGGCGACCAAGTCATCGCAATCGACTTGACCCCGGAGTGTCCCGTCGAGGGGGTCGACTACCGTCGCATCGACATCACCGACGCGGCCGCTGTCATGGAGGCTTGCAAGGGCGTCGATACGATCATTCACAACGCCTCGATCGTCCATACCAAGCAAAACAAGAAGGACGTGGTATGGGCGGTGAACCTCGGTGGCACCGAGAACATGCTCCGGGCTGCCCAACAGCGGGGCGTCAAGCGGTTCGTGTACATCAGCTCTGGAAGCGTCGTCTACGAGGGGAAAGACATCGAGAACGGCGATGAGAGCTTGCCGTACTCATCGGTCTCGCAAGCCCCCTACGCCGACAGCAAGATCGCCGCGGAGAAGTACGTGCTCGCCGAGAACGGAAACAGCGGAGTGGCAACCACCGCGCTCAGGCCACACGTCGTCTTCGGGCCGGGCGACCGGCGCTTCATGCCGGCCTTGCTCAACCAAGCACGGTCGGGACGGCTGCGCGTTCAGGTGGGCCGCGGCGTTTGGCTTTCGGACTACACCTACGTGAGCAACCTCATCGACGCGGTGGTCCTCGCCGACGAAGCGCTGGCGAACGATGGAGCTCAAAGCGTGGCCGCTGGGGAGGCCTATTTCATCACCAACGGCGAACCGATGCCGTTTTGGGACTTCATTCGGAAGGTCGCAGCGCGCCTCGGCTTCCCCCCGATCAAATATCGCGCACCGAAGTCGTTGGTCTATGCGATCGCCGCCGTGAAAGAGGGCATCGACACACTCAAGGGCGGCACATTGGACGCGGAAGACGGCCTCACGCGCTTCGCGATTCGCTACATGTGCACCCACCACTACTTCAGCATCGAAAAAGCCCGCCGCGACCTCGGCTACAACCCTTCCGTCAGCATCGACGAAGGCATCGAACGCACCTGCCAACACCTGGAAGCCATCGGCGCCGTTTAGCTCACCAATGGGTACCGCTGAGGTTGGATATTGCTCCTTAGGGGTATAAATGTCGGCTAATGTCGACACTTCATTACAATTCTAAGCAGCTCTTAGGGTTATTTTTTGTTCGACACTGATCCCCTTGTGAAATGGTCAGAAAACGAGACCTGAGACCAGAACAAAGCGATAAAGGGCAGGGTTGCTGCGGTGCAGCTAGCTGGTACACCGCTCGCCATTCGGGGGCTTCGGCCGTGAAACAGGGGACGTCCAGGTGACGAAAGAGATTCTCATCATCCTATCGACCTCCGGGTTGCTCGCGCTCCTCGGCGTGGTGGAGTTCATCCTGCATCGCGGGCGTTTGGCTAGGATACCCATCCGGATCCACGTCAACGGGACGCGCGGAAAGACCAGCGTCACGCGCCTGATCGTCGCTGGGCTTCGCGAGGCGGGAGTTCGGTGCGTCGCCAAGACGACGGGAACCGTGCCCCGGTTCATTCTTCCGAACGGACGGGAAGTGCCGGTCTATCGGCCTGGCGGCGCCAACATCATCGAACAGAAGCAGGCGGTCACCATGGCTGCCGCCCAGCGCGCAGAGGCTCTGGTCGTCGAGTGCATGGCGCTCCAGCCTCAGCTCCAATGGCTTTCCGAGGCGAAGCTCATCCGGGCGACCCACGGCGTGATCACGAACGCGCGCCCGGACCACCTCGATGTGATGGGCCCCACCGAAGATGATGTTGCCCGCGCGCTGGCAGGGACCGTACCGTTCAACGGGGTGTTTCTCACTGCCGAAAAGAAACACCGTCCGTTGTTCCAAAGGGTCGCCGACGATCGTGGCTCGAGATTCCGCGCCGCCCAGGACATCGACCGTACCTTGTCGAACCTGGACATGGAGTCCTTTTCCTATCTGGAGCATCGGGAGAACGTCCAGCTGGCCTTGGCCACGTGCGAAGAGTTGGGGGTTGACGCCGAGACGGCTCTTCGAGGGATGTGGCGCGCTAAGCCCGACCCCGGCGCGATGACCGAGTCGAGCGTCGAGTTCTTCGGTAGGCAGCTCGTGTTTGTGAACGGTTTTGCTGCAAACGATCCGATCTCGACGAGGTACATCTGGGAACAATCGCTGAAGCGGCACCGCGACCTCAAGAAGCGGATCGCGGTCTTCAATTGTCGCGCGGATCGTGCCGACCGATCTCAGCAGCTCGGCGAGTCCTATGGCGGCTGGACGCAGGCCGATGAAGTGGTGCTGCTCGGCACGGGCCAGTACATTTTCGCGCGCGCGGCGGTCAAGAGTGGGCTCGACCCCACTCGACTGGTTTTCGTCGACCGAGCACACCCGGCCGACATTTTTGAGATTCTGCTCGGTCTCGCCGAATCTTCAGCCCTGGTCATGGGGCTCGGGAACATCGCGGGGCCGGGGTTGGCGTTGGCGGAATACTTTGCCAATCGGGGGGCGGATCATGCCGGAGTTTGAGTTACTATCTTTGTCCATCGGGCTCGGCCTCGCGGCGAGTCTTCTCTATGGGGAGCTCTTTGGCCTTGCAGCTGGCGGCATGGTCGTTCCGGGCTACATCGCGCTCTATGCGAACAAGCCTACCGACGTAGCCCTCACATTGCTTGCCGCGCTCATGACGTTTGGCATCCTCAAGAGCCTCTCGCAGGTCGCGATTGTCTATGGCCGTAGACGTACCGTGCTGACGATTCTGGTTGGTTATCTAGTAGGTATGGGGTTTCGGTGGTGGCTCGGAAGCCAAATCACCCCGTTTTCCGAGGCGGCGGTGATCGGGTACATCATCCCGGGGCTCATCGCGATTTGGTACCAACGTCAGGGCGTGCTCGAAACGACCTTGAGCCTCATCACCGCGGCGATCATCGTTCGAATGTTGCTCGTCGTATTCATCGGAGACATCGCGATATGAGGGGGATGTATTGGAAGCCCGAGGGCGCCTCCCAGGTCCAGCGCGCGCTGGTGGCCGCCTTGGCGATCACCGGCCTGGTCGCAGTTGAGCGCTTTCCTTCGGAAGAGCGGCAGCCACACTACGCCGAGAAGACACTCGCCGCCCGCACGGCAAAAGAGGCGATGGACGTGATCCGCGATGCCTCGGAGAAGCGCGGTTTGCCGTATCTCGCCAAGACCGACCCCACGGGGTCCCGTCTCATCGGCAAGGTGTTGTCCCCGATCACGAGCGGAAGCGGCAGCCTCGTCTCGAAGCAGACCACCGTGAACCCGAACTTCGCCGCGGTCATCGTGCAGTGGCTCAAGGACTTGGGCATCAAGAGCGGCGATGTCGTCGCGGTTGGCTTGTCCGGGTCGTTTCCCGCCATGAATATCGCAGTCTATTCCGCGATGCATCAGCTCGGGGTCGAGCCGATCATCATTTCGAGCACGGCGGCATCGCAGTGGGGTGCCAACAATCCGGGATTCACGTGGCTCGACATGGAGTCGCTCCTTCGGAAGCATGAGGTCTTTCCGTACAAGTCGGTCGCGGCGTCGTTGGGTGGCGTCGGTGACGAAGCGATCGGTCTCACCGAGCGTGGCCACAAATTGCTCAACCGCGCGATCGAGCGAAACGAAATCCCCGGGATTGGCGCGGTCCAACCGGAGAAAACACCCCGCGTCAACGAGAATGCGGAAGAAATCCCTCCCGAGCTCGCTCCCATCGATCAGAACCGGGTCCGAGAGCGTATGCGCGTCTACTACGAGAATGCAGGGGATCGTCCGATTCGAGCCTATGTGAACGTCGGCGGCGGCACCGTTTCGGTGGGCACCAAAGTCGGCAAGCGGAAGTTTTCGCCGGGCGTCAATCGTCGTCCGCCCAAGGGGATCGACGAGATGCCGCCTTCGGTGCTTGGGGCATTTCTCGAGTCCGGGGTCCCTGCGATCCACGCAACCCGCATGATCGATCTGGCAGAAGAGTACGGCCTCGAGATTGCGCCACGACGCATTCCTGAGGTTGGCCAAGGGGCCGTCTTCCAGAAGCGCCAGCCCAATCGTTGGCTGGCTGGCATCGTGCTCGTCCTGGTTTTGCTGGCGCTGTTCATGGTCGCGCGCGCCCCGTGGGGAACGCGCATGCTTCGGACTACGGTGCCGCCGGAAAGCATCGTGCCGCCACCGCCGCGTACGCCACGGGATATCGTAACGACCGCCGAAGAAAGCGACCACAACGGGCCCAGCCCGTCTCAGTCTCCGTCTCGGCCCCCCTCCCAGCGTCGGCCGGTTTGAGTCTCTTCGAGGACTCGGGCCTCCGGGGGAAGCCTTAACATCTGCCATGCGACCTTGAGAATCTCGGGATCGCGCACCAAATAGCGGTGGGCGAGCCTCCGCGGTTCGCGCACCAATCGATACAGCCACTCGAGCCCAACGTTGGACATCCAAACCGGCGACCGAGAGACGTTGCCCGCGATGAAGTCCAAGGTCGCGCCGCTTCCGATCGCGACCGCTGGGGCGAGGTCGTCTTTCCATCGGTGCATGAGGCGCTCTTGCCTCGGGCATCCGAGCGCCATCACCACGAGGTCGGGCTTCGCTTCGCGCACCGCGTGAAGCACCTGCGCGCGCTCTTCGGGTTCTGCATCGAAGCCAAATGAAGGAGAGAGCGTGGCGACGATCTGCAAGTTTGGCTCGCGGCGCCGCAGCACCTCGGCTGCCTTCGTGCCAACACCCTCCGCCGCGCCGAGAAACAATACACGCCAACCGTTTTTGGCGGCCATCTCCATCAGTTGCGGGACGAAATCACTTCCGGAGATCTTTTGCGGGAAGGGTTCTCCCATCAACTTCGATAGCCACATCAACGGTTGCCCATCGACCAACGACAAGCTTGCGCTTTCGTAGGCGGCCCGTAGCTCTTCGCTGTGTTCAGCTTGGACGACGTGATCGACGTTGGGAGTGACGACGTATCCACCGTTCCCACGCGTGATGAGCTCGCCCACTTGGTCGAGCGCTGCCGGGAACGTCAGCGAATGTGCATAGATTCGGCCCAACCGTACTCGCTTCACCTGAGCGCTCCCATCTCCATCAAGCCAGTATAGCGATCGAATCGCTCCCTCAAAATGGCGCCTCTAGCTCTAGTGCGATGGGGTCGGAGCCGTGCTATCTAGCGGTCCTAAGGGGAGGTACTTCATGCTTCGTTATTCGCCATTTGCGTTCTTCATTGCTTTTTCGTTTCTTGCTCTTAGCTGCGCTGACGACACCGTCGAGACCGAGCGCCTCATCGTCGATTGGGACAGGACGGTCGATTTCACCCAGTTCGAGACCTTCAGCGTCGTCACCAAAGAGGCCATCGAGAACAATCCCGACTTGCCCGACCCACCGGAGGACTTGCCCGACGACGCGGAGGCCGCGATCGTGCAGATCAACGCCCTGATCATCGAAGCCATGGGTCCAACCGGGCTTGGCTACACGTACATTCCCCCGGACGAGGTGACGCCTGAAAACCAGCCTGACCTATGGGCGGGCAACATCGGCGCAGTCACTCAAGAGCAGGGCATCGTCTACGACTGCGTCGGCGGCTGGTGGTGGGGCTACTGGGGCTGGTACTGGGACCCGTGCAAGTGGGTCGTACCGAGGACCATCGAGTTCGACGTCGGGTCACTCCTGATTCCCGTTGCTGCCACCGCTACGAAAGAGCCGATCTTCTGGGGCCTCGCACAGGGCATCGACTACGTCGGCGCCGACAACGAGCAGCGCATCGAAAACGCCGTGACCGCGATCTTCGCACAGTGGCCGATCGACCAAATGGGCCTCGGCGGCGGAATGGGCGGATCGGGCGGCTCCGGCGGAGCCGGCGGCGCGGGGGGACAGGCGCCCTAGTAGCGCCAGCGTTGATGTCTGTGCTTCGGGCGGCGTTTACTCTTTGGCTTCGTGAGGTTCGCCTGGCCCCTTCGTGTGAGCGCCGGTGGAAACACGTATGCTGCCAGGTGGTCTAGTGGGTCTAGGACTTCGTCGTCTTTGAAGAGGCCGAAGTGCAGGTGAGCGCCCGAGTCGTGAACCCCGGTTCGGCCGACGACGCCTAGTTGTTCCCCTGCCTCGATCTCCTGACCGACCTGGACTTCGTAGCTCTCGAGGTGCGCGTAAAGACTCACGACGCCGTCCCCGTGGTCGACCTCGACGAACAGGCCTCTCGGCCCCATGTGGCGCTTATGGATGAGCAGGGCGCCCCACGGTTCAAGTGCGATGTTCGCACGGCGCTCCCAATCCACACCGGCGAAGGTCACCACGCCCAAGGCAACTGCTCGGACGGGCTCTCCCGCTTCGGAGGCGAAGTCGATTCCACGGTGCAGGCGCCGGCCGTTGTCTCGTGGCTCTCCGAGGCCGCTCGTCGCAATGCGTGGGAACCCATCGAGGGGACTGACGAAAGAGATCCCCAGAAGTCTCCGACCATGGCGACTGGTTTCGGCATGACTCCGTAGGAGCCGCCGCCGCGCCGTCAGAATGCGATCCTCAGGACCGGTATCCCCGATTCTGTCTCCCCACACGAAATGCGAAACCGAATGCCGATGGGGGACCGAGTCGAAGGCTCGATCCATCCGGGGGCACTGTTGGCTGAACATGCTCACGAACGCTGCGGCGAAGTAGAGATTGGCCTCGGGCTTCAAGAGGGCCTTCCGACTGAACGGAAAAGCGCTGATATCGAGCTCTTTGCGCTGCCACCCATCGCGGGTGTACACGCCGAATCGATACACTCCCTTGCGAACGTGCTGGCGGTGCATTCCGACGTTGATCAGGGTGAGGCCCGTACCGTAACTGCTGTTCAGCTGTTTAGTGCACGCGCTTTGGGTGTACACGAGTGCAGCCATGAGCCACGGATCGACTTCGAACTCGCGGCCATACCGAACGATGGCCGCGGCGTAGGTCGCCAGGTCCTCGGGGGTCGTCTCTGCGGGGCAGAGCTCGACCATCGCCGCGGCGAGCTCGTCGGGCGAGACCGTGGCTGGCGAGGGCGGCTCGTCCGGCCAAAAGGAAAGGTCTATCAGGCCAGCGCCCCGGGGCCGGAGACCGAGACGACGCAGCTCCTGCGCATCCAAAGGTCCCGCCTCCTCGGCTCTACGCGGCGCAGGCTTATCCGACAGCACCACGTCGCTCCGGAGGCGCCGGGTCCACGGCGTCCGTTGGGCATGGGTCGGCTCAAGGGTGACCGTCAAGGCGCAAAGGACGATCAGGCTCATCAAACTAGCGAGGGATTTCAAGCAGGGCTCCGGTTAAGAACAGAATGCCTCTCTGACCAGGCGGCACCAACTTTACGGTCCGATTGTCCGTTTTCTTTCGGATCTTCAAAGGTTTTGCGACCTTGTCGCATGTCCGCTAGGGTGCCGGTCAAGCCACGCGGCCGAACACGTGATGACTGACGAAGTTGGGACACAAATGGGGGAGCGCCTTGCATCGCTAGTCAACCGTCAAGAGCTTTTCGCTCGGCGACAGTACCCACCGGTGATCGCTCAGGACGCGCTCGCGAACGCCACTTCGACTTGGTTTGGCGTAGGCGTGGCCACCGACAGTGCTAGCTGCGGTCTTCCTGTCGACGTGCTCATTCTCGTGTTTGCCCAAGAGATGGTTCGTCGCGAGCTCGGCCATGCCAAGAGCGCCATCTTGATCGCGGACAGCAATGCATGTGATGCGGGGGTCCCGCGACTCGACGTGCATCGCGCCGCGTCACTCGCGCAGGCCCCTCTCGAAGCACTCACCGAACGTTTTGGGTTTCCAGTAGAAGTCTGTCGCGCCTCCGGGTTGGCGCCTGCGTCCGAAGTCGAGCGCAGGCAGCGAGCACTCGAAATCGAAAACGGCTACGTCGCCCAGCAACTCGTGCAGACAGAGATCATGCGCGAGCGCGGCGCCGGGGTGAAAGTGGGTTGGGCGCTTTCCGCGTGTACCTACGACGAGACCTATTTCGATCGGATGTACGCAAACCGCTTCGGTCACCAGGTGACTTTCGCCTACACGATCGGCGGCCGCACCCTCAATCCGCACCGCCCGCGGGCTTGCCCCTATCTGTGTCGTGAGCCTCTAGAGCGCTTGCTGCTTGGCAGTCGCGAAAACGCAGTGCGTAAGCTCTATACCGACACCAGCACGACAGCCGCCAAGGGCTATCGCCGTTTGCTTGGCAAACTGGCTCGGGCGTACCGACACCTCACCGGCGAGGACGCCGGCACGCCCGAGAGTTTCCTTCAGTTCGTGGTCGATGTCTCGGTCGGGTCGACTACTGGAGGAAAGCGGCGAGCTCGCGAATCGCGAGCCGGGGTCCCTTCGACCTTGTCTCCCTGAAGGCTCGAACCTGGACCTCGTTCAGGGCGCCCTGACCTTGCCCGGGTTCGCCCGCGCGAAGGAAGGACTGCGGTTTCACGCCGCGCTCGAGAAGGAGCGCCGTCGCATGGTCGAAGATCCGTTCACGGCGCTTCATCTGTTCGAATCCACTTTCGGTCACCGCGCGTTGGATCACCTGCTCGTTCCGCTCCCAGCCCAGGAAGTCGACGATTCGTTCGATGCACGCGCGTCGGTCACTGAGGAGATCTTCGTAGCGAAGGATCAGGACGTCGGGGTCCGAAGCGCGCTCACGCCAACCGGCAATGTGGTCGAACCACGAGCCGTATTGCACGCGTCCCAGGATGAACCGTCGGTAGAACTCGTCGAGGGTCCCTTCGAACCCGAGGTACGCGCGATAGAAATGGAAGTACGACACGAGCACGTCCGGGCCTTCGCGTTCGACGTAGATATAGCGTGCGCCGTCGGGGAGCCACTGCCGTGGGAGATGGCTCTTGAAGATGCGTGGTGATGGGAAGTTGTTCAGATCGGCAGCGGTCCGCTCGCCAATCGCCAGCGAGCGCTCGAACCAGGGGGATACTTGGGTCAAGTGCGGTGGATCCGGCTCCTCGTCATGCGTCAACAAGTAGAGAATCCACTGGGTGAGGGTCGTCCCCGAGCGTGGATAACACGAAATGAACACGTCGTCGGGACGAACATCGAGCTCCATACGTCCGCGCAGGAAGTTGGCGATCCGGCGGGCATTGTCGAGATTGCGAACAGCCGAATCGAGGACGCTCGTCGTGAGCCCTAGGACTCGGCTTGCTGTCTTGGTTGGCCGCATGATCAGACCCTGACTACCTAGAGCATATCTCATAGCCCCCTCGGTCGTTTCGCTTGCGGGGGCACGCCATCTGCCGCCATCCTCTCACGCTCGAAATAGCCTTGCTATTCCTCGGTTCGTGGACGCGGCATCTGGCGCACCCGCGCTGCGCGATCCTCGGTCGGGGGCTATGAGATATGCTCTAGCACCGCGAATGGAAGCCCTAGCACACATCGTGACGCCCGAGTTCGCCGTAGCTTTCGTCATCACGTTCATCGCGGCGACTCTTCAGAGCACTGTGGGCTTCGGCTTCGCCCTCCTGAGCGTGCCCCTGCTTTCGCTTCTCAACCCCATTTTCGCGCCAGTCCCGCAGTTGATCGTCGTCTTGCCCCTCACGATTGCCATGGTCGTTCGCGAATGGGGAGCGGTCGAGCCACGAAGCACGGTGTGGATCTTCGCGGGACGGATTCCCGGCGCATTCCTCGGGGTCGCGCTGCTCAAGCTCCTCTCCACGCCGGCCTTGGACGTTCTCATGTCCTTCATGGTGTTGATCGGCGTGGCTCTCGTGGTGGGCAGCGCGACGTTCCGGCGCACTCCGTGGAGCGAGTTCGCGGCGGGTACCGCGTCGGGCACGATGGGAATGGTCTCGGCCATCGGCGGGCCGCCCGTTGCCCTCCTCTACCGAAACGACACCGGACCCACGGTGCGCGCCAATCTCGGCCTGGTCTTCGCGATCGGAGTCTGTATCACGATCACCGTTCGTACGGGGGCGGGCGAAGTGAGTCTGAGCGAGGTGGCGGTCGGCCTTGCATTGCTTCCCGCTGTCCTGATGGGCCTCCGCGCGAGCCGGGGTCTGCTTCCTCGCGTCGAGGGAACGGGTCTTCGCAACGCGATCGTCATCATTGCCGGCGCGGCCGCCCTGATGTTGTTCGTCCGCGGGGTGCTCAACTGGTGAAGTACACCCAGGTCTTGTCGGGCTGAAAGCGAACCGCATGCCACGCAGGCGGCACGTCGGGGTCGCTCCAGTAGTAGAGCCAACGGGCGTCGACTGGGGCGATGTTGGTGCACCCGTGGCTACGCACACTTCCGAAGTCGGTGTGCCAATAGGCCCCGTGTAGCGCGTACCCGCCGTGGTAGTAG
>CAXMND010000052.1:0-12030 GCA_964194675.1 uncultured Coxiellaceae bacterium | reverse complement strand
AGCGTAGAAGGCCGTGAGGATCTCCAACTCGAGGACGCGAGGTGTCCTTGGGTAGTTCAGGAGGTACTGCTCGAGGAGCACCTGGGCCGGCACACCTTCCCCGGCGGCGAGAGAGGCATCCAGCAGCTCGAGCACATCGTCCCGCGTCGCAGGCTCAGCCGGCACCGACACGGACGTCGAACCGAGTGCCAAGCACAACACGAACAAAGCAAAGCGATTCATCGGAGGAGCCTTTCATAGTAGTCTTGCACGGCAGGCTGATAACCCTCGGGTGCATCTCCCTTTCGAGCGTCGAGCACGCGACGGCGCCATGCCTGCTCGTCCGCCCTCGAACGTGCCTTTGGGATCTCAACGCGATCATTCGGGCGCCTTCCCTCACCGCGGTCATCGCCGCCTCTGCCGCTCCTGCTGCGCTGCTGGGACTCGAGCTGTTGCCGTAGTCGCCTGAGTTGGTCGGCGGCAGCCTCTTGTTGCTTGTGGGCTTCGAGAGGGTTCTCCGCGTCCAACGATTGCCTGGCTCGCCTCATTGGCTGCTCGATGGACTCCAACGTTTCAGCGACTTGGTCGGATACGGGCACCCCCCCGACTTCTTCGCGAAGGCGACGGGCGAGCTGGTGCGCCGCCTCGCGTGCGGCCTCCTGTCGGACTGCTTGCTTCTTCAACTGCTCACGTTCGCGATTTGAAAGCGCTCCTCGGACGTCGGGAATCGCACCGGCGGTAGCATCCCTGAGGTCGAGCGCTTCGGCCGCGGCTTGTCGGGCTTCTGCCGCTGCTTCTGACGTCTTCCCCGCATGACCGCGAAACATCATCGCCGAGATCTCGAGGTCTTTTGCGAGGCCCTGAGCCGCTTGAGCCGCCTTCTCGGCCATCGAAAGTGCCTCGGCCAAATCACCGCCCTCGAGCGCCTGCTCGAAGTCCTTCAACCGTTCTTGGGCGCGGTCGCGGAGATTTCGCTCGTAGGGGCCGAGGGCGTCTTCGGCCAGCGCCCCGATCTGCTCGACCAATTCCTTGGCCTTTTTCTCGAGAGACGTCTGCGCATCGGATCCGAGTCGGTCCGCCTCGTCGGCTGCGCGTCGCGTCGCGTGGTCTCCTATGCGACGCGATTGGTCCGCCATTCGCTGCTGTTCCACCTCCAGGTCACGGATCGAGTCCAACGCTTTCATCAGCGCACGCTCTCGCGGACCGAACGTGGTCTCCGCCAGCGAGTCCTCGGTCTGAGAAAGCGCCTGCGTCAAAGCGTCGATGGTTTGATCCAACCTCGCCAGCGCCTCTTCGGCGGCATCGAGGTCACCTTCGGCGAGCGCCTCACGCAGGTCTTTCAACGCATCCGAGGACTGCCTCGCTTGAATGTTCTGTTGGTTGACGAACTCGCCAGGAACGTACTGCATGGCAGCGAGAAGCTGTTGCTTGAGGGCCTGCATCCTGCGTTCGGCACGGTCGAGAGCTGCCATGAGGGCCCGTTGAAGCTCCGGTGTTTGGCCCCTGCGCAGCTCTGAAATCAAGGACGAGATCTCACGTCGAAGCTCCCGCATTTCATGCGCGATCGCGGCGGCGTCGTTGAGGCGAGCTTGGCTGATGAGGTCGGCGAGCAGAATACTGTCGCTCTCGAGCTCGGCGACGAAGGACCGTTCGAGTCGCCGGGGATCGGCCGAGCGGGTCTTCCCCTGGTAGGCCGCTGCCTCTCGCCTCTGGAACCGCTCCAAGCGCTTTCGCATATCGAGGAGCAAAGGGACTGTTCGAGGCCCGGGATGGTCGCCGACGTCGAACAAGAGCGCGAGAGTACGCTCCAGTACCGTCGAGACATTCGCATAACGGCGCTCCGAATCCTTCGGCTCCCGCGCGACTGGCTGCTCGAGGCGCACCGCCAATGCCATCAACGCCGAATCCAAGATCTTCTCGAGCTCGATGATTCGGTCTCGACGACGCGTGATCTCCGATGCAAGAGTGAGGGTTCGATCTTCGGAGCGGCCCACTCCCGGCCCATCGATTCGATTGCTGTCTTTGGCCTCGAGCCAGACCGTGACCGCGTCTGCAGGTGAGAGCGAGAACTCCTCCAAGTAGATCGTCGTGTCCCCCTGGACGTGTTGCTGAGCATCTTCCGGGGGTCCGAAGAGCGGGCGGCGCATATGCTCGCCGTTGGGCAGCTTGATGATCAGGGTGATCTCTCGAACGCCGTAATCGTCGGAGGCGACGTGTCGTAGAGTAACGGGCTCTCGTGGCTCGACGACGAGATCTTTTGTCGGCTTGGCGAGCAGGACGAGGGGTGGCTGATCCGCCTCGACCTCTATCGACCGGGATTGGTAATCGACGCGTCTCTCGCCTGCCGCGGACTCTACGTAGATTTCAATCGGTCCTTCGATGTCGGACACGAACGAGGCGACGAACTGGTCGCCAACTCGGTCGGTCTGCACGTGCCGACCCGGAAGCTCTACGATCACACGTGCGGCATCACCGATCGGGGTAATGCTGTATTCAACCGCGGTTCCACGAGGCACCATGAGGTGATCCGCGTCTTCGACATGCTCGCTTTGGCGCCCCATGTAGTCGGGGAATACGAGCACCGCATCCGTACGAGCGACGACGCGACTGACGCGCACGCCGTCCGTGCCGCCCCCCTCGACGTGTAGCAGCGCATACCGTCCGCCCGACGCGCGATCCAGGCCCAGCGATCCCCAGGCGATCACCCCGACGAAGATCGCCGCAGCGAACGCCGGCTGAACGACCCATTGCCAGGGAATGAACTTTCGCGCGGGCGATCGGTCGAGCGAACGGAGCAACCCGATGCGCTGCGCCACGATGAGCTCGCGCGAGAAAACGGTTTCGGTTTGAAGCTCATACGCGCTCTGAAGGGGTGAGAGGAGGGTGGGATCCTGGTTCGCGACCAGTCCCAGGGCCCCATGCCCGCGCAGCTTCCGAAGCGGCTGCAACGACCACCCAACGGCGACGGCGACCATCCCGAACACGGCAGCCCAGCCGATGCACAGCCAAACGACCGATGACATCGGCCCCAGAACCCAGGCAACCAGCACGAAAGAAGCCAGCCCCGCCGCGCTCGCCGCGACCACAAGCCGAACCGCAAGCACCGTAGCGGCAGCCATCCGGAGCCGGGAACGGTAGCGAGTCAGTCTGCCGGCAGTCGAAGTCACCGACGGGATCGTAGCACGCAGCGTCAGGGCCAGCGTCAGCGCCAGTGTCAGCGTCAGGGCCGGTGTCAGCGCCAGCGTCAGGGTCAGCGTCAGCCACCGTCCCAAGGGCAACCGGGCTAAAAACGCAGGGAAAAGGACAGGCCGCACGGCCTACGCCGATGCGCTTGGCCGCAAACGCTTGGCACATGTGCGCCACAACAGTCATTGCTGCTCGGGCAGGAACACCCGGCCTTACTCACCGCCGCACAGCCCCGGCGCGTCAACGGGAGTAAGCCCGGTTATTCGAGGTCCATTCCCACGAACAAACCGGCGACCCACGGAGGGCGGGTGTTCCGAAGGCCGCCGTTCTTGTTAAAGCGTGCTGTCATGAGGCGCAGCGTCGATGATGTCGGTCACCGGCCCCACGTAGCTCCGACCCCTAGAAAGAGCGGTCAGCCCCCTTTTTCTTTTTCATCGTGCTGCGGGGTGCGCTGGGGCGTCCGTGCCCTCATCGTCGGCGGACCAATGCGTTTTCATCCAGTCGCCCTCGCTGCCGGGGGTTGGCAGGACCTCGCCGCCTTCCATGGCCCACTCAGCCGGCAGTTCTTGCAGCACGAGATTGACGCGGCTGGGCGAGGACGACAGGATCTCGGCGACCTTCGCGACGATGTCGGCATGGAGCTTGGCTTTCAGCTCGGGCGGCCTGCCGGCGCGGATGTTGCCCGCGATTCGCAAGTCGGCCCTCGATGTCCCGCCGAGATAATCGTTGAAGAAGACGTGGACGAACTCCGCCGGAGCGCCGGTGTGGCTGCAATGGGCTTCGGTGATCGCGAGCGCGATCTTTTCCCGCTTGTCGTCGGGCGTGCGACTATCGGCAATGCAGGTGTAAAGTGGCATGCTGCTCCTCCGTTTCCTAGCCTCTCGCGAGACTTCGAATGGCATGGGTTAGATAGTCTTTCAGAAATCGCGGCTTTTGCGCTAGCGGGATTTGGCCGAGGATTCCCTTCACTGCCTGCCTCCCTGCTGTTTGGTCCATTGCGCCGACCAGCAGTTCGAACGGAGTCTGCCCCGTAATCGCGCACCAACGGTCGTTGACATCGTGCATCAGCGCTTCCCGCGCGGACTGATTGAAGCCATCGGGAACGCCGACTTGAACCACAGAGGACGTCGAGGGTTTGCCCGCCGAGTAGGCGCTTCCTTTCGGGATGGTCATCCAAGCGACAGCAAGCCGCGCCTTCGGCCCAACATGATCTCTCACCACGGTTTTGAGCGCGTGCTCCAGCTCATCCCGTTGCTCGTCGGTAGGCAACTGCCCCTCCTGCACCATGCACGTGGATAGCAACATCATCAGGGCCTCCTTGTCGTTTGTTTCTCGTAGGCTGTGAGCTCCTCGGGATCGAACTCGATGTCGGCGTCGACGAGGTCGTCTTTCATGAAATCGTCCTCTTGATCGACCGGATCGTCAATAGCGTTTCGGAGGAGACGTAACTACCTGGCGTACGAAGCGGCGTGCCAGACGGACGCCCGATTTTGCGGCGGAATGTTAGGTTACAGTGCGCAGTTTTTACGTTCTGGGCGTGGGCGCGCATCGGGCGCGCCCCAAGACCCCGGCCCATCAAGATCTCCTCAACACTGGCACTGGCACTGGCGCTGCCACTGTTAAACAGAAAAGCCGGAGCATCCGATGCTCCGGCTCTTCATGTCTTGAGGGTCGGCCTGGCCTAGAAACCCATGCCGCCCATGCCGCCGCCGCCGCCGTGGTCGTGGCCGCCGCCCATCGGGGGCTCTTCCTTCGGAATCTCCGCGACGAGGGCCTCGGTGGTGAGCATCAGGGCCGCAACCGAAGCCGCGTTCTGAAGGGCGGTACGAACGACCTTGGTCGGGTCGATCACTCCGGCCTTCACGAGATCGGTGTACTCCTCGGTCTGAGCATCGAAGCCGAACGCGCCCTTGCCGTTGCGAACCTCGTTCACGACGATCGAACCTTCGAGCCCGGCGTTGACCGCGATCTGACGAAGCGGCTCTTCAAGGGCGCGAAGAAGGATGCCGGTGCCGATCTTCTGCTCGGCGTTCACGTCGAGTGCTTCGAGGCTCTTCTGCGAACGAATGTACGCGACGCCGCCGCCAGGGACGATGCCCTCTTCGACCGCCGCGCGCGTGGCGTGGAGCGCATCTTCGACGCGCGCCTTCTTTTCCTTCATCTCGACCTCGGTGGCCGCGCCGACCTGGATCACCGCGACGCCGCCGACGAGCTTGGCGAGGCGCTCCTGCAGCTTCTCACGATCGTAATCGCTGCTGGTTTCCTCGATCTGCTTCCGGATGGTGTCGATACGGCCCGTGATGTCCTTCTTCTTGCCTGCGCCGTCGACGATCGTGGTGTCGTCCTTGTCGATCGTCACTCGCTTTGCGCGCCCGAGATCGTTGAGGGTCACGTTCTCGAGCTTGATGCCGAGATCCTCGCTCACGACGGTGCCACCGGTGAGGACGGCGATGTCCTGAAGCATTGCCTTGCGGCGGTCACCGAAGCCCGGCGCCTTGACCGCAGCGGTCTGCAGCGTGCCCCGAAGCTTGTTGACGACGAGCGTGGCCAGTGCCTCGCCTTCGACGTCCTCGGCGATGATGATGAGCGGCTTCTGCTGACGGGCAATCGCTTCGAGAACCGGTAGAAGGTCCTTCATGTTCGAGATCTTCTTCTCGACGATGAGGATGTAGGGATCTTCGATCTCAGCGACCATGCGCTCGGGGTCGGTTACGAAGTAGGGCGACAGGTAACCGCGGTCGAACTGCATGCCCTCGACGACGTCGAGCTCCGTCTCGAGACCCTTGGCCTCTTCGACGGTGATGACGCCTTCCTTGCCGACCTTCTCCATCGCCTCAGCGATGATCGTACCGATGGTGCTGTCCCCGTTGGCGCTGATCGTGCCCACTTGCGCGATCTCTTTCGGATCCTTCGTGGCCTTCGAGAGAGATTGAAGCTGGTCGACGACTGTTTTGACACCTGCGTCGATGCCTCGCTTGATCTCCATCGGGTTGTGACCCGCGGCGACCATCTTGCTGCCCTCGCGGAAAATCGCCTGCGCAAGCACAGTGGCGGTGGTGGTGCCATCACCCGCGACGTCTGAGGTCTTCGAAGCGACCTCGCGCACCATCTGGGCGCCCATGTTCTCGAACCTGTCGGCAAGCTCGATTTCCTTGGCGACCGTGACCCCGTCCTTGGTGACGGTCGGTGCGCCGAAGCTCTTCTCGATCACGACGTTGCGGCCCTTCGGGCCCAGCGTGACTCTCACCGCGTTCGCCAGGGTGTTGACGCCGCTCAGAATGCGGTCGCGAGCAGCGGTATCGTAAATGATCTCTTTCGCAGCCATATTTCTCAGTCTCCTATTCGATGATTCCTAGGATGTCGTCTTCGCGGAGGATCAGGTGGTCATCACCGTCGATCTTGACCTCCGTGCCGCCGTACTTGCCGAACAGGACGAGATCGCCCTTCTTCACGGCAAGCGCCCGAACCTCTCCGCTATCGAGGATGCGTCCGGTACCGACCGCGACCACCTTGGCCTCGATCGGCTTTTCCTTGGCGGTATCCGGAATGATGATCCCGCCTTTGGTTTTCTCTTCTTCCTTCACTCGCTTGACCAGAATACGGTCATGCAATGGACGAATGGCCATTTATCCCTCCGTTTTCGGGTAGTTGCGCTACCCGGTAGCTCATTGGCACTCGATGGATGAGAGTGCTGATTGGCCGGCAAGGTAATGCCGATCACCGGTGAGTCAAGCGATGTTGCAGGCCTTTCTCGGGCGCACCACCGTAAACAGATTTGCCGGGGCTGGGGACCCCTGCTAGCCTCCGGCGTCTATGGCACGCGTTACGGTCGAAGACTGCTTGGAACACCAGGAAAATCGCTTTGCGCTGGTCGTTTTGGCCGCCCGGCGGACCCGCCAGCTGATCAAAGGCGCGCCACCCCTCGTGTACAGCAAAAATCGGCCCATCGTCACTGCGCTGCGCGAGATTGCAGAAAAAAAGGTGTATTTCGCACGTTCCGTGAGGTCTGCCGTCGAAGAGCACATCGTCGAGACCAAGGCCAACGAGGCTACCTAGGGGATAGGGCGCCCTGCGCTTTTGCAAGGCGAACGAGCCGAAGGTAGCCTGTTGGTGGGGCCATGGCTCGGATAAGCATCATGGGGCCGAGTGGGCGGCAAGTGCGTCAGCTCTTCCGGCACAACTCACTTGGGCGACATCCTCGGAACACCCACCAGGTGTTGGACCGCGTCGTATCGAAGGAGCACTGCCACATCGAGCTGGTCGACGACGGCTACGTGCTCAAGGATCTCGACTCGCTAAACGGAACCTTCGTCAACGGGGAGCGCGTCGACCAGCATCCTCTGCAGCCCGGAGATGAGATTACGATCGGGTCGACGCGGATCGTCTACGAGCCGCCCGACCGGGGGGGGCGACTCACCTTCGACGGCCTCCTGACCGACGACGCTCGCGAGGCAACCAATCGGTTCAAGATCGGTGACGCCGGCACGGGCCCGTTGATCCAAGCCAAGCTCACGGTCCTCGCCGAAAAAACATTCTTCGCAGAAGAGCTCATTCACGACGACGCGTCCCTCCGCCGCGACTACGAGAAGCTCCGCGCGAGCTACGAAGTCACGCAAGCGATCGAGGTCGGCACGAGCGTCGTCGCCCTATGCAACAAGATTCTCGAAGTCGCTTTTCGCCTGGTTCCTGCGGACCGGGGAGTGATTCTTCTGCACAATGATCAGGGCCATTTGGAACCCGTGGCCGTGCGCACGGCGGAGGACGTCGACCCCGACCAAGAGGTGATCGTCTCGAGGACTGTCCTCGACACCGCTGTCAGTGGAAAAGAGGCCGTGCTGTCCCACGACGCCTCTGCGGACGCTCGTTTCGAAAGCGCGCAGTCGGTGATTATGCAGGGGATTCGCTCTACGATGTGCGTTCCGCTGCTTCACAATGAAGACGTGTTGGGCGTCATCATGCTGGATTCGAAGCTCGCAACTCACGCATTCACCGAGCGGGACCTGGCGCTGTTTGAGACGGTCGCAAGTCAGGCCGCTATTGCGGTCCAAAACACGCTCTTCGCCAGGAAGCTCGAGCGGGAGGCGATCACCCGAGAGCGTTTTCGCCGTCTGCTTTCGCCGGCGATCGCCGAACAAGTACTCTCCGGTCAGGTCGAGGTCAGGAAGGGTGGAGAGCTTCGAGAGACCACGATGCTCTTCGCCGACATCCGCGGGTTCACCGGTATCAGCGAATCATCGGATCCGCAACTCGTGGTCGAGGCACTCAATGAATACTTCGAGCGGATGGTGGAAATCGTTTTCCGCTACGAGGGCACTCTCGACAAGTTCATCGGCGACGAAATGATGGTGCTGTTCGGCGCGCCCGTTGCTCACCGTGATGATCCCGTCAGGGCCGTGCGTGCTGCGATCGAAATGCAAAAGGCCATGGCCGGGCTGAACGAGCAACACACGGCACACGGGCTTCCACCGTTTCAAATCGGAATCGGGATCAACACGGGCGAGGTTGTCGCGGGCTACATCGGAAGTAGCCAAGCCATGGAGTACACCGTGATCGGCGATCCCGTGAATACCGGCTCACGACTCTGTTCCATAGCCAAGCCTTCGCAGATCCTAATCGCCGAGGGGACGCTCGAAAAGCTCGGGGAGCAATTCGAAACCCACGAGCTTTCGGAGACGTTATTGAAAGGGAAAGCCCGGCCCGTCCGAGCGTTCGAGGTTCTAGGGCCCCGCGAGAATCGATAGCTTGCCCGGCTGCGGAGATATGCGAAGCCACGTGGGATGGCTCATCTCGAATTCGAAGCCCCCTTGGTGGAGCTCGAGGAACGGATTGCGGCGCTCCAGGCTCTGACGGAGGAAGGCGCACCCGAGGCCGAGGCGATCGACGCCCAAATCCAGACCTTGAGAGCCCAGGCCGAAGACCTGCAGCGCAAGCTCTACGAAGACCTCGATGTGTGGAAGAAGGTGCAGCTGAGTCGCCACCCGGACCGCCCGTACCTCCGCGATTACGCGCCCTTGCTGTTCGAAGACTTTGTGGAGCTCCACGGGGACCGGCTCTTCGGCGACGATCCTGCGATCATTTCTGGGTTTGGAAGGTTCGACCGTGAAATCGTTGCGGTGATCGGCCACCAGAAGGGTCGAACCGCCAAGGACAAAGCCCAGCGGAACTTTGGGATGGCGCATCCCGAGGGCTACCGAAAGGCCATCCGTGTCATGAAGCTCGCGGAGCAAGCGGGCAGGCCTGTCCTAACGTTCATCGATACGCCCGGCGCGTATCCCGGCCTCGGCGCCGAAGAGCGGGGCCAGGCCGAGGCGATCGGACACGCGATATCGACCATGAGCGAGCTCCGGGTGCCTGTGGTTTGCACGATCCTCGGAGAAGGGGGCTCGGGCGGAGCGCTGGCTATCGGGGTAGCGAATCGGGTCTTGATGTTCGAGTATGCGACATACAGCGTGATCACACCCGAAGGTTGTGCTTCGATCCTCTGGCGTGACGGCACCAGAGGCATGGAAGCCGCCGAGCAGCTCAAACTCCTTGCTCGCGACGCGAAACGCCTCGGCGTGATCGACGAGGTGGTTCCCGAGCCACCCCTTGGGGCCCACCGGCGGCCGGACGTCGCTGCTGCCTCGCTTCGCGAACGCTTGAAGCACCATTTGGACGCGCTTCGAAAGCTCTCTCCAGAGGCTCTCATTCAGCAGCGATATGAGCGATTCCGCGCACTTGGCACCTGGCACTAGCCAGCGCCTTTTTTGACCCACCTCCGATCGGTTCCCTACGATTTGGTTGCGGGGTTATGCCGTGAACAAGCTGGTAGCAGTGGTCGGAGTGTCGACGCTGATCGGGTGCAGCTCGGTGGGGGTGCATTCGAAGGCCCGGGATGCATCCGATGTGACCTCCAGAGAGGCCGAGCTGACGGCGCTGCGGGTCGAGCTCGAGGAGCAGTCCGTGGAGCTGCGGACCGTTCGCGGACAGTTGGCCCTGGCACGCGCCGAGGTGCAAGAGCTGCGTGCCGAAGCGGAACAGGAAGACGAGCGTAGCGCTCGCCGGAGCCTCGGTGCGAAAAAGCCGGGGAAGCTTCCTTGGCTCGAGGAACCCGTGACCGTGCGCACCGAAGAGGGCACGCGCGAAGTGCTACAGCTCTTCGCGGAAGAGCGGCTGTCGACCACGCCCGACGTTCCAGAGCTGCCCGCCTTCATCGAAGAGGAAACCCTTGCCGCCCCGACGCTGAGCGACTCCGGAGTCGAGGACTATCGGCGTGGACTCAGCCTCATCCGCCAACAGAAGTTCGACGAGGCCCTTCGCGCACTCGCTGCGTTTCTCGATGTCCACCCGAACCATCCGTACGCCGACAACGCCCTCTTTTGGCGCGGTGAGATTCACTACTTGCGACACGAATACGGTCACGCACTGAAAGAATTTCAGACCCTCGAGAAGCACCACCCATGGGGCAACAAGCTTCCCGATGCGTTGTACCGCATTGGCCAGATCTATCTGAAGCGTGGGGACAGGGCTCGTGCTCAGGCTTACTTCGACAAGGTTAGGGAGCAGTTCCCGGATACCGCGGCGGCGCGTTTGGCGTTGCGGGAGGACGCATCATGAAGACGGTTGGATGGATCATGGCGGTCGTGTTGATCACGCATGCGGCGAATGCACAAGACGTCGTGATGACCCCGGAAGATCAAGAGATCGAGGCCGAAATGGGGATGGGGCCCGAGGACGCGCAACAGAAGGTGTCGGTCCCCGCGGATACGCCGGAGATCTACACGGTGCGCGAGGGCGACACGCTTTGGGACATCACCGAGCAGTTCTACGGCGACCCCTACAGGTGGCCGCAGGTCTGGTCGTACAACCCAGACATCACGAACCCGCATTGGATCTACCCTGGGGCGAAGGTCCGACTGCGACCGATCGACGGGGTCATTGAAACCGCACCGCGCGGCTTCTCGTATGCGAAGTCGCGACGTCAAGGCGACAGTCCGGTTTATATGTCGGAGTATGGCTTTCTCGACTCCGATGCCCTCAAAGAGGCCGGCTACATCATTGCTGCCAACGAAGAGCACATGATGATGGCGGACACCGACCAGGTCTATGTGCGCCTGCACGAAGACGCGACCCCGAAGATCGGAGGCGTCTACACGGTGTACCGCAAGATGGAAGAGTACGAGCGGCTTTCGAGCGAGAAGGGCACCCTCGTGCGGATCACTGGGGAGCTGAGGCTCACCGACTACGACGAGAAGCGCCAGGTGGGGCATGCGACGGTAGTCAACACCCTCGATGCGATCGAGCGTGGGTTCAAGATCGCCCCCCTCGAGCGGAAATTCTACTGGGTAGACGTGGTTCCCGCGGAAAAGTCGCTTCGCGCGAGGGTCGTGGCGAGCCTCTATCCGCGAAAGCTGCCCTCGACGAACCAGATCGTCTTCGTCAACGTCGGGGCCGAACATGGCGTTGTGCTCGGCAACCGATTCTACATCGTGCGGCAGGGCGACGAGTGGCGCAGGAGCGCAGAAGGCAAGATCGGCCGGGAGATCGAGACCACCGTGCCCTTGCCCGATCCGCCCGAGCACTACCCGTGGGAGGTTGTAGCCATTGGCAGGACCGTAAATGTGCAGTCCGTCACAACTGCGATCCTCCTCGAACACGCGACGCGGACCGTTCGCATGGGCGATTACGCAGAACTGCGAAAAGGGGAATAACCCCCCAGTTTAGGCCGTTGCGTCTTTGCCCCCGTTCGGGGGACACTCGACGTAGATGGCATCTGACGGCGACCGAGACAGCCAGGAGGCCTTGCGGCTACAGAACGTCGTAGACCGCGAGAGGGCCAAGCTGCGGGCGCTCCAGGACATCAGTGCAGCACTGGGCTCGACGCTC
>CAXMND010000051.1:0-6658 GCA_964194675.1 uncultured Coxiellaceae bacterium | reverse complement strand
TGAACCAACTCAAAGAGGTGGCCGGCGACGACATCTCGGTGCAGCTCTATCGAAGACTGACCCGTCGAGAGGCGCTCCCTGAGGCCTTCGCAAAGGTTCTCGGGTAGCACTATGCTCCTGCCGTGAGCGAGACCCTCGATGCTGTCATCGTCGGCTCGGGGCCGAACGGTCTGAGTGCTGCGGTCGCGCTTGCGCAGGCAGGCGCCTCGGTGTTGGTGCTCGAAGCCGCTGACGAGATCGGAGGCGGGACGCGGACGGCGGAGCTCACGCTCGAGGGGTTTGCCCATGACGTTTGTTCGGCCGTGCACACAACCGGGATTCTCTCGCCTTTCTTTCGCTCGTTGCCGCTCGAGGAGCATGGTCTTCGGTGGATTCTTCCCCCGGCGTCCGTTGCACATCCACTCGACGATGGGCCCGCCGTCATGCTGTGGCCTTCGATCGCCGAGACCGCCGAGGGGCTCGGGGCCGACGCGCACAGCTACCAGAAGCTCGTTGCTCCCTTCACCGAGAACCCGCACGGGTTTTTCGAGGACGTGCTCGGCCCTCTTGGCTGGCCGAAGCATCCCGGGATGTTCATGCGGTTTGGTATCAACGCGATGTGGCCTGCCACGTGGCTTGCGAGCTGGAAATTCCGCGACGCCCGAGCCAAAGCGTTGTTCGCCGGCTGCGCTGCCCACAGCATCTTGCCGCTGAACAGTTTGTTCACCGCCGCACTTGGGATGATCTTCTCGATCGCCGGACACGTCGAGCCATGGCCGATCGCGGCGGGAGGCTCTTCGGCGATCCCCGAAGCGCTGGGCGGATTGCTGCGGGAGCTTGGTGGCCAGATCCGAACGGGCGCGCGCGTGTCTTCGCTGGCGGACCTTCCTCCCGCGCGCGTGTACCTGTTCGACACCAGTCCCAACCAGGTCGCCGCGATCGGAGAGCCCGTGCTGCCCGCGCGCTACGTTCGACGGCTTCGGCGGTATCGGTACGGCCCCGGTGCGTTCAAGCTCGACTGGGCACTCGACGGGCCGATTGCATGGAAAGATCCCAATTGCCTTCAGGCCTCGACCGTGCATTTGGGCGGCACTCTCGAAGAGATCGCAGCCGGCGAAGCGACGATGTACCGCGGAGAACACCCCGAAAAGCCCTTCGTGCTCGTCTGCCAGCAAAGTCAGTTCGACCCCACGAGGGCGCCGGAAGGCAAGCACACGGGCTATGCGTATTGCCACGTGCCCGGAGGCTCGACATTCGACATGACCGACCTCATCGAAAACCAGGTCGAGCGTTTCGCCCCGGGTTTCAAGGACCTGATTCTCGCGCGTCACGTCATGCACACTGATGACTTGCAGCACTACAACCTCAACAACGTCGGGGGGGCGATCACCGGTGGCGTTGCCGACGTGTCTCAGCTCTTCACGAGACCCGTGGCGCGACTGAATCCTTACACGACCCCGAATCCGCGCGTTTACATCTGCTCGGCTTCGACGCCGCCTGGCGGCGGGGTGCACGGGATGTGCGGATATCACGCCGCACAGGCTGCCCTGAAACAGATCGATCGGTTCGAGCCAACACCGCTAGGCTAGGGTGAACCAATATGCCCAGGCGATGAACACGAATTGAAAGGGCAGTCGCGCCCAAAGCGCCCATCTCGGAGTTGGCTTCTTGGGGGTGAACGAGATGTTCTGAGTGAGCATGTTGATGTTGGCCGGAAACACCGCAATGTAGAAAGCGATGAGGCCCCAGGCGGCGGCAACGCGTGTCGCGGGAACCAACAGGCCGACGCCGCCCGCGATTTCGAAAAAGCCGCTGATGTACACCAGGGCCAACGGGGCAGGCAGGAACTTCGGCACGATGCGTACGAACGCTTTCGGTCTGACGAAGTGCAAGACCCCGATTGCGATCATCGAGAGGGCGAGAGTGCAAAGCGCGAAGAGCTTCAATCCAGTCACGGTGGAGGTTGTACCGCAGGCGCCCGTCAGCGCTCAAGCGGCTTCATCGATCGTTTCATTCGCCATGCGCCAACTGAGATCCGAGATCGCCCGGAAAAGCGCGTTCTGCGCGTGGCTGCCCCCGAGCTGCGAGACCTTGGGCGCGCTCGAAGCGAGGAGGTCTGCTGCCAGCCGATAGTCCGCCGCAGCGAAGGCGCGAAGTCCATTCGCGAGTTGCACGAGGAGCTTCTCTTCATGAGAGCTCGACCCCTGGGGTCGGATCTCGGTCCACCGATCGAGCGCGCGGACGTCGCCTGCACCTGCGAGAGCCAAGATACAGTGCAGCGCCACGTAAGGATCCGAGCCGCGAGAAAGCTTCCGGGCGGCGGTCCTTCGAACTGGCTCCCACGGAAGGACGACCGGCCGGCCCGCGCTCAACCTAAGTCGCCAGAGCATCGCGGGAGCGTCGGTGAGCGCGTCATCCGTGGACGCGGCCACCGGTAGGATGTGCTCTTCGAACCGGGCGAAGGCGGCGTCCCATTGGTCCAGCGCCAGCTCGAAGATCGCCATGTGCCACTGAAGGTGCGTCCAATCGCTTCCCCTACCTTCGTGGGTGGCGAGCCAGTTGCCGAGCCAACGGTGACCGACCTCGTGCCGCCCTCGATCGAGCATGCGGTGCGCTATCACGTGCGCCCGACCCGCATCGCCGCCCGAAAACACACCGAAACCGCTGATATCGTTGCTTCGTGTGCGGGCGTCGAGCGGCACGAGGTCGAGAGTCATGACGCTCGCTCGCTTTCCGAGGTCTCTCTGCCGACGGTGATCACGTAAGGGCGCTCCATCAGGACGCCTGCGTCGGATCGGTGTGCTTCGTGAAAGGCGATGAACTCATGTCGAAGCCGCGCGGCCTTTTCGGCGGGCAGGATTTCGAGCAGGGTCACCACCGGGCCGAACCCAGTTGAGAACGTGTCCCAGGCCTTCACGCTGCTCGACGGTCGAAAGAACGAGATCGCCTCTTCGAAGCGCAACGAGAAGCTATCGCCGAGGAGCTCGGTCAGACGAGCGGTCTTGCCCCATTCGAAGGGCGACGGAGCGGGATTGTCTTCGAGCGGCTTGTAGCTCTTGATGAGCTGAAACATCTCTTGGACGCTGCCTCCGGTGGCCCAGGTTGCGAGGACCAACCGTCCACTCGGCCGAAGCACGCGCGCGAGCTCGGCGGCGGCCGCTTCGGGGTCACGGACGAACATGACGCCGAAGGTGGAGATGACCGCGTCGAAATGATCGTCGGGGAAGGGCAGCGCTTCGGCGTCGCCGACTCGGAAGTCGATGTCGTGGCCGTTGCTCAAGGCGTGGGCCGCTTCGATCACCTCGGCTCCGAGGTCGACGCCGGTTACGATGGCCCCTCGTGCGGCAATGCTGCGGGCCGCCCAGCCGGTGCCGGTGCCGACATCGAGGATGCGTTCGCCGGGGCATGGGTCGAGGCGGTCGACGGCGTGCTCGATCGCGTCGGCGATCCCGCGGCTCACGAGATCGTACGTCTCTCCGCCGGCGCCCCAGGTGCGGGCGGCTCCTAGATTGCTCGGGAGGACTGCTGCGGTGGAGGGCTTGGCTCGAGTTTCGAAGGTCATGGCGGATTCCTTTCGTTGGGTTCGTCCCCTGAGGACAAGTCCATCCTCCGCCACGACCGTTTATCGCCCGTCAGCTCAAGCCCCTTTGAGCCGTCCAATATCCGTCTATAATCCGTCTACGATGCCCCGGACGCTCCGACTCAACGTGCTCGGTCCCTTTCATGCCGAGTGGTCGGATGGAACCCCGCTCGAGGTAACCGGCAAGAAAACCCAAGCGTTAATGGGGTATTTGGCCGTTGAGAGCGCGCGTCCCCACACTCGCGACCAGCTCGCAGGGCTCCTATGGAGCGAGACGGGGGACGAGCGCGCCCGCCACAATCTCCGACAGGCCCTTTCGAAGATTCGTCGCTCTCACGGTCCGCTGATCTCCACGAGCGGCGACGCGTTGACCCTGGACCTCACTCTTTGCACAACCGACGTCCGCGAGTTCGAACGCCTTGCGGGCAGCCATGACATCGACGAGCTTTCCCACTGCATTGCGCTCTATCGCGGTGAGCTCCTCGATGGGCTCGTACTTCGCGAACCGGTTTTCGACGAATGGATCCTCGGAGCGCAACACCGTTTGCGACGGTCGGCGTACAACGCGATCGAGCGACTCGCGCACGGGTTGATCGAGGCCGAGCGGTCGGAGGAGGCGATCGATGTCTTGAATCGCCGAATCGCGATGGACCCCGCATGCGAGCCTGCGCATCGCCACTTGATGGAGGTGTTCGCTCGGACCGGTCGTCGTTCGGACGCCCTCAGGCAGTACCAGTTCCTATCGGACGCCTTGCAACGAGAGCTCGGCGCCGAACCGAGCGCGGAGACCAAGGTGCTTCACGAGCGGATCCGAGATATCGATTCCACTGCTGGGGCGCCACCTGCCGCGCCCCGAAAGGCAGCTCCCGCTTCGGCCGAGCACGAGCTGCCCGGAGTGGCGGTACTCCCGTTCGACAACCTCTCCGGTCCCGATGATGGGTACTTCGTCGACGGGATGACCGAGGACATCATCACGGCGCTGTCACACTTCAGCTCGTTGCTCGTGATCTCCAGGCTCTCGACGTTTGCATACCGGGACGGCGAAGCATCGGACCAACGGATCGCCGAGGAGCTCGGAGCGCAGTTCCTGGTCCGCGGCAGTGTGCGGAGAGCTGGGGACCGCGTGCGCATCAACGTTCAACTGATCGACGCGCATGCGGGGTCGACTCTTTGGGCGCATCGCTTCGACCGGGAGCTCGAAGACGTGTTCCTCGTGCAGGACGAGCTCACGTCGACCATCGTGTCGACGCTCGCGGGGAGGGTAGAGGCCGCGCGCCTTGCCCAAGCACGCCGTGCACCGCGCGAGCGACTCGACGCGTACGACTACGTTCTCCGCGGCAAAGAGCACCACCATCGGTACACGGAAGACGACTGTCGTTCGGCCATCGAGATGTTCGAGCACGCGGTCGAGAGCGACCCGGACTATGCCATCGCCCACGCCTGGCTCGCCTGCGGTTTGGGCCAGGCGATGCTCTATCGGCCAGATGAGCAGGCGGAGCTCGTCGATCAGGCCCAGCGGGCGGCGGAGCGTGGCCTCGAGCTCGATGAAACCGAGAGCGAATGCCACCGCATCCTCGGACAAGTATCGATGATTCGCCGAAACCTCGATCGCGCGATTAGGCACCAGGAGCGCGGGCTCTTCCTCAACCCGAACGACGACCGATCGGTCTGCGCGATGGGAGAGTTTCTGTCGTTCGTGGGGCGCTCCGAAGAGGCCGAAGCCTGGATCCGCAAAGCGATGAAGCTCAACCCGTATCATCCACCTCGTTTTTGGTCGCACCTAGCGCGCGCGCTGTTTCATCAGGGGCGCTACGAAGAAGCTTCGCAGGCCTTGCAGAACGTGCGTGCTCCCCGAGTCCGTGAGCAGGCCTTCCAAGTCGCGGCGAGGGCAAAGATTGGCGATGCGAAGGCACTCGCGCGGGGCGTGGAAGAGCTTCGCGATGTGTCGCCGAGCTTCAACGCCGACAAATTCGTCGACCAGCTCCCCTACGAACACGAGGGAGACCGCGAAGCCCTTCGCGAAGCCCTCCAAGCGGCGGGATTCTAGCCGCTGGCGCTGACACTGGCACTGACGCCGACACTGGCGCTGACACTGGCGCTGTCACTGTCGCTGACCTCAGGATCCGTCTCCCCGGCCGGTGATCTCCTTCGCCTTCGCTCCTGCGGCGTGGAACAGCTTCCTCACCTTGATCCCGCCCCAGATGAACAACGCGAGTAACACGATCAAGAAGATGATGTTGAACACCGGGATATACACGTAGTCCCCAGCAACCTTCTTCAGCGAGAGAAGGTTGGGGTAGATATCGAACATGGGGACGCGGGCGCCGTAGTACTTCGCGAGCACGACTTGCTTCTCGCCGTCGGCGACGTCTGCCGTTTCGGGTTGGGCCATGCTCATCGCTTCGGCCGCGATGTCGCCCGAGTCCCACTTGAAGTACCAGCCGTTGTCCTCGTTGCGAAACACGAGCGCCCTCCCGTCGCCGAGGTCGGTGGCAAAGACGCGTTGAACGTCGCGGGTCTGATCTTGCCCAGGCTTGGCGCCCTTGCGGTCCATGCGCTTCACGTCCGTGCCCGTGATGGTCACTTTGGTGGCGCGGGGCATGTAGTAGTAGAGAGTTGACGCGAACAACGCGGCAATCAATACCGCTACGGCCACGCCCAACTTCCTCATCCAGCTCTTCATAGGCCCCGAGTCATACGGCTATCTCGGGGCTGGTTGCAAACGAATAAGGTCGGAACTCACAAGTCGAAGATGTCAGCCGGTTCTTCGAGCCAATAGTCAGGCTCCTCGGCCCCTAGCGTCTCGCGTGGAAAAGGGCCCCAAGCGACCGCCACCGTGGTTACCCCAGCCCGCTTGCCGGCTTCGATGTCGTGCGGGGGTCACTGATGAACAACGTCTCTTTGGGCGAGGCGCCGAATGCTTGCAGCGCCATCAGTACGGGCTCCGGGTGAGGCTTCCCGTTCACCACGTCATCCGCACAAACGCGCACCGGGAATTCCTCCTCGAGTCCGAGAAGCCGAAGCCCCCGCTCCGCGCCCTCGCGAAGCTTGCTCGTCACCAAACCTAGCGCGGCGCCCATTCGATGAAGCTTGCGAACC
>CAXMND010000050.1:0-7424 GCA_964194675.1 uncultured Coxiellaceae bacterium | reverse complement strand
AAGCTGCAACGAAAGGCCCCGCATCTTGAGGTGAGCACGGATGCGTGCGAGCAACACTTGGGTGTGGAACGGCTTGGACACGAAATCGTCAGCGCCCGCTTCGTAGCCCTCGAGCGCGGTCTCGCTTTCCCCGCGCGCGGTCAGCAAAATCACGGGGATTTGTCGTAGCGACGGGTCGCCCTTGATCACCCGGCACAGGTCGAGACCGCTGGTGCCGGGCATCATGACGTCCGTCAGAATGAGATCCGGGCGCCGCTGCTTGATCAGTTCTAGCGCTTCCGCACCGTCTTTTGCCGCGTCGACGTGATAACTCTCCGACAAAACACCCACGATGAATCCACGCAAATCGTCCTCGTCTTCGGCAACGAGCACCCGCGGGACCCGACCACGGTCGAGCAACACCCGCGCCGGTGGCTGCTGGCTCTGGCGGATCTCCATGGTCACTTCCTCCATAGGTCGCTCGTGCTCGGAAGTGACTCGATCTTCGATGCGACGGCCCGGGTGAACGTCCGCGTGGGCTTGTCGTCGCTCCAGGATCTCGGGGTGGAAATGTCCTTTGCCGCTTTGGAGGAATAGGGTGAACGTTGAGCCCTCGCCGAGCTCGCTTTCGACCGTGACCGAGCCTCCGTGAAGCTGAGCGAGCTCGCGTGCGAGCGAAAGCCCGATGCCGACGCCTCCCTTTCGGCGCCGCTCGGAGCTTTCAGCTTGGTGGAAGCGCTCGAAGATTCGCTGTTGCTGGTCTTTCGAGATGCCGGGTCCGGTGTCGCAGACCTCGACCGAGGTGCCGACGGGCTTGTGGATGACACGAACATCGATGCGGCCGCCGGAGGGTGTGAATTTCATCGCGTTGCCGATGAGGTTCGTCAGGATGATCTCGATACGGTGCGGGTCACCGAACAGCTCGGGCGGTTCGCCCTCCGAGGAAAACGTTAGCTCGACGTCCGTCGCTTCTGCAGTGGGTGCGGTGTTTCCAGTTACTCGCTGCGCGAGCTTTTCCACATCGATTTCCATCACGCGCAACCGCAGGCCCCCCGCCTCGAGTCTCGCCAGATCGAGGAGGTCGTCAATCATCCGGAGAAGGCGGGTCGCGTTGCGACGAACGACCTTGAGCGCGTCGCGTTCCGCGCTCGGCCGGAGCTTATCGAGTAGTTGATCGACCGGAGAGAGAATCAAAGTGAGGGGTGTACGAAGCTCGTGGGAGACGTTCGCGAAGAACTTGCTCTTCAGCTCGTCGACCTCCTTTGCCTGCCTCAGGGCGGTCGCCAAGTCAGCTGTACGTTGGCGCTCGGTCTCCCGCAGAGACTCGGTAATCAGCTTCTCCTCCTCGAGAGCATGCCGAGCGTCGTGTTCGCGCTTTGCCGCGTTGTACCGCGTGACCGCTAGCAAAACATTCAGGATCACACCCGTGAGCAGGTATCCGTGAGCGGCGTCGGCCTCGTATCCCCCGATCTCGATCTGGGCCATGGCGACCTCGCCGATCGCTAGAATGACGAGAGCATTCGTGAGTCCCCACCACCACCTCCAAAGGATGAAAGAAGCAGACGCCCACTCGGCGATGAACAGCACGATCACATGGCTCAGCACGTATTCGGGCGTGTCGGGAATCATCGCCGCTGTCGCGGTCGCCCATACGGGAAACCAGCACCAAGCCGCAACGTTCTTCCAAAACGCTTTCGTCACTCGAAGGGCAAAGATCGTGAGCGCTATCGCCAAGAGCGAAGCCACGATCCGGTAGACCAGGAACTTCTCCGCAAACTCGGGAAAGTCCTCGAAGTCCGCCGGGGCCCACAACAAGTAAAGAAGCGCGACCACCGCAGTCCACGGAATCAACAGCCGGGCGTTCCTGTCGGCGAACTTGATTTCGAGAGACGAATCCCCGCTTCGGCTGATCCCAGCAGCGTTCGCCAGCTTGGTGAAAGTGTTCAGTTGCATCGCCCGAGCCGCTTTGTGCCCTCTTTGGTATTTTACACAACGACCGTATTCCGGTCGAACTCCAGGAGGCTGTCCTGAATGCCTGTACCGTTGAGAATTCGCGATCTTCCTGCTAGTGCGTGCGCTTCTGTGCGACAATCGGGCTTGTCCCTGGCCCCAGGCTTTGCCCGTTATTATGAGCCTTGAACTCAAATCGAACCTCCAACGTGCGGTCTCCGCCAGGCGGAGTCAGATCCCTGTGAGTGTCACCCACAAGGGACGCTCGGCGGTCGTGCTCCTCGCGGAAATGGACGCGTCAATGGCCCAACACTGGGAGGTGTCCAGAAACACGGCGTTCTGGAACGAGGCCCTAAGCAATGGGTTCTCCGCCAATGCTGTCGTCATGGTTTCGCCAGGCGCGCTGCCCAAGCTCGCCAACGGCACCGTCGATTCGCGGTCGGTTGTGGCAGAGTTCCCGCAACGCCGGGGCTACCTGCGGGAGGAGCTACAGGCCTGGGTCGTGAATCGCCTTTGTGAGGTTCTTTACTTCGCCCCGTCAGAGTTTGATGCGACCCAGGATTGGGCTCGACACGGCGTGGATTCGGCGGTTGCTCTCGAGCTCGTTGCAGATCTGGAAGACCGGTTGGGTGCGAGGCTCCCGCAGACGTTGGCAGAGTGCAGGAACCCCGGTGAGCTCGTGGCCTCAGTGACCGCGCGGCTCCTCGAGGGCAGTGACGGGCTTCCCTGGTGGCGGTCGCCTTGGGTCAAGGCGGGGCATCTATAATGTCGATCGGGCCCCGCGAATACAAATCCCGCGACGTTCGATACGTGCCCATCGACCCGTTGGCGCTGACGATCCGAGCTGGCGACATCGTGCTTGGCTGGATCGAAAACATGTCTGCGCGCGGTCTTCTCATCGCCAGCAAGGCCCAGGACTTGCGGGCCGGCGAGACGTTGAACGACCTCTCGCTCCACTGGCACGCCGAGCAGATCAAGCTGCCTACGGTCACCGTCAAGCGGGTCAGCAGGTCGGTGTATGCCCCGGGCGAGGTGAGGCTTTCACGGATCGCGTGCTCCTTCGATGAACCGCCCGACGATGCGCTCGAGCTCTTGCGCCCCGCCATCCAACCGGCCGCGTACGTCACCGGTGAGCTCCGACGTGAAATCAACGGTGCCAGAGACTCCGAGCCGCCGCCGCAGCGTGACCTCCGTGACTTTGCAGAGAGCGGGACATCGCGGCTTCTCGACAAGTGCGACAGCTTCTGGGCGTACATGCGTTCTCTTCAGGACACCGGTCATTACCAGTCCCTCTATCGCGCGACGCTGACGACGCCGCTCGACCACCGTGTCTCGATCTATAACCCCATGAGTAATCGGGAAGAAGACTTCGTCTGCTTCGACTCGAACAGCTACCTCGGACTCCACGTTCACCCGCGCGTCGTGGAGGCGACGTCCCAGGCGCTCGCGGAGTTCGGGTACGGGACTCCAAGCGCCCAGCTTCTCAGTGGCACCAATCGACACATGCGCGAGCTCGAGGACACGATCAGCGCGTTCCACGGCCGCAAGGACACGATCGTATTCAGTAGTGGGTATGCCGCCAATATCGGAACGATCACCGCCTTGGTCGGGAGGAACGATATCGGCATCGCCGATCAATACAGCCACACGAGCATTCACGACGCCTGTGGGTGGGCGAACCCAAAGCAGCTCCGCACGTTCCCGCATCGCGACTATGCGGCTCTCGACGGAATCCTGCGGCGCATGCTAGCAGCAAAGCCTGAGGCTGGAAGGCTGATTATTTCAGACGGTGTATTCAGCATGCACGGTTCGATTGCAGACCTCCCCCGCCTCCGAGAGGTGGCTGACAAGCACCACGCGACGCTGATGGTCGACGAGGCGCATTCGACCGGTGTGCTTGGGAAGACGGGCCGGGGTCTCGAGGAGCACTACGACCGCGAAGGTGCGGTGGACGTGCTGATGGGAACTTTCAGCAAGGCGCCCGGGACGGTTGGCGGCTACGTGGCCGGGACCGAGGAGCTGATCACCTATCTGAGGTTCTTTGCCAACTCAGGGTTGTTCAGCGCGGCGATCCCCGCGGCGCTCTGCGCGGGTCTCAAAGTAGCCTTCGAGATCATGGCGAATGATCCGGAGCCAAGAGAGCGACTCTGGGAGAACATCAACTGGATCACTCCCGCCCTGACCGCTGCCGGGCTCAACGCGGCACCCGCCGAAAGCCCTATTGTCACGGTGTTCATTGGCAATACCAACCTGCTCTGGCAGATCAGCCGCGAACTCTACGCAAAGGGCGTGAAGTGCGGCAACGTTTGCTTCCCGGCTGTCCCGCCAGGCGAAGGGATCCTCCGAATCAGCGTCAACGCTCGCCATACGAGAGAGGACCTCGAGCGGTGCGTCGAGTCGATGCGGCAAGTCGCAGGCAACTATGGAATCCTGCACAAGAGCAAGGACGAGATCCGCGAGATCGGTGAGCGCTTCTCCAAGAAGAGCCTCTTGGCGGAGACTGGCTAACTATCCCTGGCCCTGCGCCCGGCGTGGAGCACCGCGCACGCCCGATCTGTCGGGTTCCGAAATGACGGTGAGCTTGCCTGCGAGGTAGAGATCCCGTGCTTTGTACCGTTGGAGCTTCCCGCTTGTCGTCCGAGGGAGAGCTCCCGGTTGAACGAGCACGACATCACTGGCGCGGATTCCATGGTGCAGGACGATCGACTCTTGGATCGCAGCAGTCACTTCGGTGGGGTCGAATTCGGTGACATGCGTCCTGCTGATCTCTTGAGCGATAACTAGTTCCTCGCCTGCAGAACCCTCGACCCCGAATGCTGCGGCCGGGGCCGTCGTGATGGCGCGATGGGATGCCTGCGCGAGCTCTTCAATATCTTCGCAGATGTAGTTGAGGCCCCGGACGATCACGATGTTCTTGAGTCGTCCCGAGATATACAGTTGACCTCCACGCATTACCCCCAGGTCCCCGGTCCTCAGGAACCTCTTGTCAGGAACGCCCTCCAACTCCGCCGAAAAGGTAGCGAGGGTCTCTTCGTCCCGGTTCCAATATCCTCTGCAAACGCTCGGGCCAGAGAGCCAGACTTCGCCGATCTCGGTCTCGGGGCATCGCCGGTTGGTTTCGGGATCGACGATGACCAGCTCGTGTTCCTCGTTGGGAGGGCCGCATCCGACGAGTGTGCGCCCTTCATCCGTATCCGAGGTTACGGCAAGGCCCTGTTTCAATTTGTCTCGGTCGAACGTGAGGCGAGAATACTCCCGTGATCCTCTGCTAGTCACCATGAGCGTCGATTCCGCGAGGCCGTAACATGGAAAAATGGAGGCCGCATCGAAACCGCAGGACGCGAACTTCGATGCAAAGCGATCGAGGGTTTGGGCTCTGATGGGCTCCGAGCCGTTGAAAGCAACCCGCCAGCTGCTGAGGTCGAGGGTTTCGAGCTCCCGCTCCTGGATACGAGCAACGCAGGAATCGTAGGCGAAGTTGGGGCCCCCGCTGATCGTGCCTCGGTGCTTGGTGATGAGCTCAAGCCACTTCAAGGGCCTTTGAATGAACTCGCTCGGCGCCATCAACACCGTCTTGCAACCGGAATACAGAGGCTCGAGCCAACCGCCGATCAACCCCATATCGTGGTACGAGGGCAGCCAGTTGATCATCGTTGCCTCCGGTTTGTCGAACTCAAACGGAGAGTAAGAGCGCCGGAGATTGTCCATGAGATTCTCGTGAGCCACCACGACGCCCCTCGGATTCGCAGTCGATCCCGATGTGTATTGCAGGAACGCGATGTCGTCTCGGCCGCAGTCCACCTGGTCAGGGTCCGGTACCGAGAGCTCACGGTTGGCCGCCACCACGGAAGGCGCTGTACCGTCGGGGAACGGGACGCCGTGGAACAACGCTTCGAGGCGGAGGAGCATCGGGTCGATCGTGAGGATGAGGCGTGCCCCCGAATCTCGGACGATCGCAACAGTGCGCTTCAAGGCCCTTTCGTTTCTCGGCACGGCTGCTGGGATGGCGATCCGCCTTGCTAGGAGACACCCGAGGAATGCCGCCGCAAACTCTGGGCCGGAGGGAAACAGGAGCACGACCCGATCCCCTTGGTCGCTGGTGGTCCGGAGCTGGGCTGCCACGGCGCTCGTGTGCTTCCACAGATCTAGGTAAGTCAGTTCGGAGGCTGACCCCTGGCTGGGTTCGAAAATGATGGCGGGGGCGTCGGGGGTATCAGCCGCTCTCTCTCGTACTATGTGAAGAATCGTAGGGTAATTGTGGTGCATGGAGAGACAGTCCGTGGAGACCTCTGTAGCACGACTAGCTTCGAGAGCGTGAAAGATCGACAACTTCCGTTCAGTGTCTTTCTTGTCTCTAGGACGTCGCATCCGACGCTCCGAGAGAGGCCGGAGTTGCGCGCGTATCTAGGTGCGTTGGGCACATCGGAGGCGCGAAGCAGCTACCCGCCGCAGTAGTCGTCGCCACCGGAACCCGAAGAACCACAACTATCCGCAGGCGGATCGGAAGGACACTGAACCGGGAGTCCACACTGGTACGTGCAGCGATTTAGAAGGTTGCCCACCTCTCGGCAGAGGCCGCTTGGTTGTGGGCACTGGAAGTCGTCTCCATCTGGGCATCGGTCATCGTTGAGTAGGGCGCGAACTGCTTCACAAGTTGCGAGCATTTCATTGATGCCACAGTAGTCTTCGAGGGGTTCGCCTGACAGGCTCGGTCGGGTTTGGAGCGTGATGGCGTACGGCCGCTCACATCCGCCGTCCGTGGTCTTCAAGCAATAGCCTGAGTCGGCGTTTAGGTGCCGCGTGCCTTGGTAGAACATCGCGACGCAGCGGTTGTTTGCGTCTCCGCACTCGCTATCGACGACGCACTGCTCGCAGGTCTCGAGGCTTCCCACATCCGTGGTGGTGCAGTCGAACGTGTTCGTGTTGCAGCTCTTGCCATCGCAGTTCGCGTCGTTCGTGCATTGCACGCAGGCGCCGGCGTTGCACGCCCGGAGCCCCGTGATCCCCTCGCAATCCGTGGCGCTCTCGCATCCCGTGCACTGGTTCGTTTCGGTGTCGCATCGCGCGGCGGTCGGGTTGATGCAATCGGAATTTGCCGTGCATTCGACGCATTCGAAGGTCTCTGCGTTGCAGACCGTCGTGTCATCGAGGCACGCGCTGGAGTCTTGTGCCGTGCACTGCACGCACATCTCGGCCTCCTCGTGGCAGACCGGCCTGGGGGTCGGGCAGGGGCCGCAGATGCCTGCGTCGGCGTCGCCTACTGGCTGATCTTCGAGGACGCAGGCGGCCGTGAGGGTCAGTATCCAAAGGAAGCAAGTGGACGATCTCATTGCCTATCCTTTTTCAAAACCGGAGCCTCAAGTCAATCCCACTCGGGCTCACACGGATTGCGGTGTCGGTGGTTGCCCCGGATCGTTCGCTCTGACGACGGCGCGTCTCACCGACGACCCACCAGGCAGTGCCGCCGGCGAGCGCGGCGGCTCCGACGACCGACC
>CAXMND010000049.1:0-10900 GCA_964194675.1 uncultured Coxiellaceae bacterium | reverse complement strand
TTTCTTGGTCGTGGTCGTCTGACAAGTGGTCACAAGTTCGTGAATCGTTGCAACTGCTTGCGAATGTGTGGCGCAGCGCTCCTGAGATGGAAGCAACCGCTCGAGCGTGAACGCGGTCACCACTTGGTTCGCGTCGGCGGTAGGAGCTTAAGAGAGGAGGAAGAAGGAAAGCCTCTCGGCCAGCAGGCGAAGCCCGGGAAGAGAGAGAAGGACCTTCCGACGAGCCCCCTAGCTCTTGCCCCCTCTCTTAAGCCCATGCCCCCGAAACGGAGGCAATCGCGGTCACGGCCACGTGCGTGACCCTGCCGGTCAGCCTCCCGGCACCTCGGTTCGCACGAGGCCGTGGCGCCTCCAGCCCGTGCTCGCGAGCCAGGTACGGGGCTCGGCACAGGGCGGGGGCCCTGTCGCCCGAAAGACATGGCCCACCGGTTGCCCCGAGCCAAACGGGTCGACCCAGGTTGGATCCGGCTGCGCCCGACCGAGCTTTCGAAGATGGCGCCGGCGGTTGTTGAGCACGTAGGCCATCGCGTTTCGCACCTGCCGCGGCGTCCGGAGTTGTTCGACGTGGTACCGATCGATGAAGACGGTGCCCCGCCGGCGCTCGAGCGCCTTGTTGAGCGCCTTGCTCATGCGAATCGAAAGCCCCTGCATGCCTCGCGAAAGCGAGCGCCGGTGCGTCGCCTCGACGATCAGGTGCAGGTGCCCGTTCTGCACCGACCAGTGAAGCACCCGCATCCCAAAGCGGCCTTGTGCCCGCCCGATCGAGCGGACAACGGCCCGATAGAGCCGCCCACTTCGAAGCCGAAGCCTTCGATCCACCCGAAGCGTCACATGCACCGGCACATAGTGCGGGAGCGCCTGCCGCGTATCGTGGCCCACACACGTACTGGTCTTCGGCCGACCGGCCCCTTCGCGCCGCCCCCCGTGCCGCAACCGATCGAGGTGAAGCTGCGCCTCCCTTCGGTTTCGTCTCCGACGTCGCTTGGGTGAGCGTCCGGGCTTTTGAGTACCTGTCGCCATGCCTCTCGAATATGGCAGATATTGACATCGATGTCAAGCATCCGGTTAGGAACTCCACCGACGCCGAGCCTCCAGCTTTTGCCCCTCTCTCTTAAGCCGATGCCCCCGAAGCGTAGGCAATCGCGATGACGCGCCTCGGGAGCCGTCACTCCTCTCTCGAGAAGAGACTTTCCCACCCTCACTGCTCAGGTATGCCACCGACGACCTGTCCCCCGCTCTTGTTCTCTCTCTTAAGCTCCGACCACCGACGCGAACCAAGTAGTGATAGCGTTCACCGTCAGGCTCGGGCTCCGCCGTTTTGACTACTGGTGACTACTCGTCAGCCGTGCTCGCGCTCGTAGTCGATCACGATCATGACTACGATCACCGAGCCACGACTCACTCCCTACGTACGAACAGGGCAGCGTCCAATTCTTCGATCAACATATCGGCCGCTTTGGCGATTGCACCCGGGTCGTCGCTGTCGAAGGTTACCTTCGTTCGGTAGTCTTCGGCCCGCCATTTCACGTAGCTCCCAACCATGACGCCGGGGAACGCGCCCGCGATGCGTTCGAGGAGGCTCGCGATCTCTCCCTCACCGCTTTGGGTGTACACCGCTTGGGAGTGGAACTCGTGCCCCTTGTCGAGGCGTTTTCGCAGGTCGGCGAACTTCAGCTCGAAGATTTCTGGAACTCCCGGCAGCACGTAGACGTTCTCGATGACGACGGTCGGCCAAGGAGCCTCGGCGCTGCGCAGCATCTCGCCGCCCTCGGGCATGTTCGCCATGCGAAAATGCGCGTCTGTGGCGCGATCGCCATAGTAGTGGCGAATGACTTTCTCGACCGCGGCAGAGCGAACTACGGGTCGGTCGAACGCGGCGGCTACGCCTTCGATCGTGACGTCGTCATGTGTGGGGCCAACTCCCCCGCTCGTGAATACGAGGTCGTGTGTCGCGCGGAGAGCGTCGAGTTCACGGGCGATGGTGTCGACTTCGTCTCCACACACCACGACTCGCCGAAGCTCGATCCCTAACTCGAACAGACCGCGAGCGAGAAAGACCGTGTTCGTGTCTGCGATCTTCCCAGAGAGAATCTCGTTGCCGATGATGAGGGCAGCGGCGGTTCGCGACATGCTACTCCTCGCCGATCTCGATTCCCATCGCGCGCGCTACCATCACCAGCTCGCCGTCGGGCGGTACGCGCTTGAGGTTCGCCACCGCTGCCTCGAGCGGGACCGACACGATGTCCTGTCCTTTGAGCGCGACGACTTGACCGGTGTTGTCATTATAACAGAGGTGCGCCGCGTGAACGCCGAACCGTGTGCCAAGAATCCGATCGAAAGACGAGGGCGAGCCACCGCGCTGCAGGTGCCCGAGAACGGTCACGCGGACTTCGTGGTCCGTGCGGGCTTCGAGCAGCGTGGCGAGTTGTGTCCCCGGGCCGTCGTGACGCTGCGAGATGCTCTCGTGACTTGCGGTGATGTTGGATACGGTTCCCCCGATGGGTTTTACGCCCTCTCCAACGACAACGATGCTGAACGAGTTCCCGGTCGGTGAGCGCGCTTCGATCTTTTTGACGACGCGGTCGACGTCGTAGTGGATCTCCGGGATCAGAATGACATCTGCGCCACCGGCAATGCCCGCAAGGAGGGCGATCCAACCTGCGTCGCGGCCCATCACTTCGAGGATCATCACCCGGTCGTGGGCTTCTGCGGTGGAGTGGAGCGCGTCGATCGCCCAGGTGGCCGTGCTCACCGCCGTGTCCAAGCCGAACGTGAGATCGGTTGCCGCGAGGTCGTTGTCGATGGTCTTGGGGATTCCGACCACGGAAACGCCCAGCTTCGCGAAACGCATTCCAATGTCCATCGTGCCATCGCCACCGACGAGCACCAAAATGTCGATTTCGAGCTCCTGCAGTTTGGCGATGACGCGTTCGGATACGTCCACGGTTCGTTCGGTGCCATCCGCGTCACGTTCTACGTGGGCGAAGGGATGGGCGCGGTTCGAACATCCCAAGATGCTGCCGCCCTTCGGGAGAATGCCTCGCACATCTTCCCGCGTGAGTGGGACGACGCGCGCAGGCTCCTCGATCAACCCGGCGAAGCCGTCCTCGGAACCGAAGATCTCGAGCCCTAGGTCGGTGGCGGTTTTGACGAAGGCTCGAAGGACCGCATTGAGACCGGGCGCATCACCGCCGCCGGTGAGAATCAATACTCGTCGGACGACCTCATCGTCCGGATCGAGGGCAAGATTGTCAGTGTTCATCCGCGGCTCCTCCGCGCTTTGCGGCAACTTCGTACATGGCGATGGCTGCGGCAACCGACGCGTTCAACGAATCCATGGGACCTCCCTGAGGAATGTGAACCACGATATCGCACCGTTGTCGAACCATCCGACGCAGCCCCTTTTCTTCGGAGCCAACGACGAGCACTCGCCCCGTGTGGGCCGGCTCGAGATCTCGAATGTCCATACCGGCCGCAGGGTCGAGACCGATGATTTCCATCCCAGCTTCGCGAAAGGAGAGTAGGGTGCGCTGCAAGTTGGTGACGCGTGCGATGGCGGCATGTTCAGTTGCCCCCGCCGATGCCCGTACGACGGCGGGGGTAATGCCTGCCGCGCGGTGCTTTGGAATCACCAGCCCATCGACCCCCAAGGTGACCGCGCTTCGGATGATGGCGCCGAGGTTTTGTGGATCGGTGATCTCATCGAGTGCCACGAAAATCGAGTGGTGGGCAGCGCGTGCGACCAACTGGTCGATATCGAGAAACCGATACGGGTCGGCGAGCGCTACGACGCCTTGATGGCGCACACCTTCTGTCAGTCTATCGAGCTCGACGCGGTCCTTGGTGCTGACCGAAATCCCGAGGGCTTGTGCGGCGTCGCGCACGTCCGGGAACCGGTCTTCGGATTCCATGAGCACACGGTGGACCTGGGTGTTGCCCCGCAGCGCTTCGAGCACCGGGCGTCGGCCGGCCAGGATGCGGGTCATCGTCGAAGTGCCAACCCTACTTCGCGCGCCAAAGCCGATGCCGCCGCGGTGGGATCGCTCGCGTCGCGAATCGGCCTTCCGACGACGAGCATGTTAGACCCGGCCGCAATCGCCAACTCGGGAGTCATCACGCGTTTTTGATCGCCGGCGGTGGCGCCTGCCGGGCGGATGCCGGGTGTGACCAGGAATGCGTCGTCCCCGAGAGAAGCGCGAAGCGCGGCGCATTCGTGTGCGGAGGTCACGAACCCACGGAGACCGGCGTCCCAACCGAGTCTTGCGAGCCTCGTTGCCGATGGTTTCGGGCCGTCGACGAAACCGATTCCGCGGAGGGATGTCTCGTCCAGGCTAGTGAGAATGGTCACCGCGAGCAGCTGCATCGACCCAGCCGACTGGTTCGCCGCCTCCAGCGCTTCGCTCCCCGCGGCCGTATGAACCGTGAGGTAGTCGACGCCCATTTCCGCGGCCCGGGAGACCGATCGCCCCGTGGTTGCCGGAATGTCATGGATTTTTAGGTCAAGGAAGCATTTGGCTCCGGCGTTCAGCACGACCTCTACGGCGGGGGGTCCAATCGCGGTGAAGAGCTCGAGGCCAATTTTGAAGACGCTGATGTGCTCGCGGGTCTGTTCGATGAGCCGCCGTGCTGCATCGAGGTCGGACACATCGAGCGCAAGGGCGATGCGCGACGCTAGATCGTGTTCATCCATCGTTCACCGCAGCTACGCTACGGTGCAGACTAGAGGCTGTCCAGCCCCGCGAGTGGATCGTTGGTATCCGCTTTGCGCTGCTTCGACCGACCGCGTCGGGCTCCTGCGGGCTTGCTTTGCGATGCCGCCCTTCGCGCGGCCGCGGCAGCTTGTGCTTCGCGCTGCGCTTTCTCGGCGAGACGCGCTCTTTCCGCTTCCGCCTCTGCACGCTTTTGAGCCTCTAGCTCAGCAGCATTGCGAGCCTCTTCGGCTTCGCGAGCGGCACTCTCTGCCTCCATCTTCGCTGCGAGGGCTTCCGCTTCACGCTGCTCGATGGCGGGTCTGTAGATCCCAAAGTACGAGCCCGCGCCGAGAGCGATGACGAGCACCGCGGCTGCCGCCAACAACCCCGGGTGAACTCCCTTGCGTTGTTGCGCGCTGATGATCGCGATCTCTTTCTCGTGAGCGAGCATGCGTTCGTGCTCGTCGGCCTTCTCCCGGCCCTGTTGTTCGAGACGGACGCGGAGATCGGCTTCTTTGTTTTCGCGAAGCGTTCGTTCTTCTTCGTCGCGAGTCCTGTGCTCTTCCGCGAGGCGAGCGTTTTCTTCGGCGAGGCGCTGCGCCTCTTCCTCTTCTTGCTTTTGCCGAGCCTCTTCAGCAATGCGCTCGCGTTCAGCCGACTCTCGTCGAAGTTGCTCCTCTTCCTCCTCACGAACACGGACTTCTTCGATGCTCATGAGTTCGCGAAGGTTGAAGAGAAGGGAAGACTCTTTTTCCTCGGACATGATGATACTTATATTACACTTTTCCGTTGTATACGGACAAGGGGGTCAGTGGTCTTTTCGAGATGGAAACGCTAGCAATGGGTTTGGCATCCTGTCAAACGAACGGTTTTCCGGGATTTCCACTCTGATGAGAATCCGAGGGTCCAAGCAAGCAGATGTAACTTTGGTTACAGCATATTTTACCGTTAGTATTGAAACATGGCAGGCCTCGAGAAGTTTCTTCACTACCTCGAAAGAGGGGATGTTAGCGAAATCGTCTTCCAGAGCGGTGCGACCGCCGCAGCCAAACGAAAAGGCCGATTGCAGGCCGTCACCCGCGATCCACTGACCGCACAACACATTCTGAAACTCGTCGACCAGACGCCTCTACAAGATCTGGTCCCCGACGAGGACGGCGCGTGTGCGCCCACGGCGACACAGATCAACGGGAGTAAGTACGTAGCGACGGTTGCCCGCTCTGGGGAGATGCTCATGTTGCGGGTCTGGCTTCCCGACAGCGTGTCAGAGCCCCCCGTGGTGGTACGGCCCGAGCCGGAGCCGGTGAAAGCGCCTATCGCCGCAATGCGTCCGGCCAATGGCCAGTGGGCTCCGGCGAGTCCAGCAGGGACCCCCGTCAACTCGCCTCCAGCTCCGACGGAGCGACGCGTCAAGCCGCAGCCTCCGCGCATCGCTTCCCATCGCCCGCCGCCCGTTGCGATCCAGTATCCGAACGCTCGGAAGGTTATACCGCGACACTCGTATCGCCCGCCTCCAGAGGCCTCGCCGTTGGCCGAGTTCGTGCCGGCGGATGTGCCGGCGCCGGCGCCACCGGGGCTCTGCAAGTTGCTGATTGACGCCCGCGCCGAATCCGCGAGCGACGTCCACATCATGTCCGGGGAACCAGTGCGGTTTCGGTGCAACGGTTTTCTGGTTCCGCGAGGCGACGTCCTGGACGAGGATCAAGCGCGCTCTCTCCTGGTGCCTCTGCTCAGTGAACGCGATGCGCAACAGTTCGAGGAGCTCGGCTACGCGGACTTCGCATGCCAGATCGACGGCGCTGGCCGCTTTCGTGTCAACGCCAACAAACAGCGAGGTGGAATCAAGGGGTGCTTCCGGCTCATCGTAGACGAGCCGCCAACCATCGAGTCTCTCGGACTGCCGGGGGAGTTGCGGCAAATGCTGGACTACCATCAGGGGCTGGTGGTCGTGTCCGGTCCGAGCGGGGCGGGCAAGACGACCACCCTCGCTGCGCTCGTTGATCTTTTCAATGCTGAGCGCCCAGTTCACGTCATTACGGTCGAGGATCCTGTCGAGATCATTCATCCGATCAAGCAGGCGATCATTAGTCAGCGCGAGGTCGGTGCGCATACCAAGAGCTTCGAGTCGGCGCTGAAGGGATCGCTACGCGAGGATCCCGATGTCATCGCCATCGGTGAGCTTCGGGACTGTGAGACCGTCGAAAAAGCACTCGAGGCATCCGAAACGGGTCACCTGGTGTTCGCCACGATGAGCACACCTTCGGGCGCGACCACGATCAACCGCCTGATCGATATGTTTCCGCCCGACGACCAATCCCAGGTGCGCGCGACCTTGGCGGGTGCCCTGAAGTTCGTCGTCAGCCAACGGCTGGTCCCGAAAAAGGACGGGCACGGACGCGTGGCTGCAGTGGAGCTCCTGACCGGGAACATGGCGCTGTGGTCACTCATCCGCGACGACAAACTGTTTCAGTTGCCGAGCCTTCTTCAGCGGGGCCGCGCTTTTGGGATGATCCGAATCGAGGATTCGCTCAACGAGCTGCTCGCCGCGGGTGAGATCAGCGAGGAAGTCGCGAAGGCTCATGCCGATGATCCCCGCGTCATCGGGGCCCCGAAGCCGGGAGGTGAGCCGCAACCGCAGGACCGGCAACGGGCCCGCAAAGGCACCCGACGCAACCTGTTTTCCAAGAAGGACAAGTGATTCATGCCGGCACTCGACCAATACTTTGACGTGCTTCTCGACCGCGATGGGTCCGATCTCCACCTTTCAGTAGGCTATCCTCCCACGATTCGCGCGAAGGGAGAGTTGGTCGCCATCGAGCGGGAGCCACTAGATCGCCCGACCATCACCCGGTTGATGGACGAGCTCCTGGACCAGGACCGGCGCGAGTACTTTCACGCGTATCACGATCTCGACTTTGCGTACGGCTACGAGGACAAAGCTCGCTTTCGGGCGAACTACCTCTACAAAACGACGGGACCCGGCGCCGTGTTTCGAATGATTCCAAGCGAGATTCTGACGACAGAGCAATTGGGGTTGCCGAAGGCAGTCGTGGGGCTCGCGGATCGAAGAGCAGGCCTGGTGCTCGTCACTGGACCCACCGGCAGCGGTAAGAGCACGACGCTTGCGGCCATGCTCGACTACATCAACCGTACGCGCGAGGGGCACATTCTCACGATCGAGGATCCGGTCGAGTTCGTGCATCGACCGCGCAAGTGCCAAATCACCCACCGCGAGGTCGGAGTTCATACGCCCAGCTTCGCCGATGCCATTCGAAGCGCTGGTCGCGAGAATGCGGACGTGATTCTGGTTGGCGAGCTACGAGGGCGAGAGACCATGAAGATGGCGCTTCAGCTGGCCAGCTTTGGCGTGTTGATCTTCGCAACGGTGCACACCAACTCGGCCCCTGCGACGATCGATCGCTTCGTCAACGCGTTCCCAGCCAGTCAGCAGCCTCAGATTCGCGGCATGCTTGCAGAATCTCTAGCTGGCATCGTCGCGCAGCAACTGCTTAAGCGGGCAGACGGAAGCGGGCGTATCGCGGCCCAGGAGATCCTCATTGGCACGTCCGGAGTGTCCTCGGCGATTCGCGAGGCGAAGACGAGCATGTTGCGGAGCTTGATCCAAAGCGGCGGGAGCTACGGGATGCAGAGCATCGACGCAGTCCTTGCGGGCTTGGTCGCCGACGGTAAGGTGAAAGCGCAGGACGCCATCGAGAAAGCGGCGGACAAAGAGACGTTTGCAAAGCTGCCAGCCGTAGTGAAGGCCCTCAAGGGGTAAGAGCGACAGCGGCAGCGGCAGCGCCGGTGCCAGCGCCAGGGTCAGCGTCCGTGTGATCACACTTGGTGGATCGTGATTTCCTTTCTGAGCGGCTCGGCTCCCCCTCCCTTTGTGAGGGGACCCAATCCACTCAGAAAGGAAATCACTCATGGGACTCATCGTTCAACAGAAAGCACTTCAGGCAGCGGAGGGGTTGCATCCTCTTCTTCCCATCATCAAGAAACGGGACAAAGACCTCTTCGACCAAGTACGGAGGGCTATGAATAGCGTCGTTCTCAACATTGCCGAGGCCGACGGAAATGACTCGGGGACGGCGAGGGCGCGTTTCGCCACCGCCTGCGGGTCAGCCAAGGAGGTTCGTGCAGGACTTCAACTCGCATCGGCCTACGGCTACATCGGCCAAACCCGATTGGCAGAGGTGGACATCGCGCTCGATGAGGTCTGCGCGATGTCCTGGAGGCTTTCCGGCCGTTAGCGCTTTCGAGCCAAACACCATGTGATGGCGCACACCTCATCGAGTTTCTCGTCGAGGTGAGTCGCCGTCTGCGCCTCGATGTACCCCCAGTCGGCTGCAACATCGAGTGCCGCTCGGACTTCTTTGGCTGACCCGCAGGCGGTTGCAAAGCGGGCCCGCGCATTTCCCGCATCACTCCCCCGCGCCTCGGCGATATTCAGCACCACGCTTTGCGCAGCTCTCTTGAGCTGATCCGCGAGCGCCTTGTCCTGCTCTCTCACCACCCGGAGGAGCAAAGCGAGCTCCCGGACGATCGTTCGGGCCCTGATGTAAACGTTGGTGGATTGCATTTATGTCTCCTTGGTTTGGGTGTGGCGGCCCTGTTGGCCTCACCCGCTGTGGTCAACAGGGCCGCCACACCCAAACCAAGGAGTGCCAGTGCCAGTGCCAGTGCCAGTGCCAGTGCCAGTGCCAGTGCCAGTCCTGACCCGCGGCCTCTTTGGTGCCGCGGCGACGGCTTGCTACCCTGGCATCGGGGGACGCTATGAGGATGACACGGATTCTCGTCGGCTTTGCTGCAACGTGGGCGCTGAGTTTTGGCGGTCTCGGTTGCAGCGGAAATGGAGGCAGCGGTGTCGCTGGCTGCCCAGATGACTTGATGCCGTGTGGCAACGGTTGCCGCCCGCCCGCCACGATTTGTTGCGAAAACCAGAACGCGGCAAGCAGCAGCTACTGCACGAATGCCGGCGGCGGCGGCTGCTATCCGAATGACCGCGACTGCCAGGCTGGTTTTCCACTAGGCGCGGTCGCTAGTTTTTGCTGCGCGGAGACAGGAACGATCGGCAGCAATGATTGTCCGGCGGGGCAACATCACTGCGGGCTTCTATGTCAGCCCGTGGACGAGCCCTGCTGCGAAGGAGGCGACTGTCGTTACGCTTCCAGCGGGCCGGTCTGCCCGGAAGGCGGAGTCGTTTGTGCGTACGACGCACCTGCGGATATCTGTTGGACATGCAATTCGGGCTTCTGCTGCGGGGGGCCGGCTGTCACAGGCGGCTGCCTTGCGGGTGGCGGTGTGTGCCAGGGTGGAACGGGTGGATCGGATGGCGGCGGAAGTTGCCCAGGCGGGTGGCTCGGCTCGACGCAGACCTGCACCCCACTCGGAACTGCGGGGGAGCCGTCGGTCTGCATTCAACAGGATGATTTCGAAGCAGCTACTGGGCTTCCTTTTCCGGATGCATGCGCCCCGGAGGGAACGACAGGGTGTCTCAATCCGACGAATCAACTCGTCAAACCGTGCTGCGCCGGTTTGAAGTGCGCTTCGACCGAAGCGTGTGGCCAAGAAAACACCGGCCCCTTCATCGGCGAGTGCGTTCAATAGCCTCCGTGAGCTCCCCTGTGGCTTTGGCGATGCTTGCGAGCCGTGCTATTCGCAGGTCCCTTGAGGGCGCATAACTCAGGGGTAGAGTGGTTTCTTCACACTCTTGCAGTCTGAGTCGGCGCGAGCCGTCACCCGAAGCGGTGAGGAGTGTCAAGTCCTGCTTCATCGCGTTCGTTTTCTCCTCCATCGCCTCGTCGAGGATGTCGAAGTAGCGGTCAACGGCTTGTGGGCTCGTGTCGCGAATGAGCTTGCTGACCTCGGCGCGACTCCACTTCTCGCCCCATAGCCCCGAGGCAGCATGTCGCGCCCCGGTGTGCCGGTAGGAGTGCAGAAGACGACCCTTCTTCTCGACGCCCGAGGCTTCGCGCGTCTCGTCGTGGCGCCAAGTGTACGTGCGAAAAAAATGCTCGCCCTTGTGATTCGGGAAGGCTTCTCTGTCTTTAGCCCTGGGAACAGAAGTGCAGTTCCGCAAACACGACGCATTTCTCGTCGTTGCCACCCGCTGCGATGCAAAGGACGATGAAGTCCTTGCACTGCTCGGCGACTTCCGGGACCTGACAAAGCTCGAATTCGCACAAGATGTCGATACCACCGCCAGC
>CAXMND010000048.1:0-3364 GCA_964194675.1 uncultured Coxiellaceae bacterium | reverse complement strand
ACCATCACGGCGTTCACGGTCGCCCACAGCATCACGCTTGCCCTGGCCACGCTCGGCGTCGTGCACTTCCCCACTGCTCCCACTGAGGCCGTGATCGCGCTCAGCATCGTGTTCCTCGCTGCAGAAGTGATCCGCATGCGCAACGGCGAGGTCGTGCTGACCGAGCGCTATCCCTGGGTCGTCGCGTTCGGCTTCGGGCTGATCCATGGGCTTGGTTTCGCAGGCGCGCTCTCCCAAGTCGGCATTCCCGAACACGAGGTGCCGCTTTCCCTTCTGATGTTCAACCTCGGCGTAGAGACAGGACAGATTCTGTTCGTGACCGTCGTCGCGCTTGCGCTTGCCGGCATTCGACGCATCCCGGTAACGCCACCCCGAGGCGCATGGCGACTGGCACCCTATGCAATCGGTGGCCTCGCAACCTTTTGGACCATCCAGCGACTCCTCTCCATGATTCCGCCAGGCGCCTAATGGAGTGGTTGGCGAAATTCTTTGGTCACGCGGAGGTCAGTGGCATCGAAGCGGTGGCGATCATAACATCTAGTACCGCGCAATTCGGCCCTCAACATGGTCCCAATGGGCTAAGAGAGGGGGTTTTGGGGGGCTAGCGTGTCCCCTAGTCCGCCAGATTCCAAACGAAGCTGAAGATCAGCCCGTTCTTTGTGTCTAGGGCTATGACGAAGTCGAACTCGTAGGCGCCGGGGTCGGAGGCGTGGCCTTCGATGACGTCGACGGGGCGTAGGCGGCTAGTAGTCGGGCGTATCGCTAGCGCCGGTGGGCGGTCCAGCGAGTGTACGATCTTTGGGCGTAGGCCAGTCGTTCGGCCGGCGTGGGATAGCGCTTCTTGAACCAGCGAATCAGTCGCAGTGCTTCTTCCCGTTCGGCTTCGGACACGGGAGCATCGACATAGGCTTGAAACTCTTCAGGCGTGAGCCGGCGATTGGAGAACCGTGCTGTCGCCTGAACCGCCGACGAGGATGGAAGGCGACGGTCACTCATCCCGAACCTCCTTCAGACGTTCGAGCAGGCGGATGTCTTCCGCGTCTTTCGGTCGTGCTGCGATCCGCTTGGTGAGAATTAGATCGTCGATGGACGGGATGAAGACCTCGGCCGCGCCAATGTCGACAGACGTACGCCGCGACCAAAGATCGTCGAATCGGACCTCGAATCCATCCACCGTGGTCCGACCGTCCGAAACCAGGACGTCGATGTGCTCGTCATTCTCGAGGACATACCTCCCGACCCGACGTGCATCGTCGGGATCGCGGTTAGGCTCCAGGTCAAACGGCCTGGTCGCTTCGTTTAGCTTCTCGATGTCCTCAGAGTGCAACCAGAAGTCGTAGTCAGCGGTCAAAACGGGCAAGCCCAAAACGACTAGAGCGCGACGTCCGATCAGCAGAGCTCGTGCGCCGCTAGCCTCGATGGCGGAAAAGAATGAGATCTCGTCGAATGCGGATCCTCGCATGAGGTTAGTGTCTGTGCTTTGCAGGGGGGATGCAACCGGCACGCAGCCACTGCACCCTTAAACCTGCCCCCTCCTGGGATGCGTAGTCACGTCGTCCGACGCAGTCGGGAAGCGTCGCAGCCGAGGAAGATCACAGGGGAGACACTCATTACCTATGATGCCCTTTGTCCCCTCGGCCTTTGAGGAAAACGCCGACAACCAGGACTATCGTGAGAAGAATGTAGATCGCAGAAAGCACCCATTTTACGTCGGAGGCGACCGTACTGAAGAGAGGCAGCGGATCGACGATGGTGGAGAAATCTGAAGCGCTCAGGAAAACGTGCTGCAACTGGTTCTCGTACCAGTCCAGAAGGCCGGAGCCAAGAGGCAATAGCAGCACCCAATCGTACTTGTGCGCGACGCCATGGCGATCGAACAGCCGGCACAAAGCCGTCGTGAACAATCCCGCGTACCAGATCCAGTGGACGTCATCCAGAATGAAATGGGCGCGGTAGAAAGCCATCTCTCCGGATTCCTCCCAACTCCGGAAGACGGCGAGATAGTCGCCGACAGAAACGCCGGTTGTCTGCAGCTTGACCATGGCATCTTCGATCGGCCCGAGGATGATGATGATGGTGATCTGCGATATGATGTAGGCGATCCCGAACAGCGCGATCAGCCACGTGCGGCCAAGCTCCCGCCGAAGGTTCGCGAGCGATAGTGTTTCTGTCATGACCCCGTGAGTATCATGGGTCCGTCACGCTAACCAACCGCCACGGGCTCGAGATGCTCCTCGATCCAAGTGGCGATTCGCGCGAGCGGCGCGCGACCTTGGATGACTTCGTCGATCAGAAATGCCTCGGCGTCATCCGCGGTGGCCCGTAGGGCGAAGCCGTTGAGCTGCACAAAGATGGCCAGGGTCGCAAACGCCACGCGCTTGTTGCCATCGATGAAAGCGTGGTTGTTTGCAAGACTCTGGAGCAATGCGGCCGCTTGCTCGCTGAGCGAAGCGTAGTAGCCGGAGCGTGGCCGATGAAGAGCGGAGTCGAGCATGCCGAGGTCTCGCACACCCGACTCGCCTCCATAGCGAGCAAGCAGCAGCGAGTGCAACACCAGCACTTCCTCGAGCGTCGGATAGATCGTGGTGGACACGGACCCGCCTATTTCGCGAGCCGTTCAAGCAGCTCATCGTGCTCGACCAGCACGGCCTCAGCCGCTTCGCGAAATGCCGGACGCACGCGTTTTTTGGCCAGGTAGTCTCGGACGGCTTCCGTCAGGAGCCCGGCAAGCGTCCGCCCCTCCTCGCGTGCATGGGCGCGGAGCTCCTCCAACGCCTCCCTCTCCATCTTGGAGCTGAATTTGACCATTTCACTCATCAGATCAGAGTATGAACGCCTTGTCTTGACACGTCAAGATTCGTCAAGATTCGCCGCGCTGCATGAGTCCAGGCTAGCTCCCCCCGCGAGAGGGATGGCGGCCGCTCCTGGCGAAATGCAACTGGACCTGATCGATATCGCTGCCTTCTCGACCTCGGACACGGCTTTGCTTCCCTTGGCCTCGTGGGTGGGCACGCCTTTGGTGGTGACGTCGGTTGGATCCTCGGCGTCCTTTGGCTGCTCGTCCAGCTTATGCGCTCGCTACCGAAGCTCGGGGAACCGCACAAGCTCGCCAGTGGTGGCAAGGACAAAGCCCGCCCGTTCCCCGTCCTGGTGGCAACAGTCGGACGACTGCCGTACCCTCGCCGCGTGACCAAGACCCAACTCAACAAACTGTGCATCTGCATCGTCGCGGTTTCCGCCCTTGCCGCGTGCAGCAAGACCACAACCAACATCTCTCAGAGCTATCGAAACCCAGGCTACGAGCAGACGGTCTTCAACAAACTGTTCGTCATCGGGGTCGCCGAGAACCAGGAGAGCCGGCAGG
>CAXMND010000047.1:0-12162 GCA_964194675.1 uncultured Coxiellaceae bacterium | reverse complement strand
TCGGCTCCAGCGGTAGGACTCGAACCTACGACCAAGCGATTAACAGTCGCCCGCTCTACCAACTGAGCTACGCTGGAATGGCTGCGAGGGATAGCTTGCCTCCTAGCGGTGTCAAGGACAGGTGAGGGGAGCCATCGGACCTTCAGTCCAAAGGCTAAAATGCCAAGGGCCGGGTCAGTTTGCTGCCGTTCGGTGGGCCGCCCGAGGCCCCGTGTGAAACACCGAGTCTAGGTGCGTCAGCAACTTGGGCACGATGCGTTCGTGGGCGTCTTCTTGGAGGTAGTGGCCGGCGTCTGGGAGTCGCAATACGTCTGCGTTCGGGAAGTCTCGGAGCCAAAGCTTTTCCAGGTACTCTGGGCGAAACGCGATGTCTTTCATCGCCCAGGCGATCATGGTGGGCTTGGCTTTGAGTTGCTGAAGGCCCACTTCGACCTCGCCTAGGAACTCCGCGACGCGACCGGTCGAGTCTGCGGGAATTTCGCGGGGGAACACCAGAATGGAGGTGCGCGACGAATACGTGGGGTGCGGCGCGGTGTATGCGGCGCGCATGTCTTTGGTGATCCGGTCCTTGTGCATGATGCCCGCATTGAACAGGAACCCACGCACGAACATGTGTGCGCCTTTGACCATGACCTCGCCGACTCCAGGTGTTCGAAACAAGTGCAGGGGGAGCGGGAGCTTTACTTTCCCGGGTGGGCGGTGCGCCGCAGTGTTGAGGATGCACAGCGCTGCGATCCGATCGGATGTCGCGTAGCCCAATAGAATCCGAGCGCGCCGCCCCAATCCTGGGAAACCAGAGTGGCGTCGTGGAGGTCGAGCGATTCGAGCAGGGCGTCGAGCCGTTCTGCGTGGCGCGGCACTTGGTAGAGCTCCGCTTCGTCCGGTTTGTCGGATCGCCCGAAACCCAGATGGTCTGGGACGATGCACCGGTAGCCGGCGGCGACAAGCGGCGGGATGAAGTTTCGATAGAGATAGCCCCACGTGGGGTTTCCGTGCACCATCACGACGGGCTTGCCGTCACGTGGGCCCTCGTCGACGTAGTGGAGCCTCCCGTCCGGTGAGTCGAACCATTTTGGCTCGTACGGCCAAGTTCCCCCGAAGGTCCAATCAGTTGCCGCCATGCCGCCCTCCTTTCGACTGAGGAGTGCGATCATGGGCATCCGCTGGACGACCGTCAACCGAGATATTCACGCGTGCCACCTGGGAAGCTCGTGAGTCCGCAGTTTTGTGGACGGCGCAACCCTGCCTTCCGGATAATGGCCAACATGGATGTGCTTCTAGCGCAATCTGCGAAAAGGCACTGGAGGTGTACTGCGGCTCCTGACACACTTGAGAGGCACTTTCATGGATGCCAATCTTCACACCTTCATTGTATCGGACATGCATCTCTCCGAGGCCCAGGAGGTCGATCCAGAGCGTCCTCTGTGGATGGCGTACAAGTATCGAGAGTTCTTCATCGACGACGATTTCGCGAGATTCCTCGACTACATTCAGGAACAAGCCGATGAGCCCATCGAGCTGATTCTAAACGGCGACATTTTCGATTTCGACAATGTGACCACTCTTCCGGACGACCGAAAGCACGTCGATTGGCTCGAGCGATTTCGCGGGCTCGGAAGCGAGGAGTGGAAGAGTGGCTTCAAGATGAAGGTCATCATCGAGCACCACCCACGGTGGTTCGAGGCGCTCGGCAACTTCATCAAGAACGGACATCGCGCGATCTTCGTGATCGGGAACCATGACGCCGAGCTCTATTGGCCGTCGGTCCAACGGCTGGTTTGCGAAGCCCTCGGAGTCGACGCGCCCTTGGGTCTCTTGGAGGAGGGGGCGAGAAACCCGCGGGAGGCAGCCCCGCATCGTCCCAGCGAAAGGCTCTACACCCACGATCCGTTGGTGTTTTGCAATTGGTTCTATCTGAGCGGGGACGATACCTACGTCAGCCACGGCCACCAGTACGATCCCAACTGCGTCGTACATGACCCGATCGACCCGCTGATCGAGGTGCATGGTAAACCACGGGTGCGCATCCCTTTCGGAGACTTGGCGGCGCGCTACATGCTCAACGGGATGGGGTACTTCAACCCACATCAGTCGGAGAACTACATCATGAGCGGGCGTGCGTACGTGCGGTTCTTCTACAAGTATATGCTCCGCACTCAGCCGCTGTTGATCTGGACGTGGCTTTGGGGCGCCTACGCCACGCTCTGGATTTCGCTCCGAACGCACTGGGCCCAGGCGATGCGTGACCCGTTGCTCGTAGACGACAAGGTGCGGTCGATCGCCATGCGCTCCCGCGCCACGCCTTCCATGGTCCGCAAGCTGAATGCGGTGCACGTGCCTTCGGCGACCAACAACCCATTTCGAATTGCGCGTGAGCTTTGGCTCGACCGCGCGTTCTTCTTGCTGGGCGCGTTGTTCCTGGCATGGCAGGTCGTCTTGCACATCAACATCGCCTGGCCGATCAGTCCGCTCTGGGTGTTCGTCCCGCTCGGGCTCTTCATGCTTCCCTACGTTGCCTACGCATCGTCGGTGAAGTCGACGGTGTTCCAGGTTCCGCTTCTAAGCGAGAACCGGGCCGAGCTGATCCACAAGATCACCGGTATGCGTAGGGTGGTGTTTGGTCACACGCACCAGCCTAAGTGCGAGCAGGTAGGGCCGGTCACGCTCTATAACGGTGGCTTTTGGTCCCAGGCGTTCGCCGACCCCGAGTGTACCATTCGCATCGGCGCACAGACATTCGTGCGCATTCAGCCGAACCCGGACGGGGAGGGCCGCACCGCGGAGCTCTGCGAATGGAAGGCCGCGGCAGAGAAGCCGTGCCGCTGTTTGTGCAGTGACGCAATGGCATCCAAAGAGATGCAAGCCGCCTAACGGCAGGGGCACTTGGTGATGCTCGAGAAGTGGCCAGTCCGGGCGAGCGATGGGCACGAGCTCGAGTTGCTTGCGCAGGTTCCCGGCCAGCCGCGGGCGGTGCTTCTCTTCGTATGCGCGTTGGGCGTCGAGGCGAGCTACTACACGCAATTCGCCGAAGCGATGGCCGAGCAAGGCATTGTCCTCGTCATGTGCGACCTACGCGGCAACGGCACCAGCAGCTTGCGTCCTGCGCGCGGGGTCGACTTCGGTTACCGCGAGATCGTCGAGGACGACATTCCCGCTGCGATCGGGGTCGTACGGGACCGAATGCCGTCGGTTCCTCTGTACGTAGGCGGCCACAGCCTGGGTGGGCAGCTGATGATGCTTCATGTCGCTGCCCAGAAGCCCGATATTGCGGGCGTCGTGCTCGTGGCGTGCGCGATCCCCTACTATCGCAACTGGGATGGAAGCAACCGCCGTTGGATCCTGTTGGCCACGCGCCTGTTCCCGATCCTCGGGTTCTTGTTGGGATACGTTCCTGGCAAACGCTTCGGTTTCGGGGGCATCGAAGCCCGAACCGTGATGCGCGACTGGTCACACAACGCTCGGACTGCTCGCTACGAGCCGATCGGTAGCGCGATCGACTATGAAAGCGCCCTTCGAGACGTCGAGATCGATTTCATCACGGTCAACATCGAGGGTGACGACATGGGTCCTCCGAACGCGGTCGACTTCATGTTCGGCAAAATACCCAAGGCTCGAGGCGAGCGGATCGAAGCCAAACTATCCGAGCGCAAGCCGGGCGCGCATGTTCGATGGGCCCGCGATCCGGGCGAGGTCGTCCAGGCGATCGCGCGCTGGATCGAGCAAGAGTGATGACGAGCACGAAGAGGGCGTCTGGCTGCTCGAGGTTGGTCCGGTGGAAGTCGAAGATGCGACGCTCACGCTCGGTTTCACGGAAAAACCGGTTCAGTTCCACGTCGAGAGTGCACGGGCCCGTTGCAAGGATAAGAAGTAGCGACCGCGGCGGGGCTCTCACGCCGTCACGGCCGCCACAATGTCATGCGCCTCATACGGCGAGTCCCTTGAAAGCCTGCGAGACGGAGCCCGGCTCCGGGGTGGCGAAGGCATCGTAGAGGGCCACGATCCCTGCGGCGACGGCTTCCCAGGCGCCGACTGTGAACGACAGGTCGGCCAACGCCAAGGAGTCGGCGAGCTCGTCTACGAAGTATGCGAATTGAGGGTCTCTGATTTCGGTAGTCATGGTTCTTTTCCTTTCTTGGTTTTTCATGCTGCGGTCTGCACAGGGTGTTCCTGTGCATCGATGAAGCCCACAGCGAGATCGTTGACATGCGCCGCTCGAAGGATCCTCTTGTGCCCGAGGCCCTCGGTGGTGACGAATTCGGCACCCGGCCAAGCCGCGGCGATACTTCGGCCGTACTGAAGGGGGACGAAGGCGTCATCTTCGTCGTGGATGACCAGGAGCGGGATGTTCATGCGCGGCGCGATTTCGTCGGCCCGCATGTCGCTCAAGCGCCGACCAACTCGGCCCTCGAGCCTTCGTTGCACGCGTTGCTGGACGTCTTCAGAGATTCCGACCGCACGCGAGAAGAAATCGAGGAAAAGTTGCGGGTTCGAGGGCGGCGAGATGAAGACCGCGCGCTCGATTTCCAGTCCGTCGGAAAGGGCAAGCGTTGTCGCCGCGCCACCCATCGAATGAGCGACCACGCCGTATACATCGCCCACGTGCTCCGCGACACGTCGAATGCTGTCTGCCAGCTCGGGAAGCGACATTTGATGGCCGGGGGAATCGCCGTGACCTGGGGCGTCGAACGCAACCACTCGGTACCCGTGCTCGACGAGGGGAGAAACAAACGCACCGAGCTGGGTCGCGCGTCCGTTCCAGCCGTGCACGAGGAGAACGACGGGACCTTCGCCCCAGGACCACGCTGCCATTTCGCCGACTCGGAAGGACGACGCCTGGCTGAGGATCTCGCGTTCTCCGTTTTGCGGCGTGGTGCGACGCGTCGTGAAGAACAGACGCTCGGCGACAGCGGCCGTGAGACCCGGCGCGACGCGGCTTCCAGCCGAGAATGCTCCCGTTACCCAGCCGGGGCCGGATTTATAGAGAGAACGAACGTTCGTGCTTTTTTCTGAATCGAACAAGGCGCTTGGGGTTTGATTGGTCATGGGTCGCTTCTCCTAGTGTGAACGAGCGAGCAAGGCCGCGAATGCCTTCCGTGCTCTCTTTTTGGCGTCCGGCCTGCCGAGCAACCGTCCCGAGTAGTGATAAGCCGCGGGGATCGAGCCCAACTCGAACACGAATTGGTCTACATCCAGGTCCTTGCGGAAGTGACCCTCTTCGATCGCGATCTCTGCCGCTCGGCGGATCATGTCTTGATAGTCGACCTGGGTCTTGATCAGGAAGTCACGAGCAGCGCCCGGCTGATCGTCGAGCTCCGCGGATACCGCGTGAAAAATGCAGCCGCCAGGGAGATGGTCTTCCCATTGGCTCATCGCGTTCTCGAACATCGCGACAATGCGGGGCTCCCCGCGGGGCTGCTTCAGCGCCGGAGCGAGGACGATGTCGATAAACCGCTCGCTTGCGGACTGCAGCACGCTGAGCTGGAGTTGTTCCTTCGAGCCAAAGTGCGCGAACAATCCGCTCTTCGACATGCCCGTGGCCTGGGCCAGGGTACCGATCGAAAGGCCGCCTAGGCCGCCGGTGCTCACCAGGTCGAGCGCCTCGTCGACGATCGCGTTCTTGGTCTGAATGCCTTTGGACATGAGCTGAAAATAGCACGAACGGTCGTGCCGTCAACAAAAAAACTCAACTTTCGTAATTCCATAGTGAAATTCAGTAGTTCGGGCACCGGTCGATCTTGTGCAATGCCCCGAGGAGACGGATTTGGCAAAAACCGGCCATGTCGTTTAAACATCCCACAGGGCGGCCCGTCGAACTGGAGATGGTGACATTGGGGCCTCGGAGACCGGCTTCCGCAAGGAGAACACTGGATGGACAGAAGGAACCCGATGAGCTCTGGCGCTTTGCTAGCCTTGCTCGTCGTGATGGGAGTCTCGCCACTTCCCGTTGTAGCTCAGGTTAACGACCCCGCCGCGCACAACACCCTGACGATCGAGGTCAAAGGGATCCGCGAGGCCGAGGGGCGATTGGCATGTGGGCTCTTTTGGAAGAACAAGGGCTTTCCGCGAAAGCACCGCCGTGCGCTCCGTCGAACATGGGTCGACGTCGAGTCGCACACCGCGAGATGCGTATTCAAGCGCACAGGGCTCGGCGAATATGCAGCATCGGTGTTTCTCGACCTGAACGGGAATGGGAAGCTCGACACAAATGCCATCGGTAGCGCAAGCGAACCCTGGGGCGTCTCGAAAGATGCAAAGGCAAAAAGATTCGGGCCGCCGATCTTCAAAGAGGCGAAGTTCAAATACGAAGGCGGCCCCGTGACTATCGAGATCAACCTCGTCTACGACGATTGAGCCTCCCTAAGCTCGGAGCGTTCCGCGTCGTGAACAGGGATCGAACTTTTCGCTCGTTCGCGCATGGCCGTCAAGAAGCGGAGGACGCCGTCGAGCATGTGGGCCGTCCGCGGGGAGGCAAAGATGTCGAATGCGTGCTGTGCCCCTGGCAATTCGGCGTATATCACTGGCGCGTACGAGGTTTCCCGAAGCCTTTCCTCGAAGAGGCGGGCATCGCGCACCGGGGCCAACGTATCCCTATCGCCGTGGATGATCAGAAACGGTGGCGCGTCGGGGTGGATTCGGTCGATCGGCGACGCCCGGTGGTACTTCTCCGGCTCCTGATCGAAGTACGCCTTCATGACCCATGGCTCCAGCAAGGTCTTTCGCATCGTTGGCTGCTGCGTCCCGAGCCGGTTGGTGAAATCGAACACGCCGTAGACGGGGATCGCGGCCTGCACCGTCGTGTCGGCATCCTCGAAACCTCGCTGGTACTCGGGGTCATTGGCCGTCAATCCCACCATGGCGGCGAGGTGCCCTCCTGCAGAGCCACCAGTGCAGGCGATGAAGCTCGGATCGACGCCATACTCTTCGGCGTAATCGCGGATCCATTTGAGCGCGTACTTCAAGTCCTCGATGTGATCCGGCCAGGTTGCGGCCGGGCTCAGGCGATAGTTGACGTTGAAGCAGACCCAGCCGTTGGCAGCCAGATGTCCGATGAGAGGCCAGCCCTGCTCGCGTTTGTCACCAATGACCCACGCGCCGCCGTGGATCTGCATGATCGCGGGTCGGTTCTTGCCGGGCTCCTCGGGCAGCGCGATGTCGAGCTTCAGCGCTTTCCCGGCCTTCGTGCGGTAGACGATGTTGCGGATCACCTTGACGCCCTGTCGCCGAAACAAAAACGGCAACGCCACCTGCAGTGCGGGAATCTTGTTTGGGTCTACCGGATCGGCAAGATCGGTTAGCGCCTCGTCGAACACCGAGCGCGCCTTGCGTCCATCGTGAAAGAGCACGAGCAGACCGAGCCACGAGACTGCTGTGATGCCCAGACCGACCAGACCCGGCCAAAAGGACAGGGCTCCGAACCCCACAAACAAGATCGCCGCCAGCGCCTGCCAGACGACGTGCTGCAGGGCGAGCTCGGCGGTGAGCCACGACCCGAAGAAGCTAGGAACGAAAAAGGCCGGAATTCGGCGCACCGGCATGAAGGCGTTCAACGTGAACACCGCCCCGATGAGGCTCACGGCAAGAAACAACCAAGAGACGGTCGATCCACTCATCCACATGGGCTCTGGTTTTCTAGCACATTCCGCGATAAGTCGGTTCCCGATGGCCGATCCGAACCTTTCGTACTCCAGAATCACCCATCTTCCCGACCGGCCGATTCAGCGGCTGCAGCGTCCGTTTACGGCTTTCATGCGCGTCGAGTCGGCGAGCGGTGTGTTTCTGCTCGTGTGCACCGCCATCGCGTTGATCGCGGCCAACTCTCCCTATGCCGACGCCTATCAGCACTTCTGGCATCAAACCGTCCACGTCGCCGTCGGCAACTTCGAGCTGTCGTACCCGCTTTCGCATTGGATCAACGACGGCTTGATGGTGATTTTCTTCTTCGTGATCGGGCTCGAGATCAAACGCGAGCTTGTCGTGGGGGAGCTCAGCGACCCTAAGAAGGTCGTTTTGCCCGTGGCCGCGGCACTGGGAGGCGTGATCGCGCCCGTCGCCATCTATCTGTCGCTCCAATATGGGAAGCCTGGGCAACACGGCTGGGCGGTGCCTATGGCGACCGACATCGCGTTCGTGGTGGGCTCCATGGCGCTGCTCGGCAACCGGATCCCGCACGGGCTCAAGATCCTCATGCTTTCGCTCGCCATCGTCGATGACCTGATGGCGGTTCTCGTCATTGCGATCTTCTACACGGATTCGATCAGCGGCGCTTGGTTGGCGGGCGCGGCTGCAGGCCTGGTGATCATCGTTGCGATGAACCGACTGGGCGTCCGGTCGGTGGGTGTGTATCTGATCGTCGGGATCGGCATTTGGCTCTGCACGCTCAAATCGGGCGTTCACCCGACCATCGCCGGAGTCATCCTCGGGCTGCTCACACCTGCCAATCCGTGGCTTGGCGGTTCGAAGTTCATCGGTTTTCTGAAGCATACCGACGAGACGCTAGGCAGGGACGAGACCACGATGGACAAGGCGAGGGCCCTGGTTGCGGATCTCTCCTTCGCTTCGAAAGAGGCCGTGTCACCGCTGTTCCGTCTGGAGACGGGGCTCCACCCCTGGGTGGGCTTCGTCATCATGCCGGTGTTCGCGCTCGCCAACGCGGGCGTGCCCATCCAGCTCGACGTCATCGGCGAGCCCGTCGCGATCGCCGTTGCGTCGGGCCTCGTGTTCGGAAAGGCCATCGGAATATTTGGCGCGTCCTGGCTGACGGTGAAGCTCGGTTGGGCGGCCCTACCTGCTGGCGTCACCTGGCCGATACTCGCAGGCGCCGCCTTCCTCGGTGGGATCGGATTCACGATGGCGCTTTTCATCGCCTCGCTGGGCCTCTCTGGAGATCTCTTGGTCGCTGCGAAGATCGGTATCATCATGGGGTCGTTCGCCAGCGCCTGCGTTGGCATGTTCATGCTTTCCAGGGTGACCAAGTAGAGCCGGCCTCCTCGACATGCGCATCCTTCTCCTCGTTGCATTCGTGACTTTTGCGAGCGCTGCCAGCGCCCAACTCGCACCGGTCTTCTATTCCTACGTCGGAGATTCGGGGCGTACCGTCTACGTCAACCAGTTCTCGATGATCCCTCCCGAGAAGCGGTCGAAGGCGCGAGCTGTGGACCTCTCGGAGATCAGTCTCAACTCCGAGCTGGCGGAGGAGCTTTCGAGCGCGGTCGTGAAAGAGATTCAGTTCCTCAAGGAGTCGGACCCGTGCACGAAGGCGCGCAAGGAAAGCAAAGTAGGGGCTTGGCGTCACGTGTGGTACCGCCACGGGCCTTGGATCCTCGCTAGCCTGGCGGCGGTGATTCTGGTGCTCCTTTCTCCCTGGATGATCCGGCGGATCCCCCAAGGTGTGTGGCCGCGGTTTCTCATGGTGGCTCTTCCGGCCCTGACGATGACGGCGCTACTCGCGATCTCTGCAACCCGTGCGAGCCACTCGCTCGAGGCGGTGGGGGAGCTCGCCAAGCTCTGCGACGCCAACGAACAGGAGGCGGGCCCGCAGAAACGATTGGTTCGGCTCAACGAGATGCACACCTACATCGACGAGCTCTACCGAGAGCAGTATGAAGAGGTGCAACGCATCGGAGAGATCAAGTGACCGCCCCGTCCGACTTCACCGACACGACGAAGTGCCCGCTCTGCGGCGGGGCCAACCAGTGCGCGATCGCCGCAAGAAAGGATGCCGAGTCCTGTTGGTGCATGTCGGTCGTGATGAGCCCCGATGTGCTGAAGGCGGTTCCACCGGCAGCACAAGGTCGAGTCTGCATCTGCACGCGTTGCGCCGGTGCTGAGGGTCCGGCATCCACACCAGGAGGAGAGCCATGAGCGGCAAGAAGATCACCTACAAGGGAGCTGACACCGAAGTCCAGTGGGACGGTAGGCTGTGCATTCACGTTGGTGAGTGCGGTCGTGCGACCAACGATCTCTTCGTCGGGGGTCGCGAGCCGTGGTGCCAACCGGACCGCGTCAGCTCCGAGGAGGTCGTGGACGTCGTCGATCGCTGTCCGACTGGGGCGTTGACCTACACGAGAAAAGATGGCGAGGCAGATGAGGTTTCCGGCTCTGAAAACATAGTCCGGGTGATGTACAACGGGCCTCTGTACGTACGGGGCGACCTCGAGATCGACGGAGCCGCCAAGGACATGGATGGGGTCCGGTTCAGAGCGGCGCTTTGCCGGTGCGGGCAGTCCAAGAACAAGCCGTTCTGCGATAACAGCCACGAAGAGGCCAGTTTCAAAGACTATGGGGCGGTCGGCGACAGAGGCGACGGCCTCGAGTCCGAAGGAGGGACACTCAAAGTAGGCCATGCGCCGAATGGGCCGCTCCTCCTCAACGGGAACTTCACCATCGTCGCGGCCAGCGGCCGCAAGGCTTGGTCGGGCACGAAAGCCGCGCTCTGCCGCTGCGGGGATTCGAAGAACAAGCCGTTTTGCGACGGCTCCCACAAAGCTGGGTTTCAGGCTGACTGAGTACGGCGGGACTATCGCAAGGAGGCGCAGGTGAGTTTTTCGACGATGATGGATCGCCCGCTCTTGATCTCGGATCTCTTCGAGCATGGGCGGCGACTCTACGAGAACAGCCGAGTCGTTACGGTAGAGGAGGGCGGCGACCGGGTGGGGACGTACGCCGAAATCGGCGATCGCACCGAGCAGCTCGCGAAGGCCCTCGCCAAGCTAGGGGTTCGCCAAGAGGATCGCGTTGGCACCTTTTGCTGGAACAGTCAGGAGCATCTCGAGGCGTATTTCGCGATCTCTTCGATGGGCGCCGTGATGCACACCCTCAACATTCGGCTCTTTCCCGACCAGCTTTCCTTCGTGATCAACCATGCGAAGGACAAGGTCATCATCGTCGACGACAGTTTGGTTCCGTTGCTCGGGAAGGTCGCCAAAGAAATGGCCACTGTCGAGCACATCATCGTCGTCGGCGGCGGAGACGATGCGCCGCTTCGCGAGGCTCCCAAAGCGACCCTGCACCGATACGAAGAGCTTTTGTCCTCCGAGTCCCTAGGCATCGACTGGCCAATTCTCGACGAGCGCGCGCCCGCTTCAATGGCATACACCAGCGGAACGACCGGCGACCCAAAGGGCGTCGTCTACAGTCACCGATCGACGATACTGCATTCGTACGGAATCACGTCGGGGGCGGTCGCGGGCCTCAACGAGAACGACATGGTCCTCACGATTGTGCCGATGTTTCACGCAAACTGCTGGGGGCTTCCGTACGCGGGCTGGTGGGTCGGCACCGACTTTCTACAGCCGACCCGTTTCCTTCAGCCCGAGCCGTTGGTCGGCATGATCGAGCGCAATCGCCCCACGTTTGCGGGGGCGGTGCCAAGCATCTGGACGGCCCTCCTCAACTACGGCGAAGGCAAAGACATCGATCTGTCTTCGTTCCGGTTGGTGATCTGCGGTGGATCGGCCGTTCCCGAATCGCTGATGCGCGCTTTCGACGAGCGGTACGATGTAACGATTCTGCAGCTTTGGGGAATGACCGAAACGAGCCCTCTCGGGACCATCGCGGCTCCGCCAAAAGGGGTGGGTGGCGACGAACAGTGGAAGTACCGGAGTCGCACGGGTCGCGCTGTTGCAGGGGTAGAGCTTCGAATCGTCGACGACAAAGGAGAGCCGCTTCCCTGGGACGGGCAGTCCATCGGCGAGATCGAGGCGCGCGGACCCTGGGTGACCGGAAGCTACTACGGCGTCGAAGACGACGAAAAATTCCACGACGGGTGGCTGTGCACCGGGGACGTCGGCTTCATCGACGAGCGCGGGTACGCCCAGATCACCGATCGGTCGAAGGACGTGATCAAGTCGGGAGGTGAATGGATTTCATCGGTCGAGCTCGAGAACACCATCATCGCGCATCCCGAAGTGGCCGAGGCTGCCGTCGTTGGTATTCCCGACGACAAATGGGACGAGCGCCCGCTTGCCTGCGTGGTCCGAAAAGAAGGCAGCACGGTCAGCCCGGAAGACCTTCGGACATACCTAGAAGACAAAGTGGCGAAGTGGTGGCTCCCCGAGCGTTGGACCTTCATTGCCGAAATCCCCAAAACCAGCGTCGGCAAATACGACAAAAAAGTTCTCCGCCGCCAACACGCCAAAGGCGAGCTCGAAATCCAAACCACGA
>CAXMND010000046.1:0-23887 GCA_964194675.1 uncultured Coxiellaceae bacterium | reverse complement strand
CGGGTTCGCGCCCATCAGGTAGTGAAGGGCGGTGCTGCCGGTCCGTACCATGCCGGTGATGATGATCGGCCGTTTGATTTCGATGTTCGCCGAGTCGGGGCGCATCTCGAACCACTGCTGGGTTCGCAGCCGGGTCGCGAGCAGGCCCACCGTTTGATAGGCCGCAACCATCTTGCCCGTGCGATGAAGACGCGCCTCGTGATCGTAGGAGTAGAGAAGCCGCTGTAGCCCCTCGAGATAACTTCGGTCGCCGAAGTTGTCGTAACCGTTGACGGCACGAATGGCGATCTCGTGGAGCTCCTGCTCTCGTGACACCCACGATGCTCGACTGAACGGGTTCCACTGCGTGAGGAAGCTCATCAACGAGGCCCTCCCGAAGGCCAAAGATAACGTACGGCCGGTGTCAGGGCGGCACGCGCCGTGCTGAGTGCGGCTTCCTTCGGGCCCCCTGGTAGCAGCCCGAGTCGCAGATCGATCGAATCTTCGTTGACGCGAATGCTTGTGACGCACAGATAGCTGGTCGCCGCGGCAACGGTTGCACGCACCACGTCGTCCTTCGCGAGCGCCGGAATGCGCATCAGATCGATCACGACCGTCCGACCTTCCGCTTCCACGATGAAGTCGGGGAGGGATATCATGTTGCCCACGAGCGTGGCGGGGTTCTGGGTGTCGATCATTCCATCGCGAATCGCTTCGGCAAGGGGTCCGGGCGCGCCGTCGGTCGTCGACAGCTCGACCTCGCTCAACGTGATGCGGATCGTTCGCTTCTCGCCTTCGACTTGCACCCCGTCCGCGTCGATTCGAGCCGCAAACGAGATCGGCGCCCCGAGCGCATGGGCTTCCCCTCGGACGCGCAGACCCGGGCTCGCCGCCTCGAGCGTGATCGTCGCCTTACCGGACATCTGCGCGACTCGCGCGCGAATAACCGACAAAGGAATCGATATCCGGCCCGTGAGGGCCCCGGTGGCCAGACGCAGCACCTGAGCGGGTTCCAAACCTGTCTTGCGGGTCGACTTCATGGCGGGCGCTACTTTTCCACCGTCTCGAGGTCCTTGCGTCGGTCGATTCCGAGGTCGAGGATGCCGAAATCATCCCCCTCGGGCAGCACGACCTCCCAGGTTCGAGTGTGGTCGATATCGACCGCACCCCGGTCGAGCTCAGCCGCCACGACGTGGCCGCCCACTTCTCGATCCGCGCTGATGAAGTGCCAGTGGTAGCCGCTGACATTCATCGAACCGACATAGGGCGGCGAGCGAAGGCCCACGAGCGTTCCCTTGATGTCCTCGTGCGACCACCGCTTCTGTCTTTCCGAGACGCTCACGAGGTCACGATAGGGCTTCGATTGGGGGTCGATCGAGCGAAGGGTGATCGTAGGAATCCTCGTCTCGATCCGGAGCGCGTAGAAGATGTTGGGGTTGTCGAGCCCGGCATCGATCTTGGCTTCGAGCTCTTCGATCGTCATTCGGTGATCGATACTGAGCTGAGAGTCCGTCCGAAAGCGGGTGACCGCTGCCCAGGGCGTGGTTTCGGTGAGCAGGGGCCTCTCGACGGTGCCGTCCCCCTTCGCCTGATAGATCTTCCCATCGAGCACGATCATTTCGCCGTCGAGTCGATCGAAAACTCCGAGGCCAAAGTTGCCGTGCCGCAAGAGCTCCTCGAGCGTAACCTGACCGTCGTAGCCCTTGGCAAGCAGTGCATCGACGACCGACACCTGGTAGAGCGTGTCCCGTGGCACCGCCGCGCTCGCGCAACTCGTGACCCACATCGCGCACAGTAGACCTATGGTGAGTCGAGCACTCATACCTCTGCTTGGCTCTAGCTCCGGCCGTACACCGGGACCAATGCTCCCCTAGTGACCGTGTTTTTCGGTGATGCCAGGAACGCAACCGTCTCCGCGATCTCCTCGGGTTTTGGCCACACTTCGAAGTTTGCGTTAGGCATCGCCGTGCGATTGTCCGGTGTGTCGATGATGCTCGGGACGATCGCGTTCACCCAAATCGACGAATCGGATAACTCCTCGGCAAGCGAAAGCGTGAGCGCCGCAACCGCGGCTTTCGACGCCGAGTACGCGATCATCTGGCCGGTTGGCACGAGGACTGGTCTAGCCGCCACGTTGACGATTCGACCTTCGTGCCCTGACATCTTCTTCACGGCTTCGCGGCAGCAGAGGAAACACGTCGTTGCGTTGAGCCGCATCAGACGGTTCCACATATCGAGGCTCGTCGAGGCAATTGGCCCCATGTCGAACCCGCCAGCCACGTGAATACTCGCGTAGAGTGAAATTGGCGCGTCGTAGAGCTTGGCGACGTCGTCTTCGATCTCGAGGTTGAGGCCCTCGTAGAGTTTCACGGCGTTGTGATTGCGATACGGAAACCCCTCGAGCTCCTCGGCTGCGTACACGGGCACGTGGACGGTGGCGCCCGCCACAACCAACCGCCCCACCACCGCTGTCCCAAGCGCCCCGGTGCCCCCAGTTACGATCGCCTCTCGTCCCTCAAAGCTGATCATCGCCGCCATGGTAACCGAACCAGAAAAAGGGAACAGTCCCTTTTTCCAGGGATGGTTCGGTGACCAAGTGGTGCTCCTGGCCGGACGTCGTCTGGGCTTAGATAGTCAGCTGGCCGGATCGAAGCAGGTACGCCAACCGTTTGCGTTGTTCCGGATCCAACATCTCGTGGGTCTTTTCCAACGTGCTCAGCACTTCCTGCTTCAGGCGCTCGGCCGCCTCTACCCGTGCGCTGAGCGCTTCGGCCGCTGCCTGCTCGTCGAAATCGTCGCTTTCCACCGCCTCGGCCAAGCCTGCGATACTGCGCCTTTCATCCAGTCGAGCCTGTGCCCGCTCGGTCTTGAGCACACTCAGGATGGCCGCCAAGGTATCGATCTGTTCGTCATCGAGATCGAGCTTGTGCGCCATGTAGCGGAGCGGCCTCCGGACCCCAAAGTCCGAGGCATGATAGGTCGAACGGCGTTGTGAATGCGTGTGCCGTCGCCACCCGGTTCTGCCGCAAGCCGAGGCCCGCGCTTCGTCGCCGGGATCTTCCTGCGCACGCTTCCATCGATAATAGAAACTGGGATGCATGTGTTGACTCCTATCGGCCCGAGGCTTTTCGCTCCCGGGCGGGTTTCAGGGCGGGCCCACTGCCACGCCTTTAGAGAAGCTAGGGACCGGATGTTCGTTTGGCAAGGGTGAAACAACGGTCTTTTCAAGGGCCGCGGACCGTGAGACTCTGACGACGTCAGATTTTACGAAAGGAGCGCCCCTGTGACTTCACTGGAATGGCTCGCCGCGACCGCGCTAATGACGGCGCTTTTTTGGGTCCCATACATTCTCGAGCGAATGATGGCGCTCGGCATTCTCGGCACACTGCAGCCCGTGGATCCGGAGGACGTGGTCAAACAGGCCTTGTGGGCGCAGCGCGCGAAGCGAGCGCAATACAACGCCATAGAAAATCTGGCGGTCTTCGCGACCTTGGTGCTGGTAGCGCAGGCGATGGGCAAGGCAGACGATCCCCAAGTACTCCTTGCGACTCAGGTCTACTTCTGGGCGCGCCTGGTCCACTTCCCGTCGCTCACGTTGGGAATCCCCGGGGTTCGCACCCTCGCGTTCCTCGTCGGCTTCGGCGCACAGATCGTCGTGGCGCTGAGAATCTTCGCAAGCTGAGGTTCGCCTAGAGCCACCGATCAGAGTCGAACTGATGACCTACGGTTTACGAAACCGTTGCTCTACCAACTGAGCTACGGTGGCATTGCAGTCGCTCCGGACGGAGCGGCGATGCTGGTAGCGTGAGGGGGCGGGGCTGTCAATCCCCCGGATGGCCCAGCGCCACCCCGTAAAGCGACTTCGTCGCCACGGGGCAAGGCGCCAGCGAAGCCCCGTGGACGATGCGGAGCGTCGGCTTTACGGGGTGTCAGCGTTCGGCCCTCAATCGTCATCGTCGTCATCGTCAGCCGCGACGACTACATGTTCGTCCTCATCGTCGTTGGCGTTGTCGGCGCTGTCGTTGTCGTGGTCGTTCTCAGGGGGGCTGTACTTGAGATCCACGTTCGCGTCCGAGAGCTGCGCTTCGAGCAGCTCGAGTAGCTCGTCGAGGTCTTCGCCCGACCATTCGTCGAGGATTTCCGAGATGAAGTCGTAGAAGTCACCGCTGTCGATGCGACGCTCGATCGCCTCGATGTTGTCGTCGGAGAAGACTCCGACGAGATCTTCCCGCAGCGAGTCGATTTCGCCGTCCCCGATGGCGTCCGCAACTGCAAGGCGGACCTGTCGCATCACGCGTTTGCTGAGAAAGATCTCCATCAGAAAACCTCTAAGCGGTTCGAATCGGCGCTACTATAAAAGAGGCCTGGGGCCTGTCAATCTTGTCGAGGACCATCGTCTCCCCGTATGCTACGGCTGTGCCAATCCGAGCCATCGTCCTATGCCTGTGGGCCCTATGCCTCGCTTCGCCCAGGTTGGTCCTGGCGGATTCGACGGAAATTCTGGGGGCGGCCCCGGAGGGCACGCCTTCCTTCGCCCTAGGGGTGGAAACCGGGTTGGTCATTCCGTTGGCCCACAAACCGCTCTGTCCCGCCGGCTACGAATGCCTCTTCGGGGTCGGGTGGGCCTTCGGTTTCCCATTCTCCTATCGGTGGGCTAACGGCACAGGCCTCGGCTTTGACTATGAGTTCTGGGTTCAGAATGGGAACGGCGTCTACGAAGCGACTGTCACCCAGGCGGTCACGGCGCTCCTGCGACAGAGTTTTCTCCTCGATCGCGCGGTCCATCCAGTGCTTCGTGTCCGCGGGGGGTTCCTGATGCTGGGGCCCTCGTTCCGCGTCGAAACCATTGGCGGCACGGCCGAGCTTGCCTTCGGCGGCGAGACGGAGCTCACCCCTAGCTCGCTCTTCAGCTTCCTGCTCGGCGGGCAGATCCTACGCACGCGCGCCTTTGCTACTCGGGCGGACGGAGCCCAGCGCTCAGTCTCGGGTGGGGTGGACGCGGCGCTCATCCTGCGCGTCGGCGTGACATTCTTGCTCTAAAACCCCCTCGATCTCGACGAATTCGCTGCCCCCGGCAGTGGAGATTTCGACACCGCCGCTGTAGGCTGTATCGTTATGGTGTCTTTGTGGGGTCAGAGAATGCGCAGGCGGGGACTGGATGAGCGGCGACGCAGACCGTAACGGGGACGATCAGGCCAAAGTTGCGGAGGGGATCGACACGTTGGCTCCGGCTCCAGGTGCCGAGAGCCGTCCGCGCACTCGCCAGAGGACTCCGCGGCCCACCCCCAAGGGGCTCCATTTCACGGTGTTCGGCAAGACCGATGTCGGGCTCGTCCGCGAGCACAACGAAGACAACTTCATGGTGGCGGACCTGGGCTCTGACACCGGGCCACTCGAAAGGGAAGAAGAATTCGAGGGGACCGTAACCAATCGGGGCGTCGCGCTTGCCGTTTGCGATGGCATGGGCGGTGCTGCCGCGGGTGAAGTCGCAAGCCACATGGCGGTTGACGCTCTGTTCGAGACACTCCGAGGTGATGGCGCCCCTGAAGACCGCGACTCCTTTGCGCGTCGTCTGATCACTTCGGTCGAAGAAGCAGGGGCGCGGATTTACCTCGCAGCCAAGAAGGACCGCACCAGGCGCGGGATGGGAACGACCGCAACGGTCGCTGGCCTGATCGATGAGGTGCTTTTCGTGGGGCAGGTGGGCGACAGTCGTTGCTATGTTCTCAGAGACGGACAGATGAGCCTCATCACGAAGGATCAATCCCTCGTCAACCAGTTGATCGAGGCTGGACAACTTACCGAAGACGAAGCTGAAGCGTTCGAGCACTCCAACATCATCTTGCAGGCGCTCGGAACGACCGAGCGGGTTGCCGTCGACCTCACCTTCGTGGAGCTCCGCCGAGGCGATCGAGTGTTGCTTTGCTCGGACGGCTTGAGCGGCCTCGTCCACGACGATGCGATTCGAGAAGAAATGGCATGCGTAGGTCCGCTGTCGCAACTCACCGATCGCTTGATCGAGCTCGCCAACGCCGCGGGGGGTCACGACAACGTGACTTGCCTCGTGGCGGACTTCGATGGAGATGTGCTCAAGCCGCCCGAAGAGGGTGCGACCCCGTTCTACCAGCAGTACCCGTTGCCTAGGGGCGGCGAACGTCACAGTGGCGGTCCCACTTTGCCGACAGCCGTGAAGAGCATGGTGCCACGCGCGATGACCGCGCCCCGTCCGGAGCGGCTCTCGCAGCCGGAGGCTCCTACTTCGTTCTCGTGGCCGGCTGCGGCAACGGTGCTCGGGCTGCTCGGGTTGGCTGCGGCGGTCACGATCATCGGTGCGGGGAGGTCATCGGAGGCTATTACCGCGCCACCACCACCACCGGCCTACGCGGATGCACAGACTCCAGTCGAAGTTCGCGTGCGTTCGAGCATCGAGCAGGGGGAGCTCTACGTGAACGGGCGAACCTACGGGCCTTTGCGGTCCGACGAAGCGGTGCTGCTCCGGCTGCTCCCCGGTTCGTATCGCATCGAGGCGCGCGAGGTCGATGGAACGCAGGTTGGTGAAGACGTGCTCGTCGAGCCAGGCCGGCCAACCGAAGTACAACTGACTCCGTCCACGGATTGAGGCTTCGATCATGATCCGCCTCCGCCAGACCAAGGGCGCCGATGCTGGACGCGAGCTCGAGTTCGAACAGGACTTGATCCGTATCGGTCGCATGCCGGACAGCGACCTCAATTTCGACCCCGAGGTCGACCTCGACGCGTCGGGGCGACACGCCGAGATTCGCAACGAGGACGGAACGTACTTGCTAGTCGATACCGGCAGCCGCAACGGGACCTGGCTCAACGGCCAGCGAATCAAGCACGCGGCGCTCGGCGACGGCGACGAGATCGAGTTCGGCCGCGGCGGCCCGATGATCTTGATCGCCTCACTCCACAACCCGCCGAGCAGCCGTGAGCCTACGGCTCGTGTCACGTCCGGGGTCACGCAACGCGATCCGAGGTTTGATCCGCTCGCGATGCCTGTCACGACGGCGACGCGCCTCGAGGATCTCGCGTTTCGGTCCGGGATGCTCGACGGCCCCAAGGCGCTACCTGTATCGCGACAGCGGGTTTCGAGTCGGGGACGACGCTCAAGGCGAAACTCGACTCTCCTTTGGGGGGCGGCGGGTGTTTTGCTGTTTGCAGCCGTCGCTTTGATCGTCTCCAATGTCCTTCGGTAACTCCCAGTTTTCAGCGATCGCTGGAACCTGGGCTGAGGTCCTCAGCCATTCGTTCGAGTAGGGCGGCGACCTGCTCACGAGCTGGTGCGAGGCCCCGCCGCGAACTTGCGTACGCGTACAGGTAGTACTTGAGCTTGGGCTCGGTGCCGCTCGGACGAACCATCGCGCGATGGTTGCCTGCGAGCTCGAAGATCAGGACCTCACTTTTGGCGAGCCGTTCGTAGGGCGTCTCGCCGTCCGATGTCCACCTCACGCGGCGGCCGAGGTCGATCATGCTCATCACGGTGTGACCCCCGATCTCTGTCGGTGGCTTCCTGCGTAGATCTGCGACCACCTCTGTCATTTGGGCTTGGGCGTCCACATCCTCGAATCTTCGTGACAGTTGCATGCCCTGGAAGACCCCATGCTCCTGCCAGAGCGATTCGAGCGCATCGATCAGGGTCTCTCCGCGGGATTTCAGCCTCGAGGCCAAATCGGCGATCAATAGTGCCGAGCTTATGCCGTCTTTGTCGCGGATCGACGCCAGAGGTGCGTAACCGAGCGCCTCTTCGTATCCGAACACATACTGGTAGCCTTCGCGTTCGAGCTCGAGAGCACGGTTTTGGATCCACTTGTGGCCGGTGAGGGTCTGTTCCCATCGTGCGCCGTGGCTGGCGGCGACGAGTCCGAGCATGGGGCTGCTCACGACCGTCGAGACCACCAGTGGCTTGTCGAGCTCGGCGTGGCGTGTGAGCAAGTCGTCGGCGAGAAGGATCCCGATGTCGTTACCGGCCAGCGACTCGAACACGCCATCGTGCAGCACTGAAACCGCCAATCTGTCCCCGTCGGGATCGTTTGCGATGACGAGATCGGCGTCGATCTCTGAGCCGAGCGCGAGCACCCGGTCCATCGCGCCGGGCTCTTCAGGGTTCGGGAAGGCGACCGTCGGGAACCGACTGTCTGGGATCGCTTGCTCAGCGACGCTCTGGACCTCGCAAAATCCCGCCCGTGACAGAACATCGCGCAGCGCGCCCTCGGCCACGCCATGGAGCGCGGTGTATGCGACACGCACCTCGCATCGTTCGTCGGATTGCCTCACCGCGCTTGCTACGAGATCGACATAGGCATCAACGAGGTGGTCGACCTCGCGAAGGAAACCCCGTTCCCGCCCCTCCGCCATCGACATCCGGGGCAACTCGTTCGCTGGCGGGGCAAGCTCGATCTCTCGGGCGATCCCCTCGTCGTTCGGAGGAATGATCTGAGCACCGTTCTCCCAGTAGACCTTGTAGCCGTTGTACTCGGGCGGGTTGTGGCTTGCCGTGATCATGACGCCGCCGCCTGCACTGAGCTCGAGCACCGAAAAGGCCAACACTGGAGTCGGCACCACATTGGCGAACGTCCACACCGGGATACCGGCCCCGAGCACGACTTCGATCGCGTCTCGTGCAAAGACGTCGCTTTGCATGCGCGCGTCGCGTCCGATGCAGATGCCGCGCGTGGCCACGTTCGGCACCTGTCGCTTCAACCAAGCACATAGCCCAGATGTCGTGCGCATGACGGTGACGCGATTCATTCGTGTGGGCCCGGCCCCCAGAACGCCACGTAGCCCAGCGGTACCGAACTCCAGCGATCCCGCGAACCGTGCCTCGAGACCGGCTCGATCGTCGCGCGCGATCAGCATCTCGATCTCTCGCTTGGTGTCGGGATCGGGGTCTTGCGCGATCCACGCACGGGCTTTGTCGATGACACTCACTGGGGTGACTCGGTAGGCGTTTCGTCCTGAATGTAGGTCTGCTCCTTGTACCAAACAGCCACTGGGACGAAGAGGAGCGCCGTCACGGCCATCGCGCCGGCGAAGAACAAGTAGTACGATGCTCCCTCGAGCTTGCTGGTCCCGTCGGGGTTCTGAATGAAGTAATTCACACTGGCAGTGAAGAGGTTGCCAATCGACACACTCATCAAGAACGCGCCCATCACGAGCGACTTCATCTTCTTTGGCGCTTGCGTGTACGAGAACTCGAGTGCGGTAATCGACACGAGGATCTCCGCGGCGGTCATCAGGACGTAGCCCCCGAGTTGCCAAGAGATATTGATGCTCTCGCCAGCGTCGAGTCGTGCCTCCACCCAGGCAGGCAGGAGAAAGGCGAACACCGTCAGGAAGAGGCCCATCGAGATCTTTCGGAGGGGCGTGAGCGGCCAGAATCGATCGAATGCGGGGTAGACGACTCGGTTGAACAAGGGGATGAAAAGCAAGACCAAGGCCGGATTCAGCCACTGCGCCTGAGATGGGTCCCAGTCGATGCCGAAGTGTCGGTCCATCCGCTCTGCCTGGAGCACCCACGCCGAACCCTGCTGGTCGAAGAGCGCCCAGAACATGGCGATGAACGTGTAGATGATGAAGAGCTTGCCGAGCGCCTTGAGTCCTTTCTTGCTGAAAACTTCGCGTAGGAAGGCGACTCCGCCCGGGGGAATGTGCACGAACTTATTGCGACCCATCCAGAACGCGAACGTCGCAATCGCCATCAACACGCCTGGCACGCCGAAGGCGACCGAGGGACCGAATCTATGGAGCAGAGGCTCCGCGAATAGGATCGACGCCAAAGCACCCACGTTGATCGAGAAGTAGAACCAACCGAACACCTTTGTCAGTAAATCGCTATTGGTTTGGCCGAATTGGTCGCCTACATGGGCAGAGACGCACGGCTTGATGCCGCCTGACCCGACCGCGATCAACCCGAGGCCGAGGACGAGGCCCGCACGGCTGTCGTCGAGAGCAAGGGCCAAGTGTCCCAGGCAGTACACGATCGATAGCAGCATGATCGTGCGGTACTTCCCGAGGAACGCGTCGGAGATGATCGCGCCTAAGATCGGAAAGAAGTAGACTGCGGTGACGAATCCGTGAAACCAAGTCTTGGCTTGCTCGTCGGTCATGACGTCGAGCTCGCCCTGCGCGCTCATCAGAAACTTGGTCATGAAGATGACCAAGATCGCGCGCATGCCGTAGTAGCTGTACCGCTCGGCCGCCTCGTTCGCGACGATGTAAGGGATCCCGGGCGGCATCCCCTTCGTGGGTGCGGGTGCCGTGCGGTAGCGAGCCTGACCGGACATGGATGCGATGTTAGCGGATTATTTCCTCAGGAGCGGCTTTCCGCATCACACTCCCGCTGAGTTCTTGTCGGTTTTCCGTCGGGACAGTGATACTTAGGGCCAGGTCGGGGCGGTCGATGAGGGGTCCCGGCGCGCTGCAGCGATGGATGGAGGATGGCGTGACACAGAGCGATGACCTGAGAAAGTTCAACCGGGGTTCGGTCGCGAGCCTGATCATCCTAGTGAGTGTCCTTGGGGGGGCTTCCAGCGCAACCGCGCAGACGGCGGCCCAGTTCGACCTCAACCAGTTCCGGCCTTCCGAGTTGACGACGGACGGTTTCGCCGTGAGCACTGCGGACGCCCAAGGCCACAAGCGCTTCGGCTTTCAGATCTACTTCGACTACTCCGATGACTCGTTGGTCTTCGCGGGAGCGGAAGGGACCCCTCAAGAGGGCCAGCAATTCAGGATCGTCCACAAACAATTGACCGGCCACTTCACCTGGAGCCTCGGTCTATGGGACCACCTCGTCATCTTCATGGACTTGCCCTATCACTTCATCGTCGACGAAGAGCTTTCCGCCGCGGACCGCGCGTTCATCGCGTCGATCGGCCGAGAGGGGCTTATTCCCCGTGGAAGTGGCCTCGGCGACGTGTATCTCGGTGCACGTGGCAATCTGTACGGAACACGCGATGATGTGGCTCAGATCGCGCTCCAGGCGACCTTGACGGCCAACACAGCGTCGGGTGCGGACTCCGAGCAAAACTACCTCGGCCAGAAGAACGCGAGCCCCTACATCGGTGGTTGGTTCGAGCTTTTCCTGACCTTCAATGCGGGCGACCACATTCGCATTCCGATCAACGTCGGTTACAAGACCGACTTTGTTCAGGATGTCGTGACCCTCAAGCTCGGCAGCCAGCTCACCTGGGGAGCGGGCTTGCAGGTTTTGATGGGAGACGACCGCTTCATGGTCACGGCTGAAGGGTTCGGCCGAACCGCCGCCGCCAGCGAGACCGGTTTCGGTGGTCGCGAGGAGACGCCGGTCGAGGTCCTCGGCGGCTTCAAGTACAACGGCTACAACGGTCTTGCCGTGGGTGTCGCGGGCAGTGCGGGCGTGACCCCCGGTTACGGCGCGCCCGATTGGCGCATGATCGGCATGATCGGCTTCACCATGCCCGAGAAGGAAGCCGTTGTGATGGATGCCGATGGCGATGGTATTTTGGACGACATCGACGAGTGCCCGAACGACCCAGAGGACTTCGACGGCTTCCAGGATGAAGATGGCTGTCCCGACTTCGACAACGACGGCGACGGCGTGCTCGACGTCAACGATGGTTGCCCGATGGATCCGGAGGACATCGACGGCTTCGAAGACGAGGATGGTTGTCCCGACTTCGACAACGACGGCGACGGCATCCTCGATGTCGACGACATGTGTCCGGACGAGCCAGGTCCGCCCGAAAACAACGGTTGTCCGGATCCAGACCGCGACGGTGACGGCGTGCCCGACCGGGTCGACAACTGCCCGGATGAGCCCGGGACGGTCGAAAACCACGGTTGTCAGGAAGCGCAGCTCGTAGTCCTCGGAGCCGACCAGCTCGAGATTCTCGAGAAGGTCTACTTCAAGACCGGTAGTGCGAAACTCCAAAAACGTTCCTTCGCGCTGCTCGACAACGTTGCAGCGGTCCTGAAAGCGCACCCAGAGATCCCGCTCATTCGAGTGGAAGGTCACAGCGATGCGACGGGCAGTCTCAAGTTCAATATGAGGCTCTCGCAGAGGCGCGCCGAGACCGTCGTCCGCTACCTCGTCGGCAGGGGTAAGGTCAGCAAGGACCGCCTCATCGCCGAGGGCTTCGGTCCGACGCGGCCGCTCGTTCCCGACGCCAAGACGAAGGCGGAGCTGGCGCAGAACCGACGCGTCGAGTTCCACATCGTCGAGGTTGGCCCCGAGGGACCAGACGACGAGTCCGGCGAGCGCTAACTCGCGATCCGCACGGGCCAGTGCTTGTTCTCGATGCCTAGCTTCAGGTTGGCGAGGAACTGGCGCGCCTGCCGGATCGTGATGCGGTCGTTCGGGTCACGGCGCAGACATCGGGCGACCAGTGCGCCGAGCTCGCGGGTTTCGGGCTGCGCAAGCAGCGCGCGCACCGGCTCCGGGTCGCCGTCGTGGGTCACGTGCTGGGTGATCATTGCGGCCTCGGCGTCGCCGTCGAAGAGCGTTTCTCCGGTGTAAGCTTCGAAGATCAGACATCCGAATGCGTAGACGTCGGCCGGGATCGCTTGGCTGGTATCCCCAGCGCCCCAGATCTCGGGCGACCCGTAGTTGGCCGTTCCACATCCAGGCCTGAGATGCCGTCCCGCGAGCCCGAAATCGACGAGCACCGGCGTCGGGGGGGTGCCGACCCCTGTAATTGCGTCGGCATTACACACGATGATGTTGGATGGCTTTACATCCAGGTGCGCGACACCGACTTGGTGCATGGCGTCCAGTCCTGCTCCCACCCCCAGCAGGAGGTCTCTGGCTCGCCGGATCGAAAGATCGCCCATCTCCAGCATGCGTTCCAGGCTGGGCCCTTTCACGAGCTCCATGACCAAGATCGGTTTCGGTCCTGCGCCCGCATCGAAGGTCACGAAGCGCGCGATGTTGGGATGTTCAGGTAGGGCAAGCAGTGCGCCCGCTTCCTCACGGAACAAGCGCAAGAACTCCTCTTCAGACAGGGTGCGTGCCGCGGCGGCGGAATAGTCGGGGACCTTCAAGGCGAAGAGGGGTGCCGATTCGTCCTGCCGCTCTTCGACGCGTCGCGCCACGAAGACCGATCCGACTGCGCCTATGCCGACCGCTCTGATCAAGTAGAATCCGCCCAGAACTCGGCTCGGTGGAGCCCATGCGGGAAGAGGCGCGTCCGCCTCGAGCTCGAGCGGTGCAATGCTCGGTGCGCGTGGAGGCGCGTCTAGCGGGAGCCTCCGGAGATGGTTCAGGACGGCCTTCGTGAGCTGCGCAAACGCGCCAGGGAGGTCTTCGTCGACGGCGGCCACGGCGTTTGCGTACGCCTGATCGATCTCGGAGACCGACGCGCGCAACGCTCGTTCGACCTCCAGTCCCATCGTCCAAATCGCTTCACCTGATGTCGGGGATTGCCCGACGGAACCCCCGAGTCGGCGGCGCGAACCATTCGCCAGTTGGGCGAAGGTCATAACGCCGCGTTCCAAGGACGCGAGCGGTGTGCCTGCCGAGCGGTCCGAGACCTCGGTGAGTGAGCTCGACGCGGCTACCGAGCGGAGGCCGCGCGCTAGCAACGATAGCGACTGTCGTAGCGCCTCCACCCGGGCCGAGGAGGCGACGGGGAGCTCGTTACCGATGGTACGGAGCGCGTCAGCGGCGGCCACCAAACCATGGCCGTCGCGCTGGGCAGTCTGAGCGGCTTGCTTGAGCTTGGTATAGGCACGAAGTGCCGTCTCGATCTCGGGTACCATCGAGGCTTCGGCCATCGTTTTCAAGTCGTCGAGATGTGGCACATGACGAGCGATCGCGATGACGACATCGGAGACGTCGGCAATATCTTCTCGGACGAGGGCATCGCAGGTTCGCGCCGTCGCCGCGCAGAGCGTCCGCCGAAGCGAGCTCTTGGGGTCGTGCTGCACCCGATGGAGCAAGACCTGCTGCGTGAGTAGCCGACGCTGCCTCACCAGGTCTTTGCGTGGGTCGACATGAAGGCCATCGGCGTCGATGAGGTGAAGCATCGTTCGCAGCTGCCGAAGACGCGTGGTGAACTGGGGGACGTGGTCTCCCTCCTCGAGCGGATCACCTTCTCGAATGACCAACCAGTTGGTAACTCGCTGAAAGAGGTCGCCCAGCCGATGGTCATGTTCCATCCCTTGGTCGTCATCCTCGCCGAGCAACAAGAGGTCATTGAGTGCGGATGTCTCGAACAATGCTGAGTCGAGCTCGCGCAAGGCGAGAAATGCCGCCACGTTGGTTTCGGGGTTGCCTGGCGCCGGCCTCTCGAGGAGGGCCGCCTTGCTGGCAGCCGCCTCGAGGATCGGCTCGGCTTCCCGTGCCGCTTCGTACGCGCCTTCGCGTGCGAAGGTGTCGAGCGCGTCGGAGATCATGTCGCGGAGTGTGGGCTCACGTCTTGCTCGCGCGCCGCTGAGCTCGCCCGCTAGAGTTCGCAGGAGCGCCGCGCGCCCGACGTCTTCACTGCTGCCTTGGGCCACCGACTTTCGGAGGTGGGCCTCGGCCTTCTCGGCGGCCGCGTCGGCGAAGCCCTGTCCGAGGCGTTCTCCCCGGAGCTCGACGAGTGCCTCGGCCGTATCTAGCCCCCCAACGCGCATCAATTGATCGAGCAAAGCCTCTACTGCCTCCGGGTGACTCTCTGCCGCGCGCGGAAGGCCAGCGATCATGGCCGCGGCTATCCCGTGGTCCTGTTGAAACACCACGGACTCCAGTAGATCGCGGCAGGCACGCAGCCCCTCGTCCGGGTCAACGGCGATACTCGCCGCGAGGGAGGCCGCGGCCCTGCGCCATTCTGTAATGGTGAACTCCGGATCGAGATGCCGATGCATCTCTTCTCGAAACACCGGCATCGATGAGGCCAACAAGCCTCTCGCGGAAGCCACATGACGCCAGACGAGCGTCTCTCGATCCGTCAGCAGTCTGTCCCAGGCCTCGCGCGTTGGCCGCGTGCAGAAGACACGGATTCCGCTGTCGTCCCCCTCGGTTGCTCTGCGCGCGGCCTCGCGCGCCGCGCGTTCCAATAGCCTCGCGGCCAGACGACGCGAGGGTAGGGACCCTGTCGCCGGTGTGCGCAGCCAATCGCGACTCAGATCTTGGCGAGAGATGAGAGCCAATGCGAGGGCATCGGTGCTAGCGACGGTCCCGATTGGCAGGCTCAACGCTAGGGCGACGCGCGCGCGCATGGATCGACCGCTCAGGGCGCGCTGTGATCCGAGCGCGAGCTGCGTGGCCACCGCGACGAACGTGGCAGCATCACCGCGACGCAGGCGCTGCAAAACCAACCGACCGAGCTTTCGTTTGATGGCGCTCGCCGGAAGCGCGGCGGCAATCTCGTACAAGGCTGCCGCTGCCGCCGGGCCCGACAGCCAGTCGAGCCGTTCGACGTATCCCCCTCGAACCGCCTCCTCCATGCTTCGGAGCAGCGCATTCGGGTCGTGCCCTTCGAGCGGCACGGGCCGACGCTCGTCGACGACCGCGCGCGCCAACGTCGCCATCCCCTGACGCCAAGCAGCCTCACGCTGCTCCGGGGCGCTCAGTCGGTGCAATACCGTTAGGCCTTTGAGGCGGTCCCGAGTGGCAGCACGCATCCGAGGAGACTCTAGCCTGCCGTTCGCCTCTCTGAAAGCGCAGTTGACAAGGATGACACGACCTTCTAGCTCCAAATAGCGTGCTCCAACTCTCCTTCGAGTTTGCCGGCGATTCCCCCACGATCCCGGAGTCTGGTGAGGACGATCTCGGCCGGGCAGACGATCTCGATCGGGCTTACGCGCGGGCGTCCGATTGGAGCAAGGCCCTCGCGAAGCGGCTCGGTCAGCAAATCCGGCTCGTCGTCACCGATAATCGTAGTACCATGCTGTCGGCGCAGTCGAAAGGCGATCGGCTCGAGGTACGCCTCCATCACATGTTCCTGACAGCCGAAGAGGATATCCTCGAGGCCGTAGGGGACTACCTCAACGGGAGCCCACGCGCAGCGCCCATGATCGATGGCTTCATCGAGGAGCACCGGGCTCGTCATGTCGCGTCGGGGCGGCCTCAAAGCGCCCTACGGGCCCAGGGCCTTCATCACGATATCCGGGCGATCATGGATAGTCTGGCCGAACGCCACTTTGGAGGGGAGGTCGACGTCAAGATCACTTGGGGCAAGCGGGTCCAACCCAGGCGCCGCCAGCGCTCACTGCAGCTCGGCACCTATCTCCCCGACGAGTGGTTGATCCGCATCCATCCGGTGCTCGATCAGCCCTGGGTTCCGAGCTTTTTCGTCGAAGCAGTGGTCTTCCACGAGATGCTTCACCACGACATGCCGGCCGTAGTCCGAAACGGCCGCAGGCACTATCACACCAGCGCGTTCAACAAGCGTGAGCGCAGCTTTGAATACCACTCCGTAGCTCAGAAGTGGGAGAAAGAGAATTTGTGGCGTTTGCTGCGCGGGCAGTGAACGCTTGGGTCTAGGCCGATGGCGCGTCGCCGCAAAATTCGTTCGTCGATCTCGGTTCCGATCACGCTCGGCGCGGTGACCGTCCTGTTGAGCGTAGCCCTACTCGTAGGCTGGTCCTTCTTGCTTGGCCAGAAGATCGCGAGATCGGCTGACATCGCCGGGGACGTATGGCTTCTGATCCTCGGGTCACTTTCGTTCGTGCTCATCATCGTGGTGCTCGTCCTTTTCGTGATTTCGCTTGCACGGGGGATCATCGAGGTCCGTAAACAAGACACATTCATCGACTCGGTCACACACGAGCTCAAGAGCCCTCTCGCATCGCTTCAGCTTTGCCTCGAGACCCTGGGCCGCGAAGGTCTCGAGGGAGCGGACCGCGAGTACCTTCGCGGCATGATGCTCGAGGATGTCGATCGACTCCGGGCGTTCATCGATGATGTGCTCGAGGCCAACCGACTCTCGTATGCGCGCCCGGGCATGCTCAATTTGAGCGACGTGTCCCTATCCGAGCTCGCCGAGGACTGCGCCGAGGCGGTCCGCGTTCGGCAGAGGCTCCAGCCGGAGGAGGTGCTCCTCAACGTCGACCCCGATCTCGTAGTGAGCACCGACCGCGCCGCGCTCGAGATCATCGTCAAGAACCTCATCGACAACGCGGCGAAGTATTCGGGTCGCCCCGCACGAGTCGAGGTGACGGCCCGAAGGGAGGCCGATCGCAAGGTTCTGCTCGAGGTGCGTGATAGCGGCATCGGCATCGATCGAAAGAACCTCAAGCGGGTGTTCCATCGTTTCTATCGGGTCGAAGACCAAGAGGTCCGCATGCGGCGCGGCACGGGTCTCGGCCTCTTCGTCGTGTGGGCGCTGGTGAAGCAATTGGGTGGCGAGGTCGAGGCGCTCTCCGACGGCCGCGGACTGGGGACGACGATGCGCGTTGAGCTTCCCGTGGCCCATGCGGTGAGCGCAGCATGACGAACAGCGATTCTCAACGGCTTCTCGTCGTCGAAGATGAGGACCACCTCGCGGCAGGCCTGAAGCTCAACCTCGAGCTCGAAGGCTATCGCGTCGATGTGGCCGCCAACGCCAAAGAAGCCGGCCAGCGCCTGCTCAACCCCGCGGGATACGACGCGATCGTACTCGATGTGATGCTCCCGGACATAAACGGATTCGATCTGTGCAAGAAACTCCGCGAGGCAGGGAACTTCATTCCGGTGATCATGCTCACCGCGCGCTCTTCCCCGGATGACCGCGTTCGCGGTCTCGAGGCTGGGGCAGACGACTACATGGTGAAGCCCTTCGAGCTCGGCGAGTTGCTCGCACGCGTGCGTTCGATGCTTCGGCGTCGTCAGTGGGAGCAAGCTGCGGGCAACCACGTGAAGGCTTCCACGCTGTCATTCGGTGAGGCGGAGATCAACTTCGACACGCACGAGGTGAAAGTCGCGGGTGAGACAGTCCAATTGACCCAGCTCGAACTCGACCTTCTGCGCTACTTTGCTGAAAACGCCAGCCGTGTGTTGAGTCGCACCGAGCTCCTCGAGCGCGTCTGGAAGCTCCGGAACTACGGCAACACTCGGACCGTCGACAATTTCATCTCACGCCTTCGGCGACGTTTCGAGGACGACCCCAGCGATCCGACGCACTTCCTTTCCGTCCGTGGCGCAGGCTACAAGTTCATCGCGTAGCTTTGACACAACTGTGACAGAAAGGGGACTGAACCATGACGGTGCCCACAGCGTGCGTGGGATAGCTTTCGAGGTATGGAAACAGGGGTAATCGCGGCCAAGCCGGGAATCCAAAATTCGCCGTCTCAAGCTCAGATGTGGCTCGAGGCCGCACCTTTCGTCCTGTCTCACGTAGCCGTGCTTGGGGCGATCTGGTCCGGCGTGACCTGGCCAGCGATCGTGCTTTGCGTCGTGCTCCTGTTGGTTCGCCAGTGGGCCGTCACCGCGGGCTATCACCGATACTTTTCGCATCGCACCTACAAGACGAGTCGTGCGATGCAGTTCTTTTTGGCGTTCTTGGCTCAGACGAGCTCTCAAAAGGGCGTCCTTTGGTGGGCTGCGCATCACCGGGTGCATCACAAGCTTTCAGACCAGCCGGGCGATGTGCATTCACCGGTCCAGAGCAGCTTCTTCTACGCGCACGTTGGTTGGGTGTTTGACAGCGCCACCGTCGAGACCCGTTGGGACAAGATCCGAGACTTCGCCAAGTATCCGGAGCTTCGCTGGCTCGACAGGTACTGGGTCGTGCCGCCGACGATCTTGGCGGTGTTCTGTTTGTTGGTGGCGGGCTGGCCAGGCCTCTTCATCGGGTTTTTCTTGAGCACCGTGCTCCTTTGGCACAACACCTTCCTGATCAACTCGCTCACCCACGTATGGGGGAAGCGCCGGTTCGACACCGGGGACGACAGTCGAAACAACGCATTGACGGCTTTTCTGACCCTTGGGGAGGGGTGGCACAACAATCACCACCACTACCAGTCCTCATGCCGCAACGGCTTCTACTGGTACGAAATCGACGTGACCTATTACGTGCTCAAGATGATGAGCTGGGTAGGGCTGGTGTGGGACATTCGTGAAGTCCCCGACCACGTGCTCGAAGAGGGCCTACGCCGCGCTAAGGGCGAGCAAGACAAACAAGACAAACAAGACAAACAAGACAAACTCAACAAACCGGAGAACCAAAGCTCCACCGACGAAAAGCTCGGTCTCGCGGCCTAGCCTAAAGCAACCATCTCAGGATGTGGGCCCACCAAGGCGCAGGTTTTCGGCTGGGCTGCCAATTGTGCTCTTCGCTACTCATAGGGGCCTCCACGGGCAAAGACGAACCCCGAAACGCGATTATATCCAGATCGCGCTAGTTTCCGAATTGTTTCGTACACACGCTACTGAACATAGAGCTCACGCCCGTCGCCCTCGACATAACTCTTGAATTTCATAGGGATACGGAGGAGGTCCCGACGGACGGCGGGCCGGATGATCGAGACCAGCACCCCGTCCCCGATGTCGACCATCGCGCCAAACGAGACGAGGGTCTTGCCGCCCTTCCAGGGTCGGGCCCGGAGGAAACCCCAGCCGGCGCGGAGCTCGTGCGCCTGCGAGAGATCGAGGCGAAACATCATGACGCGCTTTTCTGGGTCCAGCGTGGTCTGGAGCACGTATTTGATGTCGATGGGGCCCCATTGCTGGCGAATCGCGAGATCGATCTCGTCGCCATTCCGGCCTTTTACGGTGCTCTCGGTCGCGAGCGGGATGATGCGCTTGTAGCTCGAGAGGTCCTGTATCGCCCGCCAGGCCGTTTCAACGGGGACGTCGACGATTTGCCAGCTCTGCCCACCGATGAGCTTCAGTCGGCCTCGCTGCTCGTTCTGCGGCTTCATCACGAGCTCGCCGGATTCGAGGAGCTGTTTGTCTTCCGCGGTGAGCCCTCCCGCCTTGGACTCGGAAAGCGAAGGGGTCCCCGGGAGCGCTATGAACATACACAGCGACACGGCGAGCCCGGTCAAAATTGACCACGGCCGGCGTTCCTGTCTATGTCTGGCGTTAGTCATGCGCATGGCTCGGGTCCTCGTCGTGGTGTTTGTATGTATCGGGTGCGCCACTGCGAGTGCCCAGTCCAATGACGGTGGTCCTGCTGGGACCATTCAAAGCATACCCTCAAATACCACATCGGCAGGGTCGGTCGAAATCGATCGAAGTGACCGAGATTACAGCCTTCCCGCCTGGACCTCGGTTTTGCCTCCCTTGCTCGCGATCGTCCTCGCGCTCGCGTTTCGCCATGTACTGCTAGCGCTGATCGCCGGAGTGTGGCTCGGGGCTTTTCTACTGACCGACTTGTCGCCTGTCAGCTCGTTCGCACGATTGCTCGATACGCTCGTAGTCGGCGCCGTTGCCGATCGCGGGCACGCGTCGATTCTCGTATTCACCTTGTTGCTCGGGGGCATGCTCGGGCTCATCACGCAAAGCGGAGGGGCCAAAGGTCTCGCGTCATGGGTGCGAAGCGACACGAGGAGTCGACGGCGTGGACAACTCACGACGTGGTTTCTCGGTCTTCTGATTTTCTTCGATGACTACGCGAACTCGCTGCTCGTGGGCTCATCGATGCGCCCCGTGACCGACCGCCTTCGAGTCAGTCGCGAGAAGCTAGCATTCTTGGTCGATGCCACGGCCGCACCCGTATCGAGCCTAGCCCTGATTTCGTCGTGGATCGCCGTCGAGGTCGGTTACATCGAAGACCAGTTCGTGCACCTCGGGATCGAACGCGACGCGTACGTGACGTTCATCGAGACGATCCCCTATCGTTTCTACCCCCTGCTCATGTTGTTGTTCGTCGCCTGGGTGGCGTTCCGTGGTCGTGACTTCGGGCCGATGCTCAGGGCGGAGAGGCGTGCCGTCGAAGATGGGCTGCTCTTACGTCCGGGGGCTCGTCCGGCTTCTGACTTTCACGACGAGGCCGTCCCCGAAGACGTTCCCGGCCGGCCCATGAACGCCCTGATTCCGGTCGTCGTGGTCGTGCTGGTGGCGGGGGCCGGTATCTACTTCGACGGACAGGCCAAGGTGCTCGCCGCGGGTCTCGAGCCTTCGCTCCGAACGATTGTGGGCGAGGCAAGCTCGATCTCGGCGTTGCTCTGGGCCTCGGGTGCAGGGTGTTTAGCAGGGTTGGCGATGTCGCTGTGGAGTGGAGCGCTAACGTTGAGCGGTTCGATCGATGCGTGGATGTCGGGCGTGCGTGGGATGCTTCTCGCAGTGTTGATCTTGGTGCTGGCGTGGGCACTTGGCGGTGTGTGTCGGGATCTCCACACTGCCGAGTTCTTGATTGGGGCGGTCGGTGATTGGCTGACACCGATGTGGATCCCAGCAACCGTATTCGTACTGGCCGCACTCGTGAGCTTTGCCACGGGCACGTCCTGGGGGACGATGGCGATCCTGTTTCCCCTCGTCGTCCCCCTCGCGCACGAGATCGCGCCTGGCAGCGAAGGGATTCTACTGGGCACCGTATCGTCGATTCTCGCGGGTTCGGTTTGGGGCGACCACTGTTCTCCGATCTCGGACACGACGATCCTCAGCTCCATGGCGACGAGTTGTGATCACATGGATCACGTCCGTACCCAGCTGCCCTACGCCCTTGCGGTGGGCCTCGTGAGTCTGCTCTGCGCTGAAATCCCCGTCGCGGCGGGTTGGTACGGCCCCTGGGCGGGCCTGATGGTCGGCGCGATCGTGATGATCGTCGCCTTCGAGCTAGTCAGTCGGCCCGTGGCTCGGTAAACGTTTCGCTTCGAGCTCGCCGGAGATCAGCTGCCCGCGGAGCAGGCGCTTGAGCGTCTTGCCGCTCGCACCTTGGGGGAGGGCGTCGAGAAAGGCGTACCGCCTCGGAATTTTGTAAGGTGCGAGGCGCTCCCGGGCCCAGGCGTCGAGCTCCTGCAGGGAAACGTTGGTGCGCGGCACGATGACGGCGACGACCTCTTCACCGTAGTAGTCGTCCGGTTCGCCAACGACCGCGATATCGCCGACTGCGGGGTGCGCGCCCACTGCGTTCTCGACCTCGAACGGATAGACGCTGTGCCCGCCCCGCAAGATCAGATCCTTGCTTCGGTCGACTACCGTCAGTCGCCCCACCTCGTCGACGAACCCGATGTCTCCGGTGTGAAGCCAGCCGCCACGCATCACGTGGCCGGTGGCGGTTTTGTCGTCGAGATACCCTGCCATCACGTTTTGGCCTCGGACGAGAACTTCGCCGCGAGCACCCGTCGGAAGACTCTGATCGTTTTCGTTCGCGATCCGAATTTCGACGCCCGATACCGGTTGCCCGACCGACCCGGGCGCGGCTTCGTCAGGGGGCGCGTTGATCGTCGAGAACGTGGCTTCGGTAAGCCCGTAACCCTGACGGACGGTGGCGCCGAGACGTTCCTCCGCCCGAAGCCGGCTATCTTCGACGAGCGGTGCACCCGCGCTCATACACCAACGCAGCGAGGGCGGGGGCGCTTGGCCGGCTGCGTTGGCCCACGCGACGAACATCGTCGGTACCCCCGGAAGCCAGGTCACCTCGTGCTTCGCGCAGAGGTCTAAGGTTTGCTCTGGGGAGAAACGCGGAACGAAGACTGTGCTGGCGCCGGCGTAGAACGGGACGAGCAGCGTCATGCGAATCCCGTATGAGTGAGTCAAGGGCAAGGTTCCGAGGACCCGATCGTTATCCGAGAGCGCGAGCGTCTGCCCGACGAGAGCAGCGGTGTGAGCGCCGAGCGAACCATGCGTGACGCAGACGCCTTTGGCCGCACCGGTGGTGCCCGAAGTGTAGAGAATCATCGCAAGCGCATCCTGTTTACACGTGACCGGATGCATCTCTCCTCGAGCGTCCGCGATCGCCTCGTCGACCCGTATGATCTCCGTGTCGGTGCCTGCGCGTTTCTTGCTCTCGTGTGAGAGATCGAGGTGCTGGGCGTCGCTCAGAAGCGCTTTGCAGCCCGCGTGCTCGAGGCGAAACGCGACTTCGTGTGAGGTCGACATGGCCGGAATCGGTAACGTCGTGCATCCGGCATACATCGCGCCAAACCAGGCTGCGACGAACTCGAGCCCGTTGTCGGTACACACCGCGACCCGGTCGCCAGCTCCGAGCCCTAGCGCCGCGAGGTATGCGGCGACCCTGGCCGCCTCACGATCGAGTGCTTCGTAGCTGCATGCGAGGTCGGCGCGTCCCGAGTCGATGATCGCCGTTCGCGCGGGATCGCACGCGGCCCAGCGATGCAGAAAGCTCCCGACGTTGGCGTCCATCGCCGCGAACCTAGCACGAGTGTCGCCACTGGACGGAGTGCCGTCGCGGGTTACGATCCGCCGCATGCCTACCGCAAGAGCGATCCGAATTCGTGAACCAGGAGGACCGGATGTTCTGGAGATCGGCGAGATCGAGCTCCCGGAACCAGGCCCGACCCAAGTTTTGGTGCAAGTTGCCGCTGCCGGCTTGAACCGCGCGGACTGTCTGCAGCGGCGAGGCTTTTATCCCCCCCCGCCTGGCGTCCCGTCCGACGTGCCCGGGCTCGAGATCGCTGGTGTCGTCGAAGCCGTTGGCACAGAGGTCGAGGACTGGGCGCCGGGCGATCGGGTGATGGGGATCGTTGGCGGCGGCGGGATGGCCGAACGCGTCGTCACGGAAGCACGCGAGCTCATGTGCGTCCCCGAGGGGCTGTCGCTCGAACAGGCCGCCGCCATCCCGGAAGTGTTTCTCACCGCGTACGATGCAGTCGTGATCCAAGGCCACCTTGAAAGTGGTGACTCAGTGCTGTTCCATGCTGTCGCGAGTGGCATCGGGACAGCGGGGATTCAGCTCGCCGCGGTAACGGGAGCCACCTCGGTCGGTACCTCTCGAACTGCAGACAAGCTCGCCCGCTGTTCGTCGCTCGGCCTCGACCACGCGGTGCTTGTCGACGACGGCGAGTTCGCCGATCAGGTCTTGCAGGCCGTCCCCGGAGGTGT
>CAXMND010000045.1:0-22089 GCA_964194675.1 uncultured Coxiellaceae bacterium | reverse complement strand
ATCGATCGGCGAAAGCTCTACCTCGAGCATGCGTTCCCCTCGATGTTTGCGTTTTGTACGAAGCGCTTTCACATGTCGGAGGCAATTGCGGCCAAGCGCATCCGAGTCGGCCGCACGGCCTACGGTTTTCCCTGCATTTTTTCTCCTGCTGTATCGGCCAAGCGGTGTTAGATTGGGGCTGTGACGACCAAGCTCAGCGAGTCGAATCGAGAGATCATCTGCGCTCACGTCCGAAAGAACATGGTTCCGCCCCCGGTCGCGGCGCAGTCGATCGGGTTCACCTACCGCACGTTTCAGGGTTGGATGAAGAGCGGGGCAGCGGACTATGGGGGCGGAGCCAGCGGTAGCCCCGGCATAAAAGACGATTCTAACCGGCCTGAAATCTCGGCAGCCCGGGTACCGGTCATGGCCGGTGTAGCCCCCATAGTCTGCGGCGCGCTACCAGACTTCTCATGTTGCCCTCGCCCACCGAGCGAATCTCCGCGCTGGCGAGACGGCCCGGGACACCGGTTGACGCAGAGCCTCAACACAATCGCTGACGCTCACTAGAGGCTTGAAAGGAAGGCGCGGATCGCTTCGGCAACTTCGGGGGCGCGTTCCATGGGGAACGTGTGGCCGGCGCCCTCTAGGATGAGGAGCTCGCTCTGGGGGATTTGGGCGCGAAGGTACTCTGCGTAGTTGGGTGGAGTGAGGGGGTCTGCGGTGCCGGCGATGATGAGTGCCGGTACGCCGATGCTTGCGACATCGTCCATTCGGTCGAAGCGGTCGGCGGCGGACCAGTCTGCCAAGCCGGTCGCGGGAGGCGTCTGGTGCAGGATCTCCCTCGCTTCTTCGATGATCTCTGGGTCAGAACCGGGTTCAAAGAGGGCGGGTACCGGTTCCGGAGGGGTTCCCGATTCGGCGAGTTGCTCGAAGAGTTGCAAGATCATCGGCTGGACCCGGAGCCGCGCGCCGGTGGCGAGGAGAACGAGGCCTTTGAGGCGCTCCGGAGGGTCTGTGAGCGCGTGCTCGATCGCGATGGCGCCTCCGACCGAGTGTCCCACGACCACGTAGTCGCCTTCGACTTCGGTTTCGATGAACCTCGAGACAAACGCCGCAAGCGCCGGGACGCGGTCGAGCGGCGGACCCTCAGTGCCCAGGCGGCCTGGGGAATCGATCGCTATGCGCGCCACCCCGGGCAACGCAGCGAAGAGTCGGTCGTAGCCGTGGTGATTGTCGGCCGACCCGTGAACGCATACGAGGGTCGGCGCGTCGCCCGACTCCCGTCGGAAGTTGACGCTACGGCCGTCGACCTCCGAAGCTGCTGACACGTCTAGTGCCCGCGCTCGCGATCGATACCCGGATGCGAGGGATCACCGGGCTCGTGCCTCGGATTCGCCGTCAGGTACGTCCCGTCCTTACCGGGGATCGAAAGGAGTGTTTCCTTGTCGTAGAGGAAGTGCTCGCGCTTCGTCGAAGGCGGCATGTGCATGCCGGTGTCCATCCGAATGGCGTCGCAGGGGCAGGCCTCGACGCAGTAACCGCAGAAGATGCATCGCAGCTCGTCGATCACGAACACCGCGGGATAGCGCTCGTAGCCATAGCGTGGGTCATCCGGCTCGTACTCGGCGGCCTCGATGTGAATGCACTGCGCCGGACATGCCGTGCTGCAGCACAAGCAGGCCACGCAGCGCGGCGAACCGTCGACGCGTTGGGTTAGTCGGTGAATCCCTCGGAAGCGCTCGGGATAGTCGCGCTTCTCTTCCGGGTACTTCACCGTATCGATTTCCTTCTTCGCGGACGGGCCGAAAGTGTTCTTGAAGAACCGCCCCATGGCGAAACCGAGGCCCTTGGCGATCTCGGGCACGTACATCTGCTCGGCGACTGTGCGCCCTGGCTTCTTGATGATTTTGATCGTGGCTGCCATGCGTGACCTCAGAATTTATCGAGGAGAGCGACCCACTTGCCCAACGCACCCGAAAGAATGAACGCTCCCATAGCCAAGATGTTGAGCAAGGAAAGCGGCAGAAGCCCCTTCCAACAAAGCTTCATGAGTTGGTCGTACCGAAAACGCGGCAGCGACCAGCGAATCATCAGTTGGAACCAAATGAACACGATGATCTTGAGAATGAAGAAGAGCACCTGGATCACGATCACGATCCAATGCGCGACGGGCACTACGATGCCCGACGCCATGAACGGGAGCCTGAAATCGAAGCCGTCCCGGTATAGGAACGGCACATCCCAACCGCCGAAAAACAGGATCGAGGCGATGGCCGCGAGCGCGACGACCTCCACGAACTCGCCCATGAAGAACATACCGAACTTCATCCCCGAGTACTCGGTGAGGTAGCCCCCGACGAGCTCGCTCTCCCCTTCGGGAAGGTCAAACGGGATACGCTTGGTTTCTGCGATAGCTGCCGTGAAGAACATGATGAAGCCGAACGCCAATAGTGGGTTGAAAATCCCCCAGCTGTGTTCGTGCTGCCACATCGCCATGTCTTCGAGGCGAAGCGAGCGATACACCATGAACGCGGGCACCAGCGTCAACCCGAGGACGACCTCGTAGCTCACCATTTGGCTAGCGGCACGGATGCCACCGAGGAGCGAAAATTTGTTGTCGGACGCGTACCCGGAAATCGCAGCGCCGATGATCCCGGTGCTAGCGACCGCAAAGATGAACAGAATCCCGACGTTGAGGCTCGCCACCTGCATCGGAATGGCGGCACCGGCTATCTCCCCGGTGCGCGGTAGCACCTGGTTCCAGTGGTCTAGATGCAGGGTGGTCGCGAAGGGAATGACCGTGAAGGCCGCAATTGCGGGAATCAGCGCGATGATGGGACCGGCTGCGAAAAGGAACTTGTCGGACTTTGGCGGAACGAAGTCTTCCTTGAAGATGAACTTGAGCGCATCCGCCACCGGGTGGAGCAGCCCGAGGAGCATGATCTTGCCGTTGTTGCGGACGATCATGCCGTTCACGCCGTAGCCGACGCGAAGTAGGATCGATGCGGCCCCAAATCCGATCAACGTCTTCGTCAGCGCAGCCGTCGATACCGGCAAAGGGTTCGTCCCACGAAAGGCGACCCAAGTGACCGCCACTAGCGCAACGATCGCGACGATGCCCGTGAGCGCAAACCCACGCCACATCGGCAGTCGCGCCTTGTCGAGAAAAGCCACCGCGGACGGCGGAAGCGGGATGGCCGCTCGGCTCGGGCCTAGACGGTCTTGAATCATCGCGCTCTGTCGCCGCTCGGCCCAAATCAAAACGGGAGCGAACACACCCACCGTGAGCACCAAAACGAAGACGATCTTGAGGACCGAAGAGAGCACGAGCACCTGCGTCGTCATTGCGCAGCCTCCACCTCGGTACCGAGGCCTCGACGGAGGCCTTGGAGATCCTCGAAGCCGAGGTCGTGACCGAGAAGGCCAGCTAGCGCAGCGATCGTCCTCCAACCAGGCTCGACCCCGATCGGCGCGGCGAGGACGGGCTCGAAGGCCTGTTCCATCCCTTTCTCGTTGACGAAGCTGCCTTCGATTTCGAAGGTGTCAGCCACCGGAATCGCGACCGCCGCGACCGCCGATAGTGCGCCCACGTGGGTGGTCAGAGAGACCACCGCATCGAGGACCACGAGAGGTGCGAGCTCTTCAAGCCTTTCGGCAGTCCTCGCTCCGAGCGCGAGAACACCCTGCACCGAACCGCTCTGCACATCGGTCAACAGGTCGCCGACGGGCTTCAACGCAACGCCTCCTGCCGCCCGCATCGCGCCAGCGCGGTTTGGGTTGTTGTCCTCGCTCCGAAGAATGTCGTCCCCCTCCCAGCCGCCGAGCGCGGCAAGGTACAAGTGTTCGGCCCCGAGGGCTTGCGCGAGCTTGACCAACGCGAGGTTGTCTTCGGTCGTGTGTTGGGCGCTGAGCACAACCCCCAACTTCGACGACTCCACGTTGCTGAGCTTTTCCGCTGCGAGCTCGAGGGCGTCGCCTTCGAGAATGGGAGTACGTTCCTCACCACGGCCGGCCGTCGGCATCAGGAGGCGATCGGTGTCGTGGCGGGTGTAGGTCATCATGCCGTCGTCACACATCCAGAACTCGTTGACGTCGGGATTGTCGCGGGGCCGCAATCGATAGACCTTACCGTTGCGCGGGTCGTAGTCAGCGTGCGTGTTACAGCCCGTAGCGCATCCGGTGCACACACTCGGTCTGGACTTCAAGAACCAGACCCTGGCTTTGAAGCGGAAGTCCGAGCTCGTCAGCGCGCCCACCGGACACACGTGCTCGGTCATCAAGGTGTACTTGTGGTCGAGCTCTCTGCCAGGGGCGAGAACGATTTCGTTCCTGTCGCCGCGCTCTCGCATGTCGAGCACGTGGTCTTTGGCAAGTTCGTCGCTCACACGAATGCAGCGGGTACACATGATGCAACGCTCGGCGTCGTACACGATGGTCGGTCCGAATCGAACGCCCTTGGGCTTGTGCACCGGCTCGGTGAGCTTGCGTTTCAGCGTCCCTTGATGCTCCTGGTAGTAGTCCTGGAGCTTACACTCACCGGCCTGATCGCAGATCGGGCAGTCGACCGGGTGGTTCAAGAGCAAGAACTCTTGCACAGCGGCTTGTGCCTTCTTCACCACCTCGTTGGTCGACGAGACCTCCATGCCTTCGACTGCGCCGAGCTGGCAGGCAGGCTGAAGCTTCGGCTTGGTTGCAGGGACGTACTCGCCCGTCTCCTCGTCGAGCTCGAGCTGGGGCATTTCCATCTGGCGTCCGCTCGTGATGTGCACCAGGCACATGCGGCAATTGGCGGCGATCGAGAGCCCCGGGTGCCAGCAGTAGTGCGGAATCTCGATCCCGACGCGCCACGCGGCCTCGATCACCGTCTCGCCAGGCTCAAAAGAAATCTCACGTCCGTCGAGCTTAAAAGTCGGCACTACCGGTCACACTCGCCGCCGATCATATTGATCGACCCAAAGGTTGGGACGATGTCCGCGATCATCTCGCCGATGAGCATCTCGCGACACGCTGTAAGATTGTACCAACAAGGAGGCCGAACACGAACCCGATAGGGTGTCCCGCTCCCGTCGGAAACGATGTAGAAACCGAGCTCGCCGTTGCCGCCTTCGGTGAAGCTGTAGACCTCGCCCTTCGGCGTTTGGAGGCCCTCCATGACGAGCTTGAAGTGCGCGATGGTGGCCTCGATGGTGTCATAGACGTCGCTCTTTTCGGGAAAGACGATCCGTGGGTCATCCACATTGACGGGGCCGTCGTCGGGCATCTGCTCCATGGCCTGCTCGATGATCCGAATCGACTGCCGAACCTCTTCGAAACGCACCATGAAGCGATCCCAGTTGTCCCCGTCTTCGCCGATCGGCACCTCGAAGTCGAAGCGGTCGTAGACCATGTACGGGTGGTCTTTGCGAACGTCATAGGCAACCCCCGACCCCCGAGCGACCGGGCCGGTACACCCATAAGCAAGCGCCTGCTCTTTGGTCAGGATGCCGACGCCTTGCATGCGGTCGAGGAAGATGCGGTTGCGAATGAGCATGATCTCCGCTTCCTTCACGACCTTGTGCAGTTCCGGGATCACCGCGCGAAGGTCGTCTTTGAAGGTCGCGGTCGGGGGCGCCGCCATGCCACCGATGCGCCCAAAGCTGTGGGTCATTCGTGCGCCGGTCTCTTTTTCGAGGATGTCCCAGATCCAATCGCGCACTTTCAGGAGCCACAGGAACGGCGTGAACGCGCCAAGCTCCATCGCCGAAGCCCCGTTGCAGGTAAAGTGATCGGTGATGCGGGAGAGCTCGCCCAAAATGACGCGGTAGTACTGGCAGCGCTCAGGGACCTCGATGCCGAGGAGTTTCTCGACCGCCAATGACCAGCCAACGTTATTGAGCATCGGGGATACGTAATTGAGTCGGTCCACATAGGGAAAGACCTGCGCCCAAGTGCCACGTTCACACGACTTCTCGAACCCGCGGTGCAGATAGCCAGGCTGAAGGTCGAGGTTCACAATTGTCTCGCCGTCGAGGTCGAGTACCATCCGGACGGTGCCATGCATTGCGGGGTGGGACGGGCCCATGTTCAGACGCATCGGCTCGGTCTGGAGCTCGAGCGCCGATTCCTCTTCCAGCAACTCGTCGGCCGGTTCCATCTAGTCCCCCGAGCCTTCTTCGGTTGCCTCGGTCGATGCCGCCTCGGCTTGTGCCGCGGCCTTTGCTTTGGCGGTAAGTCGCTCTTGAATTTGTTGCGCCGCTTCGGAGTCGCTCAACGTCCGACGCTGACCTTGCTGCAACCCAATGGCAGGCGACACTTGGTTATCCCCTCCGGCAAGCCTGGCTTCCCAGTCGATGCGGGCGAAGGGCACGCCCTCTTCGATACCGAACGGGGGGAGCTTGTCTAGTTCTTCGACGTCTCGGTACGGCACCAGGGGTTGCGCCCGGTCGATCGGATAGTCCTTGCGCAAGGGATGCCCCTCGAACTCCTCGTAGAGGAGAATGCGGCGAAGATCGGGATGGCCGCTGAATCCGATCCCGAACATGTCCCAGACCTCGCGCTCCGCCCAGTTCGCGGCAGGCCACACACCGCTCAGGGTGCCGAGCTCCTTGCCCTCCTCGATGCGGGTCCGGGCCCGGATGCGGCTGCCACTTGCCGACGAGCGTAGGAGCAGCAGCACATCGAAACGAGCCAACTCGCGCTCCGGATGATCAACGGCGGTGAGATCGATGAAATGATCCATCTGAAGCTCCTGATCGTCTTTGAGGAACTGCGCGAGCTCGACCCAGTCTTTGTCGGCCACGACGACCTCGTGGTCGCCGAACGCGTCACTCGTCTCGAGCAGCCGTTCGCCAAACTGAGTGCTGAGCCGGTCGATGACCGCCTGGCTCATGAGCCGCCCTCTCCGGTGTGCCCGGGGGCGCTCTGGGGGACTTGCCGCGGCGGCACGATGACAGGCTCGCGGTCGTTCTTTTGAATCTTTTCCTGGAGGAGCATGAGCGCGTCGAGCACGGCCTCCGGGCGCGGGGGGCAGCCCGGGATGTAGACGTCGACGGGGATCACCTTATCGACACCGGGAATGGTGGTGTAGTTGTCGTAAAAGCCACCACACGAAGCGCAGGTCCCGAAGGCGACGACCCACTTCGGATCCGCCATCTGGCTCCAGATACGTCGAACGACCGGACCCTGGCGCTGGCTGATCGTCCCAACCACCCAAAGAACGTCGGACTGCCTTGGGCTGAACCGGGGGGCCTCTGCACCGAAGCGCGCGATGTCGTAACGCGGGGCCGCGGTAGCCATGAACTCCATGCCGCAGCAGGCCGTGACGAACGGATACTGGAAGAGCGACCATTTGCGTGCCCACTGGAGCAGGTCGCTCAGACGGGTGGTCACCGCAACCTCGCCGCCACCGCCGATCACCTTCAGGTCTCCCACTCGAGGGCACCCTTTCTCCAGGCGTACACGAGCGTCACGCCGAGAACGACGAGGAACAAAGTCATCTCGATGAAGCCGAACCAGCCGAGCTCCTGGAACAGGCTGGCCCACGGAAAGAGGAACACCGCTTCGATGTCGAAGACTACGAATAGAATCGCCGTCAGGTAGAACTTGACGCTCAACCGGATGTGGCGTGCGCCCGTCGTCTCGGAGCCGGCTTCGTACGGAATCGCCTTTTCGGGGGTCATGTTCTTGGGCCCCAGAACCGTCGTGAGACCGAAGACGGCGAGGGCCACGGTACCGGCAACGCCGAGCATGAGGAACATCGGTAAATAGGTCGAGAACATACGGGGATCAGCTCCGAAAAACCGCCGCCAGGCGGCGTCCCAGGGTGCTTAGTATCACCCCAAGGGGGTGTCAATGATTGCGGCGGCGACGCGACATTCTCGTCGAGCGGCGGTCCCTGTGCCATGGTTTGCGGCGGGGAATGGGGAAAAGCGTCAGAACGATGGCCGCTCTGCTGGGCGCCCTTTGGCCGGCGGAAGCACTTGCTCAGGAAGCCTCGGAGCAGTCCGCAGGCATCGGCAGCGTGCTTCGTTCCATGAACCAGAGCTTTGGGGCCCGAGTAGTCGCCCCGATGGCCGACGTCCTCTTCTTCGACCTGATCTTCTGGGACAACGGCGCCGATGGCGACTTGAAGCTTCCGTTCATCGTCTTTTGGCTCATCGCGGGAGCGACCTTTTTTACGCTCCGGTTCGGCTTCATCAACATCCGAGCATTCCGGCATGCCTTGGCCGTGACAGCCGGACACTATGACAAGGCTGGCGACCCCGGCGAAGTCACACACTTTCAAGCGCTCTCGTCGGCGCTTTCCGCGACCGTAGGCCTCGGCAACATCGCGGGCGTTGCCGTCGCTGTCGCGGTGGGCGGTCCGGGCGCCGTCTTTTGGATGATCGTGGCGGGGTTCTTCGGGATGTCGTCAAAGTTCGCCGAAGTTACCCTCGGTCAGCTTTACCGCGAGACCAGCGCCGACGGGCACATCCTCGGAGGCCCGATGCGTTACCTGCAGCGCGGCCTCACCGAAACGGGCCTCCCTCGCCTCGGGCGTTTCCTAGCCGTTCTGTTCGCCGTGATGTGCATCGGCGGAAGCCTGGGCGGGGGCAACATGTTCCAGGCGAACCAGAGCTACGCACAGGTCGCGTTCGTGGTGCCTGCCCTGGACAACGCTTGGGGAGCGCTTGTTTACGGCGTAGTCCTCGCGACGCTCGTGGGCCTGGTGATCATCGGTGGTATCCGACGGATCGGGCGCGTGGCGAGCATCGTCGTCCCCGCGATGGTTGGGATTTATCTCACTGCCGGGCTGTTCATCATCATCACCAACGCGGACCAAGTCGGCCCTGCGGTTGGGAAGATCTTCGGCGAAGCTTTCGACCCGCGTGCGGGATTGGGGGGCTTGTTGGGCGTGTTGGTCACCGGCTTCCGCCGCGCGGCGTTCTCGAACGAAGCAGGGGTCGGATCGGCTTCGATCGCACATTCGGCGGCCGCCACCAACGAGCCCGTTCGCGAGGGTATCGTCGCTCTTCTCGAGCCATTCATCGACACCATCGTCGTGTGCACGATGACCGGGTTGGTGGTCGTGCTAACAGGAGCCTACGAGGGCGGAACGGAAGAAGGCGTCCTGATGACGTCCAAGGCGTTCGCCACGGTCCTGCCCTGGTTCCCCAAGGTCTTGAGCTTGGCCGTATTCCTGTTTGCGTTCTCTACGATGATTTCGTGGAGCTACTACGGCGAGCGCTGCTGGACGTCCCTCTTCGGTGCCCGGACCTCGATCGTCTACAAGGTCATCTTCCTCTTGTGCGTGGTGCTCGGCTCCGTGCTCAAGCTCGGGAACGTCATCGATTTTTCGGACTTGATGATCCTGGGCATGGCATTTCCGAACATCCTTGGAGTCTACATCCTGAGCGGTAAGGTCAGCCGCGAGCTCAAGAGTTACTGGACCCGCTACCGCACCGGCCAGATGCAGCCGGAACGCTAACTGCTAAGCTCGATCCATGTCGGAGTTTGCTGCGCGACGAAAACGACTCCTCGAGGCCATCGGGGACGGCATCGCGTTGTTTCCGTCGGCACCGACGGCGATCCGAAATCGAGATATCGAGCACAGCTATCGACAGGATAGTGACTTCTTTTATCTCACCGGCTTCGAGGAGCCGGAGAGCGCCCTGGTGCTGACCAACCAGCACGAAGAGCACGGGGAAATCTTGTTCGTGCGCCCCCGGAAGCGCGACCGGGAAATCTGGGACGGGCCACGCGCGGGGGTCGAAGGGGCCGTCGAGGACTTCGGGATGGATGTCGCGTTCCCCATCGAAGAGCTTCCGAAGCACCTTCCGGACTACCTTGGAAACGTCGAGCGGCTTCACTACCGACTCGCGCAAAACGACGCCGCGGACGCCAAGCTCTTCGATTGCTTGAACCTCCTCCGGCGTGGCAGCCGTCGAGGCGTGACGGCACCGCAAGCCATCATCGACTCCTCAGCTCACCTTCATGAAATGCGCCTCCGAAAGAGCGAGAAAGAGCTCGACACCATGCGCAAGGCCGCGTCGATCACCAGAGAAGCGCACCTTCGCGCCATGCAGATCGCACGCCCCGGCATACACGAGTACGAGATTGATGCCGAGCTGCTTCACGTGTTTCGCAAACACGGGAGCAAGCGCGCAGCTTACGACAGCATCGTCGGCTCTGGGCCCAATGCGACCATCCTGCACTACCGTGCGGGCAATCGCGTGATGAACGACGGCGAGCTCGTGTTGATCGATGCAGGGTGCGAGTACGACTACTACGCGAGTGACGTCACGCGGACATTCCCAGTGAACGGCACGTTCTCCGACGAACAACGCGCGATCTACGAGCTCGTGCTCACCGCACAGAAGGCCGCGATCAACGCTGTGGCGCCTGGGGTGTCCCTTGAGGAGCTTCACACGGGCGCAGTCCGAACGATCACCGAGGGCCTGATCGCCATCGATCTCCTCGAGGGCGACGTCGATACCCTCATCGAAGAGAAAAAGTACGAGCCGTTCTACATGCATCGAACCTCGCATTGGCTCGGCATGGATGTCCACGACGTCGGCCGGTACTTCGTTGACGGGGAGCACCGGAAGCTCGAGCCGGGGTTCGTGCTGACGGTGGAGCCTGGCATCTACATCGCCGCCGACAACGAGAACGTCGAGGAACGCTGGCGCGGCATCGGGGTTCGCATCGAAGACGACATAGCGGTCACGGCATCGGGCTTCGATGTGCTGACCGCGGACATTCCGAAAGAGGTCGACGAAGTCGAGAAGGCTTGCGCGTGACAGAGCACCTCACCATTGCTTTCGTGGGCGCCGGCAACATGGCGGGCGCATTGATCCGAGGCTTGATCGGTACGACGACGATCCCCTCGACACACATCATCGCAGCCGACCCAGACCAGGCCCGCCTGGATCTCCTCGAGTCGGACCTCGCGATTCGCGTCACACAGAGCAATGACGCAGCCGTCAAGAGTGCGAATGTCGTCGTGCTGGCGACCAAGCCCCAGGTGTTTGGTCAGGTGCTGCCCAGTCTGTCTTCTTCACTGCAACCGGGGACGCGCGTCATCTCGATCGCCGCCGGGATTTCGACTCGAATCATTGAAAGGATGCTTCCGGACCGCACGCACGTCGTGCGCGCCATGCCGAACACGCCCGCCCTCGTGGGTGCGGGCGCAACCGCGGTTGCAGGTGGAGCACACGCGACCGACCAAGACCTGGCGCTCGCCCAGAGGCTCTTCGAAAGTGTCGGTATCGTCGTGCAAGTGCCCGAATCGCAAATCGACGCGGTAACCGGGGTGAGCGGCTCGGGTCCAGCGTATGTGTTCGCGATGATCGAAGCCTTGCGAGACGCCGGCACACGGGAAGGGCTTCCCGAGGCGACCGCTCTTCAGCTCGCTTCGCAGACCGTCCTCGGCGCCGCACGCCTCCTCCTCGAACGCGGAGAGGCTCCCGAGACGCTTCGACAAGAGGTGACAAGCCCGGGTGGGACTACTCTCGCCGGCCTTCAAGCCCTCGATGCCCAAGGCTTTCGCGACGCGGTACTCGGCGCGGTCCGAGCGGCCACGCGGCGCTCAACCGAGCTCGGCAAGATGGCCGAAGGCTCAAAAGACTAAGCACAGCTCAACTGCGCTCGCCGAAGAGCGCGGTCCCGATCCGCAGCATCGTCGCGCCCTCGGACACCGCTTGTTCGAGGTCGTGAGTCATTCCCATCGACAGGGTCCCGAGGCCCTGGTCCTCGGCAAGACGCCGTAACGCTGCAAAGGACGGCCGCGCGTCTTCGGGATCGTCGAAGTGCGGAGCGATCATCATCAGACCCTGAAGCGCGACGCCCGGAAGTTGCCGCACTCCCTCCACGAGGGCCGGCACCTCTTGGGGCCTGCATCCCGATTTCTGGGTTTCCCCTCCCACGTTGACCTGAATCAGGACTTCGGTCGTGTACCCGCCCGCCTCGGCGCGTGCCGAGAGAGCCTCGGCGAGTCGAATCGAATCGAGGGTGTCGACGCTCGCTCGGGCGCGCTCGACCAATTTGATCTTGTTTCGCTGAAGATGACCGATGAAGCGCCACCGGAGCTCTGGAAGATCGCAGAGGGCGGCGGCCTTTTTTTCGAGCTCCTGTGCGTAGTTCTCCCCGAACACGCGGAGGCCCGCATCGTAGGCCGCACGAACGCATTCCTCGGGGTGTGCTTTCGACACGGCGACGAACTCGACCGAGCTTGGATCCCGCCCCGCACGATCGCAGGCGCGCTCGATGCGCTCCCGAACGCGATCGATATTGCCCGCGATATCGAGACTCAAGGCCATTGGTCCAACGCGCCGTGCTCGAGGAGCAGTCGAACCACCTCGGCAGCCGGCAACCCCACGACGTTGGTGTACGATCCTTCGAGCCGTGTGACAAAGCCGCTCGCCACCCCCTGCACCCCGTATGCGCCCGCCTTGTCGCGACCCTCCCCGGTCGCCACGTAGCGACGGAGCTCGTCGAGATCAGCGTCGCGGAACCACACACGCGTTTCGACGACGTGACACTCGAGCACACCTTGGCCAGCCTTCCCGAGGGCCATCGCCGTACGCACGATGTGATCGCGCCCAACCAAGAGTCCAAGCATCCGAAGCGCATCGCCGTCATCGACTGGCTGGCCCAAGCGTTCGCCCTCGACGCAGACCACGGTGTCGGCAGCAAGGACGAATACCCCTGCATCGTCAATGGCGTCGAGCGCGTCTGTGAGCTTCACAAGTGCCGCCGCGCGCACGAACGCGGTGTCGTCTTCCACGACCAACGCGCTTTCGTCTGCCCCACTCGGACGCACCTCGAACGCGATCCCCAACGTCTCTAGAATCTCTGCACGGCGCGGAGAGGCAGATGCCAAGACGAGCCGACGCGGGCTCACGCTTTGGCCTCGAGATGTGCGCGATAACGACGCAAGTAGCTCTGGCTCACTTGCTCGGGGTCGAGCTTCAGACATTTCGCAAACTCGGTAACGAAGCCGCGCACGTACACCGCGGCCGGAAGCTCGTCGAACTCGTCTGCTTCGATACATCGAAGGTAGTTGGTGCCGACCTTGGTGCGTTCGCTGATCTGTTCGAGGCCCGTGCCCTGCGACTCCCGCACCGCACGAAGCAACGCCCCCGAAAACTCCGTATCCGGCGTGATCGTCGGCGCAGGCGGAAGCTCCCCAGGTGGAATAGCCCTTTCTTGGGCGCGGGGTTCGGCCTCCGGTGCCTCTGGGAAAACAGAGATCTCGTATGGTCGCCGGCGCGCCGGGTCGAGAAGGACGTCATAGGCCTCGTCGACCCGCGCCCGCGCTGCCTCGAGCCCCTCCTGATCGAAGAGGCCGAAGGTCACGATGTTGTCCTGATCGAACACAGCACACATCCGTTTGTACGCGCGGCGAATTTCCTCGTCGCTGGCGCCGCGTTCGACTTCGAGTACGCCGTAGTGGGAGTTGCCCGGCACTTCGCGCCACGGTGTGCGGTCTCGGCGACTCCCCTGCGCGGCAAAGAGTCGACGTGCGATTTTTTCGATGTTGCGGCTCGCACGACTTCCCGGACTTTCGAGAAGCAGGGGCCGACGCTTGCGCGAGGTCGTCCGCACCGCGTCGTCGTGTTCCACGTAGCCGAGGTACTTCAGATGCACTCCGAAGCGACGGCGTACGGCAACTCCGACTTGATCGCCGAGGTCGAGGTCGGCGCGAAGGCGCGCCTGGTTTACGATGAACGAAAACTCGAAGGCATTCATCTGATGGCGAAGCTCGTGACCGAGCGCCGGGGACTCGCGTTGCACCAAAGCCGCGATGTCGACTGGAATCGGCGCGTGGCCAGCCTTGGCAAAGGCGGCATGAAGCACACTTTGATCATCTTCGTCCTCGACATTGTCGAGCGCGATCTGGGCAAATGCTTTTCGAGCGAGCCTGTAGAGGCCCGTTATCGCGTTGGGCTCCGGCATCGTGACGACAAGGCGATGCTCTGCATTGCACCAAAACCGCACCGCCGCGTCGGTCGCGGTCGAACCCAGGTCGACCACTGCAAAGTCCACATCCTGTTTCGCGAGTCGACTCTGCAGCTCTCGAAGCGAGCTGCGTCGACCACTGCCGCGGTGTGGCTCGCTGAGGCCGGCGTCCACAAGATCAAGCCCCGGAACGGGGCCCTCAATCGGGTCGCGCCCGGCCAACGTGTTGACCAGCTCCGCGTCGAGCTCCGTGCCGGCGAACAAACTCTCATCTTCGGCGCCGAATGCAGGGGCTGGCGCAATGTAGGGCGCAACCCGCGGCCCTACCCCCAAGGTGGCATCAAGATCTGAGCCCGCGGGGTCGGCGTCGACGGCCAAGACACGCTTCCCGATGGTGGCCAGGTAGATCGCCAGGTTGGCGCTGAACAAGGACGTGCCGACGCCGCCTTTGGCCCCGAGAATGGCGATCGTGGTCGGGCCCATCGAAGCGCTCTTACCAACCTGCAGATCATCGCGCAACGAAAGCCACTACGGCACTCAGTCTTCGGCGTCTCCAGCAGAGGGGAGGGGAAACGGGTAAAACCGAGGACGTCGGTCGCAGTCGGCAACCTCTTCGATCCCGGTCACCTCGGCTTCGACGGCTGGCTCGGCCGCACGCCACCGGTCTCCGCTGCCGGGCCGTCTGCCTGTGGTCTTGATACGCACCCGTCCAATCGGGGCGCTCATCCGGGGTTGGGTTGCCATTGCTGTCCTGGCTCGTGCAAGCCAGTTTTAACACTAATGGATGATTCCGGGACAAGCACAACTCGGGAGCACTTCTTTGAAAGGACTGGTAGATTCGCCCGGCGTCGTGGGGTCGAACGGTCGGGAAGAAGTCGTCGAGGGCGTAGTCGAGGATGTCCTCTTTCGCAGTGATGACGGGCGTTTCACGGTAATTCGACTCGCTGTCGACGGCGACGCCCCCGACGCACACCGGCGAACCGCGGTTGGAGACCTAGGAGAGATCGCACCGGGAGAGAACGTCCGCCTCGTGGGCCGCTGGACCCAGCACGCCGTGTATGGGCCCCGCTTCCGTGTGACCTCCTTCACACCAACCATCCCTTCCACGGAGCAGGGCGTGGCCCGCTACCTCGGATCGGGGCTGATCCCGGGCATCGGGCCTGCCCTGGCGACCCGTCTCGTCGAGCGGTTCGGGCCGGACACCCTAGACGTCATCGCGACCCAATCCGTGCGACTTCGCGAGGTCCCCGGGATCGGCCGCCAACGCGCCCAATCGATCGCCGAAGCGGTACGACAGCGCCGCGTGGAGGCGGAGACGATGAGCTTTCTCCATGCGCTCGGGATGGGCCCCGCCACTGCACGTGACATCGTGCGGAAGTACGGCACCGACGCGCCGCGCATCGTCCGCGACGACCCGTACATCGTGGCTGAGCAGATTCGAGGCATCGGTTTTCGCACCGCCGATCGGATCGCAGAAGCGCTCGGAATAGCAGGCGACGACATCCGCAGGGTGCAGGGCGGCGTCCTTCACCTGATCGGCAAGGCTGTCGACGAAGGACACGTGTTCGCGACGCACCAACAACTCCACGATGGCCTCGAGCAACTCGACGTGCCGTCAGACGCCCTCGGCGAAGCCTTGTTGCAGCTGCGCGCGCGCGATTTGATCGTCGTCGAGGACGATGCGGTGTACCCACCCCTCCTCTATCGCGCCGAGCGCCTCGTTGCCGATGCATTGGCCGAGCTCGCGAACCGTCCAAAAATGACACATCCGCTCAAGACCTACGACGAGAGCCTCAGCGACACGCAACGAAGCGCCGTCGAAGCATCGGTCGGAACCCATCTTCTCGTGCTCACCGGCGGCCCCGGGACCGGTAAAACGACCACGGTACGCGCCATCGTGCGAGCGCACGAAGCGTTGGAACGCCGCGTGGCGTTGTGTGCGCCAACCGGCCGCGCGGCGAAACGACTTTCCGAAGCCGCAGGGATCGAAGCCAAGACGATCCACCGCCTCCTCGAATGGAACCCAGCCACCGGACGCTTCAATCGCGACCAACGAACGCCGATCGACGCAGAGCTGATCTTGGTCGACGAGGCATCGATGCTCGACATCCGACTCGCCTCCCAACTCTTGGCTGCGATTCCTCCCTCTTCCACAGTGGTTCTCGTGGGCGATGTCGATCAACTCCCGCCGGTCGGTCCAGGCCAACCGTTGCGCGACCTGATCGCATCGAAGATCTGTACGACCGTTCGGCTCCACGAAGTCTTTCGGCAGGCTCAGCAGAGCGCCATCGTCCGCGGCGCTCATGCGGTGCTGCAGGGCAACATGCCGGAGCCGACGCCGACGGGGATGCGAGGCGATGGCGACCTCTTCCTGATCCCCGCGAGCGATCCCGAAACGATCACCGATCGGCTGGTGCAGGCGCTCAAACGCATGTCGGTAGCCTACGGTTTCGACCCGCTTGCCGATGTCCAAGTCATGACACCCATGCGCAGGGGCCCGCTCGGCACGCACAGGCTCAACGAGGTTCTGCAAGACGCGTTCAATCCCACGAAGCAGGACACCGCAACCCCGACGGCGTTCCGACCGGGAGACAAAGTCATGCAACTACGCAACGACTACGACAAGGAAGTCTACAACGGTGACCTCGGAGAAGTGAGACGGATCGAAGGCGGAATCACGTATGTCATATTGGACGGCCGCGAGGTTCAGTATAAGGCCGACGAGCTCGACGCGATCTCGCTCGCATATGCCTGTACCATTCACAAGGTCCAAGGGAGCGAGTTCCCAGCTGCGGTCATCGTGCTGCACAACGCCCACTACGTGCTGCTCAACCGAGCGCTCTTCTACACCGCCCTCACCCGCGCCAAAAAACTCGTCGTCCTGGTCGGCGCCCCGAGCGCCATGGCCCGCGCCGCCCGTAATGCGCTGAGCTACGAGACCAACTCGAAGCTGCTCGGGCGGCTTCATGCGCTCGTGCGCGGTTGATCATCAAAAGCGCGCATCACCGCGTCATGGAAGGGGGGACGAAATCTCCGTATCGCCGCGTTGTCATCGGAGACGGCGACGCGATTGCTGAGGAGGACGGCCACCAACTGCCGCCGAGGGTCGCACCAGATCGAGGTCCCGGTGAAGCCGAGGTGCCCGAACGCCTCCGCGTCGATCAACGAGCCTGCGGCGCTTCCCTCTTCCGCTTTGCCATCCCACCCGAGCCGATGCGTGCCACCCGAGCGCACCAGGGTGGCGTGTTGAACCAGCTCTTCGTCGAGCCCGCCGAGTCGACCGTGTAGCGCGCTGATCTGCGCCGCCCCAAATCTCGCAACTGCACGAGCGGACCCGAACATCCCGGCATGCCCTGCCACCCCGCCGAGCGCCGCGCAGTTGTCGTCGTGCACTTCGCCCCGAAGCTCGCGCTGGCGCCAGGCTGACCTTCCCGTCGGCGCGCAGCGTGTCTTCCACGCCTCATCGTCGCGCACAGCGCCGAAGAAAACTTCGTCGTCGATGCCGAGCGGCGCAGACACCTCACGACTGACCAAATCCTGGAGTGGCGCACCCGCCGCTCTCTCGAGCGCGAACCCCGCAAGAATGTACCCGAGGTCGCTATAGACCGAGCTCCCGACCGTGCCTTGATCCCAATACGGTAAGAGTTCGGCCAACACCCTTGCACGCGCCGCCTCGCTCCCGAGCCCGAACCGCAGCGACTCGTAGAACGGCACCCATGCCTCGAGCCCCGAGCGGTGGCTGAACACCTCTTCCCAAATGCGCTCCCCGATCGGCAAGCCCTGCGCTTCCGGAATCAGGTCGGTAATCGATGCGTCGAAGGCCAACGTCCCGGACTGATGGAGCCGAAGCGCCGTGGTGGCGATCCAGGGCTTGGTCAAGGATGCCAGGTCGTAAACCGTATCGATCGCGACGGGTCCGAGGTTTTTTTCGAGCTGGCCCGCACAGACCTCGACGTAGGTCCAAGCCCCGCCTTCCCACATGCCAACACAGGCGCTCGCGCCCGGGAAGACCCCCTCCGAACATCCCACCTCGAGCTGCTCCCGAAGCGCGCGCTCGATGCGCATCGACACATCGTCCGCCACAACCGGTGTCTACCCAATCGGGAGTCGATGGTCTACAGGAACCCGAGCGTGACCAAGCTTCCTTACCTCACCCCGGATATCGCCCCCGTCGAGGCCGAGCTCCGCGCAGCGCCAGAGGACTTCGAAGTCGAAGAGGTGCCTGCCTACGCTCCCGCTGGCACCGGCGATCACGTCTTCGCCTTCATCGAAAAACGCGATCTGACGACACGTCAAGCGCTGCGCCAGATCTGCGAGCAGGTCGGCGCGGACCTCGATAGCGCCGGTTGGGCGGGGCTCAAAGACCGTCACGCAGTCACGCGTCAATGGGTGAGCCTCTTCAACGTGGCGCCCGAGCGATTGCTCGAGCTCGAGCTCGAAGGTCTTCGCGTCCTAGAAGCCGTCCGACACCCGCACAAGCTCCGCACGGGCCACCTCCACGGAAACCGTTTCCGAATCCGGCTTCGCAAAGTCGACCCCACGGGAATCGAACGGCTGCGTGAGGTGTTGAGTCAGATCGAGACGGTGGGGCTTCCCAACTACTACGGCGAGCAACGGTTTGGTCGCGGCGGCGACAATGCCGACCGTGCGCTTCGATGGGTGCTCGGCGAAAGCCGCCCACCACGTAAGGCGTTCAACCGAAAGCTCGAAATGTCGGCGCTTCAATCCGAGCTCTTCAATCGATGCGTCGCGGAACGCGTGGCAGACACCGCGCTCGGCCGCGTGTATCCAGGCGATCTCATGAAGCGCCACGACAGCGGTGGACTGTTCGCCGTCCAGGACGACCTAGAAGAAGCACAGGCCCGTGCGGACCGACGAGAGATCAGCCCGACCGGTCCGATCTTTGGCACCAAGATGCGCTGGCCCGAAGGCGAGGCGCGCACGCGCGAAGAAGCGCTCCTCGGAAGCGTCGGATTAACCCTCGAACACCTGGCGAAGTGGAAGCGCGTGGCCCCCGGCACGCGACGATTCGTCCGCGTTTCAGTCTCGAAAATCGGCGTGACTGTGAGTGACAATACGGTGGATCTAGATTTCACCCTACCCGCGGGCACGTATGCCACCATATTGGTTCGCGAGATTCGCAAGCGGGATGCATAAACGCCCAAGACCAGCTAAGAAGCGCCCTCCCAAGCGAGGAAACATATGATCGACATTCAGCAAAGACTCACAGCCTTCGCCATGCTTGGCGCCACGTGGGTCATGTGGCTTCTGATATTCCTTTCCGTCATCGGCGTGGCCATCATCTTCGAGCGCGTCTACTACTTCTATTCGTCCCGCGAAGACGTGCGAAAACTTCAAGAAGACCTGCGGCTGCTCCTCGCCAAGAACGACCTCGCGGGGGCTCGCGAGCGACTCGCACAGTCGAAATCGTTTCAAGCGAAGATCGTCTATTCAGGCATCGAGGTCGCCGACGACGGCGCCGATGCAGTAGCCGAACGCTTGGCGGGTGCCACTTCCGTGGCGCGCACGCAGATGGAGCGCAATCTGGGGTTCCTCGGTACGGTCGGCAACAACGCCCCCTTCGTCGGTCTGCTCGGCACCGTCATCGGCGTCATCCGCGCTTTCCATGCGCTCGACGAGAGTGCAGGCAAGGTGACCAGCGGATTGATGGCCGAGGTCGGCGAGGCATTGGTCGCTACCGCGATCGGTCTTCTAGTCGCACTCCCTGCGGTCGCCTTTTTCAACTTCTTCCAACGACTCATTCGCTACCGCCTGACTTGGGCGGATGCGCTCGGCCGTGACCTGATGGCTTACCTCAAGGGCGTGGCCCACCGGGAGAGAGGCTGAGCGTGGCTGGCAGCGCCCGACCGGGAGATGACGACGATCTGATCACAGACATCAACGTCACGCCGTTGGTCGACGTCGTGTTGGTGCTTCTGATCATCCTCATGGTAACGGCGACCGCCATCGTCTCGAAGACGATTCCGATGGAGCTCCCAAAGGCCGCCACGGGCGAGCAAACGCCCTCCACCTTGGCCGTGTCGATCGATCACAACGGGCAGGTCTTCTTAGATATGATTCCCGTCAACAACGAAGAGCTGAGAGCACGAGTCCGAGCAGCCAAGGAAACCAACGAGGATCTGCGCGCGGTCATCGCAGCCGACGGCCGAATCGAGCACGCAAAGGTCGTCCAGATCATCGATATTTTGCGTCAGGAGCGGGTCACCAAGTTTGCGATCAATGTGCGACCCGAGGAGATCGGACGCTAAGACCGGAGTTCGATGACCGCGATGGCGACAGGGTTCGGCAACGCCACCAACTGGGCCTTCGAAGCCACGTGGGTCGTCCTGGCAATCCTCACGCATGCGGCACTCCTCGGAGGAATGCCGAATCCGCCCGACGGGCCGGGGATGGTCGCGCCGAGCGATGCCGTCGACGTCTCGTTCATCGAAGAAGAGATCGAAGAGCCCGAGCCCGAAGAGCCGGAAGAACCCGAGCCGGAGGAGCCAGAAGAGGTGAAGCCGCCTCCGAAGCCCAAAACCTTCAAGGCCCCGAAAGGACCACCAAAGGCTCCGGAAGAGCCGCCGGCCGCTGCACAGGAAACGCCGGTCGCGTTCGACAACCTGGTTCTGACCAACGATGGCGACGGCGACTCGTCCTGGGCGATCGAGCAAGCGTCCGGCAAGAGTGTCGAAGGACCGATCGGAAGCCCGAACGCGGCGGTCACCGGGCGGAGCAAGATCGGTGTCGTAGGGGGGGTCATCGGGGGGACCGGCATCGGGGTGGTCATCGACGTGGGCGACCTATCAAGGCAACCAATTCCGCCAGCTTTGAAGCGAAAACTAGAACGTCTCTACCCCAAGAAAGCGCTCGCCGAGGGGGTCGAGGGCAAAGCGGTGATTCGACTGCAGATCGGCCCGAATGGCTTGCCCGCCAAGATTCGTGTGATCTCCGAGGACCCGACGGGATACGAGCTCGGCGAAGCCTGCGTCAAGGCGCTCAAGGGCGAGACTTGGCAACCCCCGCTCGGCAAGGACGGTAAAGCCGTCACCACGCGCATCACCTACCGATGCGGCTTCGAAATTCGGTACTGATTCGCCCACTCCCGGCACTTTCTTTGACCCCTCCGAGGGCGCGACGGTACCTCTTCGGGCATGCGGTGGATGCTCCTCGCCCTGCTCTCGCTTTTGCTCGGCTGCTGGCCTCAAGGGGGCGATGAGCTCCCCGGTGAGTTGATCGGTCAATTCGAAGTGGTCGGGTTGATGGTCGAGCAGAGCTGTGGTGTGGCGATTCCAGCGCAAGACCCGCTCAACCTTGCGTTCGAGCTACGCCTCGAGGAGAACGGCCGGGCCTTCTATCGCCAGCCGAGCGGCGCAACCTTCGCCGGCACCGGGTCCGACGGAGAGTACACCTTCAAGGTGAGTAACAGCTGGATGGTGGTCCAGCCCGATCGCTTCCGCGGATTCATCGGATGCTCGGTCACCCAACGCGACATCTTTACCTTCATCATCGAAGAGCCCGAGGTCGATCCGGAAACCGACGCCGGAGTCGACGAGGAAGAGACCGACGCGGGCCTCGACATGGAAGAGGTGGACGGTGGGATCGACATGGAAGAGACCGACGGGGGAGAGGCCGCAGTCGACCCAACCCTGGTGAAGCTGACCGGCTCACAAAGCACCGATATCACTCCACTCACCGGCTCAGACTGCCGCCCCGCCGTCGCCGCCCTGGGCGGCCCGTTCCTCGCACTACCTTGCCGAGTTGAGTACGTGCTGACGGGCAACGGGATCTAACAGCGTCAATACCAGTGCCAGGCCCCGTGGCGACGAAGTCGCTTTACGGGGTGGCGCTGTTTACTGTGCCGGATTCGTGGGAAGCAGTCGGGGCGCAAGGCCCTTCCGCAGCAGCGATCCCCACATCGGGATCGCCAGCGACCGTGGGGTAACTGCAGCCATGAAGCGGTTCATGAAGCCAGGAACACGCGAGCGCTTCTTGGCGATCAGCGCGTTCAACCCATCGCGCACCACATCGCTGACTTCCATCGGCTGCAGCGGCATCACGCTGAAGTCGACGTCATCGCGCTCGAGGAGCCCCGGCGTTTTGGTCGGGCCGGGCACCAGGACCGAGACATCGATACCAAGGGGCCCGAGCTCGCTATGGAGGGCTTCGCCTAGGTTCAAAATGTACGAC
>CAXMND010000044.1:0-112998 GCA_964194675.1 uncultured Coxiellaceae bacterium | reverse complement strand
TTGCCGACGATTTCCTCGACCGGTGGGTCGACGCTTCGCAACAAGAACGGCGAAGCCAGGCGCACCTCGTTCAGGACCTCGCCGACCACCCGTGGGCGGAGTGCGTGCAGGTAGAGCTCGATGTCGGGAAGCTCAGGCATGGCTATCGGAGACGCGGGTCGAGTCGGTCACGCAACCAATCGCCGGTAAGGTTGAATCCGAGGACGGTCAGAGCGATTGTTCCGCCCGAGAAGAGCGCAACGTGCGGAAACCGCAAGAGTACGCTGGTTCCTTGATCGAGAAGAGCTCCCCAGGAAACCGCCTTTCCAGGGCCTAGGCCGAGGAAAGAGAGGGTCGACTCGGCGAGGATGACCACCCCGAGGCCGGTCGAAGCTTGAATCACGAGCGGCCCGAGGAGGTTTGGGATCACGTGTCGTCGTAGTACCTCGTGCGTGGGAACCCCCAGCGCCCTCGCGGCTTCGACGAACTCGCGCTCTCGCAAGGACAAGGTTTCGGCTCTTGCCAAGCGAGCGTACAGGACCCATCCGTTCACGGCGAGGGCTACGATCAGGTGTATCAGTCCAGGTCTTGCGACCAACGCGAGGACCGCAATGTTGAGCACGATCGCCGGAAACGCCTGAACCAAATCGGCGGTGCCGGTGATCACGTGGTCGGTAAGACGCCCGAAGTAGCCCGCCCACGCTCCGAGCACCGTGCCGACGACGACCGAGATCCCGACCACGACGATCCCAACGATGGCGGCAAGCCGCGCGCCATGCAAGAGCGCGCTCAAAATGTCGATCCCGTTGTCGCCGGTTCCCAAGAGATGGGTCCAAGACGGCGACTCGTATTCGTGGGCAAGGTCGATGGTGAGCGGGTCATACGGCGCGATCCACGGTCCGATCAGCCCGAGCACGAAGAACACGATGACGATCATCAAACCGAAGGGGGTCTTTCCGAGCCGCGCGTGCATCCGAGTCACGACAGCCTCACCCGTGGATCGACCAGGCCGTAGGCCAAGTCGACGACGAGGTTCACGCCCACGTAGATCACGGCGATCATCAGCACACACCCCTGCACGACGGGAATATCGCGAGCGAAGAACGACTCGAGAAACAATGTGCCCAAGCCGGGGCGCTCGAAGATCTTCTCGGTGACGACGGCTCCAGAAAGAAGAGCGCCCAACTGAGCCGCGCCGATGGTCATCACCGGCAAGAGCGCATTGCGAAGGGCATGCCGCAGGAGGAGGGAGAAGGACGATACCCCACGTGCTCGCGCTGCCGTGATGTATTGCTGGGAGAGCACTTCGATCATCGCTGCCCGCGTTTGACGCGTGAGCACCGCTGCGAGCGCCGTACCCACCGTAATCGCTGGCAAAATGAGAGCCTCCGGCCCAGCGAGATCGTCTCCTGGCAACGGCAGCCACCGAAGCTTCACACCGAAAGCCAAGATCATGAGGGGCCCGAGCCAGATATTCGGAATCGCGAGCCCTGCGACCGCCACCGTCGAGGCGATCCTGTCCCAGGCTCTGCCGGCTCGTGCGGCAGCGATCGTTCCCAAGGGAATCGCCACGAACCAGGCGACCAACCACGCCGCGAGGGCGAGAACGAGCGTGTAGGGGAGCACTTCGCGCATCAACGACCATACGGATCGATCGGGCCTCCGAAACGAGGTCCCCATGGTCCCGTCGAGCATCTCCCCGACGAACGACAGGTATTGCTCGCCGATGGGCAGATCGAGGTTGAGCGAACGCCGAAGCTCTGCCTTTTCTTCGGGCCCGGCCTGGTCTCCGAGGATCGCTTCGACCGGATCACCAGGTATCAAACGAACCAACAGAAAGACGATCGTCACCAGTCCGACGACGGTCAGGAGCGCGCGTAGGACGCGGCCCGCCAGGTACCGTACCAGGCCCGGGGACATACCCGGACCATACTACGCTTATTGCTCTCCGCTGTCGGGTTCTACGCCGGCGTCGGTCATGGGCATGTCCACTAGTGTTGCGCAAATCTTGGAGGTGGCCCTGTCGTCTGCGAGGTCGAGGACGCGCGCGACCCGCTCATCGTCAGGGACCGGGTCAAGTGAGCGCTCTCCATCTTGTGTGATGTGGCTCGGCAGCGCGCAGAGATAGGACAGGCGACAATTGCCATCACCCGAGCAAGGCTTCATGCACCAGGTTTCCGCCGTCCGGCTGGGGATAAAGCGCCATTCGACGCAGATCGTATTCTCGGGGCATGTGTCGGGGTCGCAGCCCAAAATCGTGCAGTAGCCCCCGGGCTGCGCGAGATCGCACTGACGCTCCCCAGTGGGCGAGCAATCCCGGGAGTTCCCGCAGCTGTCGCCGATGCTGGGTTGGCAGCCCCCCACGACGAACCCCAGAAACATCAGAAGCGATAAGATAAACGAGCGAGTCATTTTCAGCCGCCCGAGCATACGGGACGAGTCGCTCACCCGCCAATCGCTCTGCGTCTTTGCCAATGAGTGGTAGATTCCACAAGTATTGCGGGTTTTCTTGCTGGGGGCTGGGTTCGCATGGCTGGTTTGCGCCGTAGCGCTTGCCGCGGGCGATCTTGATCGCGTCGCCTCGTTGGTACGGGCGGGGGACGATCGAGCCGCGCTTCGCGAGATCGATCGACTCCCTCGACTGGCTCGAGATGCGGACTCCGTTCGCTATCTCGAAGGCCGACTCCTCTTGGATGTCGGGCACCCCTGCGACGCCATGGACAAGCTCGCTCAAACCCCGGCGTCCCTTCCATCTTCGATGCGCGCTGACTCGCTTCGGCGCTGGGCGATCGCGGCCTCTCGATGTGGCCATTGCGCCGAAGCCCGGCCGGTTTTGCTCGGTCTAGCCTCGAGCGACACCTCCGTGACCCGCCACGATCGCGTGATCGCCGCCGATTGTGCCGTACGATTGGGCGAGCTCGATATCGCCGCCCAGGAGCTCGAGCGCTTGACTCGCCGCAACCGAAATCAAGCGGATCGGGTCGCACTCCTCATTCTGCTGTCCGACGTGTACGTCCGTCTCGATCGCCCCGACGACGCTCGCGAAGCGGCACGGCGTGGCTGGATCGCAGCCGTGCGACCCGGCCAGCTGGAAGCCGCAAAGAAGCTCGAGGAGTTTGCGTCGCCAAGCCCAAGTGATCGCGTGGATCGCGCAGAGGCCTTTACGAAGGCGCTTCGCTTCACGAAGGCGGTCCAAGAGGTCGAGGGGATGGACGCTAGCGGCGATGAAGATCTCGATGAGCGCTGGCACCACGTTTACGGCATGGCCCTTTTCCGGATGCGATCCCGCTATGCAGACGCCGCTCGCGTGCTTCGGGCGTCGGCGGCGCTCAGGGGCGAGTACGAGATGGAAGATGCTTTTCACGCAGCTCGCGCCCTGTCCCGCGCCGACCAGGACGCTCGAGCGGTCCGCGCATACCGACGCTTTGCGCAGCGCTATCCGAGAAGCAGCCGCGCGCCAGAGGCGCGATTTCTAGCGGCATGGCTCGAGATCCGGATGCGTCGCGCGAGCGGGGAGCAACACATGGAGCGACTCCTCAGGGGGAAGTATCAGCTCCGAGGGAGGTGGCGACGCGCCGCCCTGTGGGAGCTCGGGTTTCGTGCTTTCGAAAAGAAGCGATACGTCCGGGCGGTTCGGTACCTGTCGCAGTACGCGAAGCTCGCCACGACTTCGATGGACGAGGCGCGCGGGCTTTATTGGCTTGGTCGATCCTATCGGCGAGGGCCCAAAGCCGTCGAGGTCTATCGCGAGACGATTGAGGTCGAGCCGCTACATTGGTACGCGGTGTTGGCCGCGCAGCGCCTAAAGCGGCTCAAGGTGAAGCCTCCACCACCTTTCGAGAAAGTCGATGCCACGAACGACTCGATCGACGTTCAGCACCCCTGGGCGCTGCCTGCGACTTTCGAGGCGTATCGCGAGATCGGCCTCGATCGCGACGGTGTGCACTGGCTCACCGATCACGAAAACGAGCTCGTTGCCCACTTTCCACGGGCGCAGCGGATACCCCTTCTTGCGGCGATGTACGACGACGTTGGCGCCTATCGCGAGGGGCTGCGTGTCGCGCGTCGGCGCATGGCTTATTTACACACCGATCCCGAAGAGCACCCATGGTGGTGGAATTCCGCGTACCCCATGCCGTGGCTTTCGATCGTCGACGAGCATCGCGGCGAGCTTCCAAGGGCTTTGATCTACGCAACGATGCGACAGGAAAGCGGCTACCTTCCCGACGCTCTGAGTCGCGCTGGGGCGGTCGGGCTGATGCAGGTGATGCCGGAGGTTGCAACTCGGATTGCGGGCCAACCGGTCACGCGACCCATGCTCGAGTCGCCCGAGCACAACATCCCCATTGGAGTTGCGGAAATGGCCGCCCTAGCGGCTGATTTCGACGACATCTACCCCCTCAGCATCGCCGCATACAACGCCGGCAAGAAGAGGGTGAACCGTTGGCTTCGTGAGAGCCGACGCATGGAGCTCGACCGCTTCGTCGAGCGAATTCCATTCAACGAAACCCGCAACTACGTGCGACGCGTCACCACGCACTACGCGCGCTACATGTACCTCGACGACCCCGAGTCAGGCTGGCCCAAGCTTCCCCGATTCGTGAGCCCCTGACCGTTCGTAATAATTTGGGTTGCTCGCGTTGTCATCAAAGGCCAAAGAAAGGCTTGGTCGACAGCTGGTTGGCTTTGCGGGTGTGTGAACTTCAATGAACTTCGTCGCAGCAGGGCTCTCGGATGTCGGGCTTCAGAGAGAGCACAATGAGGACAGCTTTTGCATCCTTCCGGAGCACCGACTCTTCGTAGTAGCCGACGGGATGGGCGGCCACCGGGCCGGCGACATTGCGAGCCGCATGGCGACGGCCGAAATGTCGACGTTCTTCGACGCAACTCAAGCGCGCGACGGTGAAACCTCGGACTGGCCACTGGAGCTCGATAAGCGCCTGACCCCCGAGCAGAATCGACTGGTTTCGAGCGTGAAAGTTGCCAACCAACGGATCTTTCAAGCTTCGATTCGTAGTCGAGCGGTGCAGGGCATGGGCACCACGGTCGTCGGTGCCCTTTTTACCCGAGACGATCGCACGATCCACATCGCCCATGTAGGTGACAGTCGCGCATACAAGATTCGCGGCCGGGACATCGTCCAGCTCACGCGCGACCACTCGCTTCTCAACGACTACCTTCTCGTGATGCCCAACTTGACCGCCGCGCAAAAAGACCGACTGCCGACCAACGTGATCACCCGCGCGCTAGGGATGCAGGACGGCGTGGCAGTCGACCTCTACTTCGAGCGGGTCGAAGTCGGGGATACCTATGTGCTCTGCTCTGACGGCCTGAACGGCATGGTTAGCGACGAGGATATTCTCGAGATCGTCCATGATGCGGACACCGACATCGAATCCGCGACAAAAGCGTTGATTTCCGAGGCCAACGACAAAGGTGGCGAAGACAACATCACGGTCGTCCTCGTTCGCATGACCGAGTGAACATGGCGCTTCGCGCGAGCGAGCAATTGCCGTCGATTCGTCAGTGACCGGCGGGGCTCCCGCCTTTGCGGGGGTCACTTACTGCGTGAAGCCGTCGCTCGGGCACGGTGACGATCTGGATGGCTTGCACGTTTGCGACGTTTCGGATCGGCTCGATCACGTGGCCCCTTGCCCGCAAGTCGTTCTGAATTGTTTCGTCGAGCGGCACCATGGTCTCGACCCGGAGCTTCTCTGGGAAACCCTGGTGGTGGATCCGCGGTGCGTCGACGGCTTGGTCCGCATCCATACCGAACAACAGAATGTTCATCGCGACTTGTTGGGTTGCCGTGACGATGCGGCTCCCGCCGGAGGCACCCACGCACAGCGCGGGCTTTCCGTCTTTGAACACGATCGTCGGGGACATCGTCGAGACGGGCCTCTTTCGGGGGCCGGGGAGGTTCGCGGCGCCGCCGACCAACCCAAACGCATTCGACTTTCCAACACCTCGCGCGAAGTCGTCCATCTCGTCGTTCATCACGATGCCCGCGGCGGTGAACCGCGCGCCGAAGGGAAGGTTAACGGTCGTAGTCACTGCCGCGACATTGCCCTTGCCGTCGACGACACACAGATGCGAGGTCCCGGCGCTGTCGGGGGTTTTCGCGGGTGGGCTCGTCCACACGATCGGGAAATCGTACGCGAGGGTCGGGTGGGCTTTCTCGCCGCCCGCCAAGGCGACCCGTTTCTCGAGTCGGTGAGGGCTCATCATCCGATCGAGCGGCTGGATGATCTGGGCCGGATCACCGAAGTAGCGCTGCCGATCGACGAACGGCCCCTTCCAGGATTCGGCCATAGTGTGTAGAAGGGGGGCCCCGTAGACCGGGTTACCGCCGACGGCGCGCTCGAGGATCGTCAGGCTCTGGAGCATGGTAAAGCCGCCCGCGCTCGGTGGCGGCGCGGTGACCCACCGGTACCCAAACAGAACTCCTTCGAGCGGCTTCCGGGTCACGACTCGATAGTCGCGAAGGTCCTGAAACGTCATGATGCCGCCGTGCTCCTGCACGATCGTCGCCATCTCTCGGCCGAGTGGGCCATTGTAGAGGGCCTTCACGCCCTCTTTGGCGAAGACATGGAGTACTAGGGCCAGGCTCGGTCGGCGCAGCACAGCCCCCGGCGCCAGGTCCCACTTCGACATCACCGGGTCCTGGTCGAGTTGCACCTCGAAGGCGGTGCCCATGGCGGCGAGTGCTGGGCTCACCGGGAACCCTTCCTCAGCGAGCCGAAGCGCGGGTGCGATGACCTCACTCAGCGACATCGATCCAAACCGATCGACCAAAGCGGCGATTCCTGCAGGCTCACCGGGAACCCCTGCGGCAAGGCCACCAAGCTGGGAGGGAGCGGCGGCAGGACCAGGTGGCGGTTCTCCTTCGACATTCTCGAACATGTCGGGCGTTGCAGCGGCTGGCGCCCGTTCTCGGAAGTCGAGAAAGGTCAGCGTGTCATCATTCGCGGAGTAGTAGAGTGCAAAGCCCCCCCCGCCAAGTCCGCTGCTTGCTGGATTGACGACGCCTAGTGCGAGCATGGTGGCAGCTGCTGCGTCGGCGGCATTGCCTCCGGCAGCGAGAATCTCTGCACCGGCTTTGGAGGCCTCGGGCTGGTCCGCAGCGACCGCGTAGTCGCGAAAGACCCTAGCGTGGTCGACCGACGATCCGGAGGTAGCACCGACTATCAAAAGCGCTGAAACGCACCACAAACCGATCGAAATCCATCTCCTCATGGCGCCACACCTTGCCTCCAAAGCATCCCGGATGCTACCGCAGAGTGTCATGCGCTTCGTGTTTGTGATGGACCCCGTGTCCACGGTCATCGTCGATGAGGACACGAGCTTTGCCTTGATGCTCGAGGCCCAGGCTCGTGGGCATCACGTCGATCATTGTCGGCCGTGCGACGTAGGGCTTCGAGGCAACGAGGTCCTAGCGCGCGTCCGCAAAGCGACCATGCAGCGTGACCCTGCTGAGCCGATCGAACTGGCCGAGCCTGAGGACGTCGACCTCGTCGACGCCGACGCCGTATTCATTCGGAAGGACCCCCCGTTCACCGACGAGTACCTGTGGCTGACTCTCGTCCTCGACCATCTCGAAGGAAGCACCCTCGTCGTCAACAATCCGCGGGGACTGCGCGACGCCAACGAAAAACTCTACGCGCATCACTTCCCGGAGATCATGCCCCCCACGATCATGACGAGTCATCGGGATGAGATCTTGCGGTTTCTGAGTGACATCGGTGGGAAGGCTGTGATCAAACCGATCGACGGTCACGGGGGCGAAGGTGTGTTTCTGCTGGCCAACGGCGACAGCAATATCAACGGGCTCATCGAGTCGGTCACACGCCGTGGCGCCCGTAACGCGATTGTGCAGGCGTTGATCCCCGAGATCTACGACGAAGGCGACAAGCGCATCTTGCTCGTTGATGGCGATCTCCTCGGTGCCGTGGCGCGGATGCCCAGCAAAGGCGACCTTCGTAGCAATGTTCACGTCGGAGGGTCGGCGGCGCCTGCTCAGGTCACGGATGCGGATCGGACCATCGTCGAGACGATGCGGGAGCGGTTACTCGCCGATCGATTGTTCTTCGTCGGTCTCGACGTGATCGGGGGCAAGTTGATCGAGGTCAACGTCACCAGCCCAACCCTCCTTCAGCAAATGTCGCGTTTGATGGGTGAGAACCTCGCGACTGCCATCATCGAACGCCTCGAGGAAAAGGTACGCGCATACGAGGCGTAGTCGGCGCGCAAGGACTCACCCCCCGTGCACCCCACGATACTTCGATAGGATGAAGACCGGCATTTTTGCAAGCGGTTTCGAATCGATCGGCCGATGCCTGGTCGACGAAGAAAGCCACGGCCACATCGCCACCCCCCGCGCCACAGGGCTTGGCGCTCCCCGAGAACTTCCTTGCGAGCTCTCCGGTTCTTTGGAGCTTCTCTTCGACGATCGGTGCGCCGGCCGCGTTTCCGAGGGCCTCCATGGCGCTGGCGTAGGCTGCCGCTTCTTTGACGACCTTTCGTGCCGAACCCGTTTCGAATGCCTGCTCGAACCGCCCGGCGATAGTCTCGAGGCGGTCCATGATGCTCCGGTAGCCGTGTGAGTCGCCCCGACGAAAGCGTTGGACGCGGTCGACCAAGTCGCTCGTACGAGCGGGCTGTCCCGTCCACACGAGCCGGACCACGAGCCCAGTCGGCTTTTCCAAACGAGCATGGGAGATCCCGTGTTCGTCGCACGCGAAGCGAAGAAAGCCCCCAAAAGTCGCCGAGGCCACGTCGACCCCGCTGCCCTTAGGGGCCACGGAAGCGTGCCCGGCAAGGGCGCAATCGAAGACTTGGTCCAACACGCCGTCGTCAGCGAGGTTGTAACCGTGGTGATCAAACGCAGCGCCTGCAGCGGCCACCGCTGCCCCGGCGGAAGAGCCGAGCCCCAGCTTCTTGCCTCCGGCTTGGAGCTCCCTGACATCGAGGGTCATCGAAGGGGGCAGTGGTCCAAGACGCTCGCGTGCCAATCTCAGGGTTGCGTCGACTTCCGGGGGCAGAGCACTCGCCTCGGCGGTCCATGATACTCTGACCCGGCGATCGACAGCTGCGACCACCGCCGGCGCGCCTTCGAGCACCGCATACTCTCCGCACAGAAGCGCCTTGCCAGGCGCGCTAGCGCCCCCACCGGTCACGAGTGGACCTCGACAGCAGGCCCCGGCTTGGCAACCCAAGTGCGGGTCACCCCTGGCGTTCGGTCGAGGGCTTGCCGGACTCGCGTCGCATCACCGACCTCGCAGAGTGCCTTCACGTGAGGGCCCGCGTCCATGGTGGCCCAGGCCGATACCCCGCGTTCCCTCAGTCCATGAACCGTCCCGAGCGCCGCCAACGTTGCGGGGGCCCAGTAGAGAATCGCGGGCTCCGAGGTCATGGCGCAGCAATGAAAGGCAAGGGTGCTTCGTTCCATGGCGGCGCCGAGCGTATCGAGGTCGCGCTCTTTGATGGCGCGCTTGATCTGTCGCGTCCACTTCGGCGCGTCGGCGATCCACGAGGCGTAATAGGGGGACGTCTTCTTCGAGCGCTCCATGCCCTCGGTCGATCCCACCTTCTTCGGACCTGACTCAGTCACGGCGATCACCAGGCGAACGTTCCAATGCCCCGGTGGTGCGATGGGACGCGCGTGGAGGTCGCCCTGCCCTCGCACTCCGGCAGGGAGCTCGACGAAGCCTCCGAAGATCGATCGCGCCGCCGATGCGCTCGACGAACGCGCTAACGCGCTGAGCCTGCGGGGACTCGAGCGCAACCCAGCAGCGGTCGAAGCGGCGGCTGCCAATGCAGCGAAACCCGAAGCGCTGGATGCAAGCCCGGCCGCAGTGGGAAAATAATTATGGCTCGCGACGCGCGCCCGTGCCCTGAGCCTCGCCTCTCGACGAATGATGTTGAGCATCTTCACGACGCGCTCCTTCTCGTCTGTGGTGGCGCGCCTCCCGTCGAGTCGGACTTCGTCCTCGGCGAGCTTTGGATCGAAGCGAACGCGAGTTTCGGTGACGAGTTGGTCGAGTGTCAGCGAAATGCTCGGGACCGCCGGAATGTTCTTCTTGATGTCGACCTTACCCCAATACTTGGCGAGAGCGATGTTCGCGCATGCGCAGGCAGCGGCTTCTCTTGGACTTTGGGTCACGCACTCACTCCCGCGACGAATGCACCTTCACCGAGAACATCACATATCCGTGTCGCTTCGTCGTCCTTGGGGGTCAGCGCAATCATGCATCCACCGCCTCCGCCACCGGTCATCTTCGCACCGAGTGCTCCCGCGCTTCTAGCGGTCTGGCACATTTCATCGAGCTTCGTGGTGCACAGCATCAACGAGCTCAGAATGCTGTGGTTGAGGTCCAACAGCTGGCCGAGTGCGATGTGATCTCCCGCTTCGATCGCGAGCTTCGCATTCCGGACGAGCACGTCGATGGCCTCGAAGGCCTTCTTGACACGGACCGGATCGGACTCGAGCTGCCGGGCAACCGACGAGACCATCTCTTGGGTGCTCGGGCTTTGCCCGCTGTACCCGACCACCAGATGCAGGGGCTTGTTCGAGCGCAGTGACTGAAGCGGCTCATCTCTACGGAAGAGCGCCACGCCACCGAGCGCCGACATCGTGTTGTCGATGCCCGAGGGATTCCCATGGAAGATCTTTTCCCAGGCGATTGCGGCCTCCGCGAGCTCCTCGCGTGACCTCTTCAAGTCGAGTGCCTCGTCGATCGCATCGAGGACGGCGACACCGATCGCTGCCGAGCAACCGAGGCCCGCGCCCGCAGGCAGATCGACCTGGGCGTGCACTTCGATCGACGGCCGCTCCGGGTATCCAGCTAGCACCACGGCGAACGCGCGCTCGAGTGGCTCACCCGCCCGGTCGGGTCGCACCTCCGTATCCCAGGGGGAGATCCTTAACAGGTCTTCGTCGGCGGACGACGCCTCGGCGATCACGCCCCTCTCGATACCCACGGCGATCGCAGGGTAGCCGTGCACGACCGCGTGCTCCCCGAGAAGAATGACCTTCCCTCGTCCAAATCCCATCAGCTCCCCCGGTCCGTGAGCAACCGGGTCACCCGTCCGAGCATTTGCTTGGCCTCGTCTTCGAAAGGGCTTACCCCCAAGGCGGTCCGCGCTTCGGCGGCCAAGCAAGCGAGGCGCTCTTCGACTCGTTCTTTGGCCCCGCCCAAAGCGCGCGTGGCTTCCTCGACGTCGTCGTCGGAGGCGTCGGGATGCCCCCAAACCCGCTCGACCGTAGCACGGTCGCCCTCACTCGGTGAAAGCCGGTGGAACGCGGCGATGACCGCGTTGTGCTTACCATGACGCAGATCGTCACCCGGCTTGCCGGTTTGCTGCGCGTTGCTGAAAGTGCTGAGAAGATCATCGCGAAGCTGAAACGCGACTCCGAGCGGCAAAGACCAACCTCGCAATGACGCCATCACGTTCTCCGGCGCGTCCGCAAGAAGGCCCCCGAGCTCTGCGGGCCCTCGAGTCGTGTAGCTTCCTGTCTTCAAGTGGTGCATGCGCTCGATGTCTCGGTCCGCCATCAGGTCGAGCTGCTGTCCCGCGAACACCTCTTTTTGGATGTTGACGAACAGCGCGAGCGCTTCATCACGGCGACCGTTCGGGAGCTCGCCTCTCAGAAAGAGCTCCCAGCTGAAGGTGGACGCCAGGTCGCCCGCCAGCACGCCCAGGCTTGCACCCAAGTGCGCGTTGCCGTGCTTCTTGGCGAATGCGAAATGCACTGCCGGGCCTCCGCGCCGCTCGTCGTCTTCATCCATCCAATCGTCGTGGATCAAAAGGTAGCTTTGGAGGAGCTCGAGTGACGCTCCGACCTCGAGCGTAGGACCGGCATCCGGGTCGCCGCCAGAAGCCCGATAGGCGACCGCTGTCACGATCGGACGGAGCCGCTTTCCACCCCGCATCGTGAGGTCACGCACCTCCGTAACGAGGTCGATCGCGTGCGGTGAGAGTCCGGCGGCCTCCTCTCGCTTTAGCTCGAAAAAGCGACTGAGGATGGTGTCGATCCTCTGTCGGATGTCGGCCATCCATGCTTCAAGATTCATTTGCCCTTGCGTCACGGTCGGAGTGTCCCTATTTCCGAGCTACGTACACGGCCCAACCCTGCCGAGCAAGCAAGGCGATGAGCTCCGATATCAAAAAGCGAAAAGCCGATCACCTCGATCTCTGCGCGACCGACCAGGTCTCGTTTCGGCAGCGCACCACCTTACTCGAGTGCGTTCGCCTGGTGCACCAATCCCTCCCGGAGGCAGACTTCGACGCGATCGACACGCGGGTTCGACTCTTCGGCAAGGAGCTTCGCGCACCGCTTCTCATCGCCGCGATGACCGGCGGCCACGAACGGGCTGCGGAGATCAATCAAGAGCTAGCCTCGATCGCTGACGAGCGAGGCTATGCATTCGGCTTGGGGAGCCAGCGGGCCATGCAAAAGAGGCCCGACACCGCGTGGACCTACCAGGTCCGGGAGCGGGCCCCGAACGTGCTGCTTTTCGGTAACGTCGGTGTCGTGCAGGCACGCGACCTTTCCACCGACGCGATTTCCCGGATGCTCACAGACGTAGGTGCGGACGCGCTGTGCCTTCACATGAACCCGGCCATGGAGCTCGTGCAGCCCGAGGGCGATCATGACTTTCGGGGAGGCCTCGACACCTTTAGGCGACTTTGGGCAGAGCTCGACGTACCCATCATCGCCAAGGAAACCGGTAGCGGCCTCAGCCGCGAGGTCGCAGAGCAGCTTCACGCGATCGGGATCCGACACGTCGATACTTCCGGTGCTGGAGGCACATCCTGGGTGGGCGTCGAAACCCTTCGCGCCGAAGGCCAAGGCAAGCTGATCGGCGAGGCCCTTTGGGATTGGGGCATTCCTACCGCGGCGTCGATTCACTACTGTCTCGGCGCCGGCATGACGACTATAGCCACTGGTGGAATTCGGTCTGGGATGGACGTCGCGCGCGCGATTTCCCTAGGAGCGAGTTGCGCAGGAATCGCGCGTAACGTGTACCAGGCGTTTCTCGAGGGTGGGACCGATGGTGCGCGGGCGTTTCTCTCCGGTGTCGAGCGTGAGCTCCGCTCGATCATGCTGCTTTGCGGCGCGCGCACCATCGACGACCTCCAACGCGCGCCACGTATCATCACCGGCGAGCTCAAGGACTGGATCGAGTACGAGGGTTGGGACTAACTACTCGTCGGTCGCGTCCGTGACCTCGGTGGGCACGGTTTCCCGTTCTTGCGCGCCCGGGTCGTACCGCAAGAGGTCTTCAACGCGTTCGAGCAGCTCGCCCTCGAAATGCACCGAGAAACGCGGCTCGAGGAGCTTGCTCCGCACCCGCCAAACCACCGGGTCGGCGGGATCACGGAGTACGACCGGCGTCGCGCCCGCGAGCACCCAAGGAGAACTCAGGATGGCGTCGTTCAGCGCCAATCGAACGCGCGATGCGTCGTGGTAACCTTCTAGCCGCACGACCACCTCGTGTTCTGCCTCGGCGCCCGTGTCGTACACCATCGGTGCCCCGACCATGGCCCGGTTCGGAACGGTGAGTCGATGTCCCTGTCCGTCCCGTAACCAGGTAGCTCGGAGCGAACGACCCTCGACCGTGCCTTGAAAGCCGTCGCCGGACACCCACATGCCCTTTTTTACGCGTCGTTCGCCCGCAAGAATTGCGCCGGCTACCACGTCCGCAAAGAGGTCGCGAACCGACCAACCGGTGACTACCGCAAGAATCACGAGGCCCCAAAGGATCCAATCCCGGCCTGCCGGCAGGAGCTCGACGGCGACCCCGATCAGGAGCCCAAGTCCGGTGAGGCGCAAGAGCACACCGAGAGCACCTAAGATGCGGCGTAAGGGCACATTGATCGTAATCCACGCTCGTGCCCGCTCGACGACAAACAGCGCAAAGCCCACACCGAGGAGGGACAGGAACAGGATCAAGAGCGGCCGACGCTCGCGCGGAGATTCTCCGCTCGTTTCATCGGGAGATGGTTCAGCCCCCTCAGGCGGCGGCTTGGTGACGACTGGAGGCGAGACCGCTTCGTTGGGCGGTTCCTCGGAGCTGGGGTTGAGCCTGATCGGCCGTTTGTGAACCCTCGGCTCCTCTTGCGGCCATGTTTCTTGTGCGGCGACCCCCGAGGCCAGCAAGACGAGCAGCAGCACGAAGGACGCGCCAAGCTGCTTGGTGCGACGAAGAAAGGCGGTCATAGGACCCATCCCCTTTCGGCGAACACCCTATCGAGCGCGCCCCGCAGGTGCACAGCAATCACGAACGATCCGTCTCGTTCCTCGAGGAGGCCGAGATGGGCCAATCGGCTGAGCTGCGCTTGCGCCGTGTTGCGGTCGAGGCGAAAGAGGCGCGCCTGGCCCGCGTCATCCATCCAACCTTCGCGAGCGATCTGGTAGAGGTTCACCAGAATGTCGTCTGGCAGGCGCTTCACACGGGCGTAGGGCGACGCCGGGATCGGCCCAACGTGCACGACCTCGTCTTCGATTCCACGGATCGAAGCCAGCCACAGTCGGAGCGCGTCGCGTACCAAGCCCCCGGTGGCTTGGTGAAGCTCATGAAAGTACTGGTCGTAGGGCCTACGAATTCGGCTGGCGCCTCGCGCGAACATCCCCTCGATCGGTGAGCCGTCGCTCCGGTCAAACGAATGCTCGTAGCCGCTCAAACGATGTCGCGCCATGACCGCCGCCTGGAGCTCATGCTCGTTGAGCGGATCGAGCTCGACCACTTCTGGGAAGGCATCTCTCAGCGGTGCGACCGTGGACGCGAAGTTCCAGAAGAGCACCGCACCATGCGCCAACCAGCGGCGTCTCCCACCTTCCTCGATGATCCCCGAGACGAAACGCCGGAGAGGATCAAAACCGCCCGGCGCCATCGATAGCATCCAATGAAGCCCGTCCATGACGACCAGCTGACCTTCTGGCTTGTCTTGGAAGATGGCGTCGACGTCCTCGACGCTTACCGGCGCGGTGAAAACCACGCGTTTCACGTTCTTCCAGCGTCGGCTCCGGACGATTGCGCTCGACACCGCAGCTTTGCCGACCCCATCGACGCCAACCAACGCCACCGACCGAAGTCGGCCCTTCACCGCGCTCGAAAGGACCGCCTCGGCGCGGCGGATCTCCTCCTCGCGCCCGGTCAACACGTCACCGGCCTCCATCGTGTCCGCTGCGAACAGACGTCGGTACACCAGGGGTAGGTCGACGGAAACTTCGGGGGCGGCAAACGCGTCCGCGGAGAGAGTTTCGACCGGTGCCGCGCTGGTGACCCCCAGTTTCTCGCTCCAGCGCTCGAGTCGGTCCTCGCCGAACACGGCGCGCAATCCCCCTCGAACTTGGCCCTTGAGCCGCTGTATCCGAGGCTGACGTTCGGCTTGCTCGATCATTCGGAGGCCGCTTGCCGCCCGGCGCATCGCTTCGAGTCGCGACTTGCTGAACGTGCCCTCTGCGAGCTCGCTTCGGAGAGTCTCGAGCGTGCCGAGAGACGCGTCCTGCATCTCGGTTTCGATCGTCGCCGGCCAGCCCTTCGCCTCAGCTCGGATCTCCTCGAGTGAGTTGTAGCTGCGCTCGAGCTGTCCGTAGACCATGTCGCGAAGAAGAGTGTACATCTCTTCAGGTATTGCCTCGTCATGGACGATTTCGAGCTCCGCAGTCGCGAGCTCGACATTGAACGCGACCGCGCGTTCGAGCTCTTGAAGGAGGTTTGCGAGCGGCTGCGTCTTTTCGGCCAGCTCGCGGCGACTCGCGAGCAGCTTCGGCGCGACTTGGCTGTCGATGTAGGTCAGCACCACCTCACGGAACGGTACTTCTACCTCGGGCAGAGCCGTTGGGAGCTGCCACTCGCCGGTTTGGGGCTGTCCGACGGTTACCCGATAGCGAGGCGTGAGGCCACGGCAGGCATCGACCAGCGTATCGAGCAGGGAGGCGATTCTGGAATCGTCACTCAGGTCTTGGTAGAGTTCGGTCGTGACGCGCGCGGCTTCGCCACTGACTTTGCTGACTGCTTCAGTTGCCTTTTTCAACGCAGCCGCGAGCTCTTCGCCGGAATAGTCCTTTTCGAGCTCTTCGTTCAGCTCCTCGAGCGTACCTTGGAGGATTTCGCTCACCCGCTCTACCTGCGCGATCGCGCGGCGCTTTACGGTGTTGGTTAGGCGCGACACGTACTCTGCCACGTGGTCCTTGATACGCGCCTCGAGGCCGAGCAGCTCGAGCTCCATCGCCAGCGACGAATACTCGGCCGAGCTTGCCCTGCGAAGGTTCGCAACGTCCTTGGTAAGCGTTTCCATCGCTCGCATGCGATTCGCAAAGCGGCGACTGGTGCGGCGCTCACTGGCCGGCAGACCCGGTGTGCCGAATGTCGGCAGGTCTTCTTTCATCTTGACGAAGCCGTCCGCAAGGGCGCTTGCGGCTCGGTGCGTTCCGTCGCCCGTGATCCGCACCACCTCGTCGAGGGCCAACGCAAGCTCTTCTTCGACATCATGCCGCAAATGAACCAGCTGTTTCTCGACATCGATGTTTGGATCGGAAGCGATGTCGACGATGTCGTCATACCCAGCGATCACGCCGTCGAAGAGACTTCTGGTGCGGGCAGCGAGGTGTCGGTCCGCTTCGACGAAGAGAGCGGCAAGGGCCTCGAGCCGTACGGGGGCATCGTAGGAAAGGTGGAAACGGCCGAGCATGCGGAGCCGGACGTCGCGCGTCGGCGGGCCCTGCCCGAACGCCTTCCGCCATCCGCGCCGAAGGCGCAGCATCTGACGTCGGAATTGCCTCCAAGGAGAATCATCCTTGCGCGACTCGTACGATTGCGGTTCGTAGGGCGCCACCACGATCTCGGGGAGACCGTCCACCACCGCATCCAGGTCGTGAATCATGATTTCCGGCGTCCAAGTTTGCTTGGCCAAAGTGACCGACCGTCCGAGCACGATCCCGCGCCAATGCGCTGCCAGATCGGATTGTGCGGACCGCAGCATCGTGACCAGCTCCTCCCGATCGGCGTCGTTTTCAGCGCGTGCCTGCACCGTTAGTCGCCGATGGTGCCGCAGAAACTCACGACGAAGGTCACGCAGGTACTTCCCCGAATCGATTTGGAACTCGCGAAGGGGGCCCGTCGATACCTCTCGAACGATGCTCTGCAAATCGCCCGCAAGGTCCTGCATGCGGCTGTCGAGCTCGACGCTCTGCGTCTGAAGGGTTGGACCCCAGAGGCCCTCTTTGCCGATGTGCTGCGGCCAGGGTTCGAGCTGCTTCCGAGCGCCGACGTCCTCGCTCTCCGGTTGAATCGAAGGTGGCCTCACCGAAAGGTGTCGGGTGGGCGAGAGCGATGAGCGACCCGTGGTCGTCTCTCCCGCAAGACCGAGCCCCATCTTGAACATCACCGGGCCGACGAGCTGGTTGATCGCCACTGCGCCGATGATCAGGGTCTCGAGCGACCTTCCAAGCTCGCCAAAGGTCCTGCCGATGATCGCGGCCAAGAGGATCGACACCCCCGCCTGGGAGACGAAGCCCATCCACCCGAAGCGCTGGGTCGCTTCATCTGCTCTGCCCATCCGAGCGCCCACATTAGTGCCCCAGTAAATACCGAAGCCACGCACCGCGACGAGCGCGACCGCGAAAAAGGCGACTTGCTGTAGCTGCTCCAGATGGAGCTTGGCCCCAGCGATTGTAAAGAAGACGACGTAGACCGGCAGGGACAGTCGCTCGAGGGTTTCGATGAGGCGATGCCCGGTCTTCGAAAAATTGGTGATACCGAAGCCGGCCGCCAGGAAGAGCAAAATTGGGTCCCATCCTAGAACCCCCGTGATGTACGCGACCAGATAGACGACGCCCACGACGAAAATCAGAAGCTCTTGATTGACGTAGCGGATGTAGAGAGCCATCAAGCCGCCGACGACCACCGCGCCAAAGAGGATCGAAAAAACGATGTGCTGGAGCAGATAGGCAGCGACTCCGCCTTCCATGGTGGTCACGCCGAGCTGCTGAGCGACGATCTTCGTAGCGATTGCAAACGCAACGATCACCAGGACGTCCTTGAGCACGACGACGGAAAGGACATTTCGAGTCATGGGGCCCACAGCCCTTGATTCCATGATCACCGCGATAGTCGCCGCCGGAGACGACACGAGAGCCACCGAGGCCATCATCGCGCCAATCGCGAGCGCAGCGGCCATGGGAAGCCCCTGAATGCCGGGCAAGGCGACCATGGGCACTACTCCGGAGATCAACCAGAAGAACGACGTCACCAAGACGACGGTCGAAACCAGTTGCCCCGCGAGGATTCCGCTGATCGCGCCAAGGCCCTTTTTGAGACCTTCGAGCTTGATCTCACCACCGGCCGTGAGTGAGATCACGGCCACCGCGAGGGTGTCGAACAAGCTCAGCTGCTCGAGGACCTGATCGTTCAGGATGCCTTTGTCGAACGGAGGAGGGAGGTCGAGGCCGCCCAGAGATCTGGCAAGTGATGGGCCGAAGACCAGGCCCGCGATCAGGTAACCCGTGATGTGCGGCAGGCGAATCTGGCCTACCAAGCCGCCGATCGTGTAGCTGGCTAGGACGACGAAGCCCAGCGCCAGCATGGCGGTCGGGTCGAAAGGATGTGATGCGAACTGCTCGAACTGGTAGAGCGCTACCATCCCGAAGAGCAGCAGCACGATCACGGTGATCTGCCGGCGAGCGTGGGTTTCTTCGCCCGGTGGCGGCATGCTGTACGAGCCCACCGTCAACGCCTCCAGAAACCGGGTAAGAACAACGCGAACAGTGTGAAGAACTCGAGTCGTCCGAGCAGCATCGCCAGAACGAAGAAGAGCTTGCTACCCGCGGAGTACGCAACGAAGTTGTCCGGCCCTTGATGGAACGGCGCGGGGCCCATGTTGGAAAGGCACGTGAGCATCGTTCCAAACGCCGTCGGCAGAGGGACGCCGTCGACGAGCGTGACGAAGACAAGGCCAAACGCGAGACACCCCATGTAGATGAGGAAAAAAGAGGCGACATCCGCGAGGACCTGGGGGCTGATCGAGCTCTTTCCCATTCGGACTAGTTGGACCGACGCGGGTCGAAAGCTCTTTTGCACCTGCGCGATGGCCTGCTTGCCCATCAGGACTGCGCGCTCGATCTTGATGCCCCCCGCGGTAGAACCGGAGGACCCACCGACGAACATCAACAAGATGATGATCGCGAGCGCTGTCGAGCCGTAGGCCGTGTAATCGTCGGTGCTGTAGCCGGTGGACGAGATGGTGGTAGCGACCATGAAAAAGGAATAGCGGAACGACGTGAGGACCTCATCGTGGACACCCAGGTTGAGAATGGTCATCAGGACCACCGCGACGACGACGATTCCCACGTAGGACCGAAACTCGATGTTCCGCACGAGCCCTCGCCAGTGCCCAGTTCGAATGAGACCATAGTACAGGCCGTAGTTCACGCTGCCGACCAGCATGAAGCATGCGATGACGTACTCCACCGCGGGTCGATTGAATCCGCCGACCGAGTTGTCGAGCGTCGAAAAACCGCCCGTCGACATGGTCGTAAACGCATGACAAACAGCATCGAACAAGTCGACACCGAGAAGCTTCAAGAGGATAATCTCTAGCAAAGTCAGGGCCGTGTAGAGCTTCCAGAGGGCGAACGAGGTTTCCGCGATACGCGGTCGTAGCCCCTCCGCCGTAGTTCCGGGAACCTCGCCCCGAAAAAGATGCTTCCCGCCCGCGCCGAGGTTCGGGAACACTGCAACGAACAAGACGACGATGCCCATGCCGCCAAGCCACTGAATCAGGGAGCGCCAGAGGAGCAATGGTCGGGAGAGCCTGGCCTCGATGTCGGTGATCACCGTCGCACCTGTCGTTGTCAACCCGCTCACCGATTCGAAAAACGAATCCACTGGAGACATGTTGGCGCCCAACACGAACGGAATCGCACCGCAGACACCCGCGGAGACCCAGATCAAGCTGACTGCCAGGAGGGCTTCGCGCCTGGAAATGCGTTCGGACACGAATTGCCGTCCGTACAAGAATGCCGCCCCACCGACGGCACATACGATGGCGGCGGAAATTCCGAGGGCGCCCGCTCCTCCTTGAGGCCGCGAGAGGTCCGGCGACAAACGATCCCAAGCCATCCCGACCGCTGTGCAAAGTGCGATCATGACGCCGATCCCGAGCACCACGGCGCCAACTGGGCGAATCACACCTCTGAAGTCTCTCGATTGGGTGCTCACTCGCCCCTCGGTCGAAAGAGTCGCTCAACTGTCGCACGGGCCTCTTTGGTGGTCATCAGAATGACCCGATCACCTGGGTGCACGATGTCCTTGCCGCGCGGGATGATGACATCGTCTCCATGGACGATTGCGGCGAGCAGGGAGCCCCGCGGCAGGTTCATGCGATGCAAGGGCTTGTTGACGGCACGGCATTTGGGGCTTGCAGTCAGCTCGACGACTTCCGCCTGACCGTCTTCGAGCACGGTCAAGCTATGGAGGCCTCCGCCGCGCGAGAACCTCAGAATCTGATCCGTTGCGACGGTACGCGGCGACAAGACGATGTCGATTCCGAGTTGTCGGTAGATCGACGTGTAATCGGCGCGTTGGACGATCGTCGCCGTGCGTTTGCAACCAGCCCGCTGCGCGAGCAACGCGGCCATCAGATTGATCTCGTCGGCGCGCGTGACAGCAGCGAAGAGGTCGTAGGTTCCGACCTCTTCCTCTTCGAGGAGCGCACCATCGGTTCCGTCGCCGTGCACGACCTGCATGCCCTCGAACTCGCTGCTGATCTCCTCGGCGGTCGCGAGATCGCTCTCGATCATCATGACAGTTGCTTCTTGTTGGAGGAGCTCTCGTGCCAACGCCTTGCCGACGACTCCGCCGCCTACGATGCAAACGCGCCTGGCCTCGCGCTCCTTGCTGAACAATCTCTCGGCAGCGAGCACACCTTCCGGTCGGCCGATCAGGTACACGCGATCGCCTTTCACCAAAACGTCCGCGCCACCTGGCACGAAGAGATCCCCATCGCGGACGACAGCGCTCACCAGCGTGTGAGGCGGGAGCTCCACCGCCGACAACGGCTTGTTGAGCACACGCGATTCTCCGAGATCGATCTGCACGAGCTCGACCCTGTCTTGTGCTAGGTCGACGACGTCCGACGCGCCATAGGATCTCGCGATGCGGCTCAGTTCTTGCGCGACGAGCACGCGCGGATTGATCACCACATCGACCCCGAGGAGCCCGTAGCGAATGCCTTCGGTCCATTCCGACCATGCGCTGCCCTGCACCCGCGCGACCACGTGCTGGGCGCCCAACTGTTTGGCCGCAAGCGTAGCGATCAGATTCATCTCATCGTGATTGGTGACCGCAACGACGAGGTCCGCGCGGGCCACGCCTGCAACCTTCAACAGCTTTTCGCTGGCGCCGTAGCCTACGATCGAAGCCACGTCGTAGTGCTCCTCGGCGTACTGGACGGCCTTGGGGTTCGCATCGACAGCTACGATGTCGTGCCCCTCCTTGTCGAGGACACTCAGCAGATGCCGCCCGACTTCCCCCAAACCTATGACGACGATGTTCATCCCAACGTTGCTCCAAGGGTCGTGTTCGAATCCTTCAGCTCGCCCTGCAGGTCGCCCTCATCGACCAGCAAGCCTCTCAACAAACGGGGCGCCAAGAGGTCGTTCAAGATGATCGAGCACAGAACGACCGAGTAGGCGATATCGACTGCAGGCCCCTCGTACACCAAACGAAAAGACACCGCCATCGCGAGGGTGACATCACCGTGCGCGAGAAGACCGCGGAAGAGGTCTTTGCGTAGGGTCGTGCCCCAACCCGCGATCACGCTGGCAAGCCACTTGGCGCCCGTGCGCGCCGCGACGAAGGCGACCAGCGCAATCACGGTCGGGACCAACGGAGACGGCGTCCACAAAGCTCCAGCGAAGATCAAGAGAACGATCGTCATTGGCTTCTCGGTCGACTCGAGAGTCGAGTGCAGGAGCTGCCCACCGCGTGAGAAGTTCACGAGCACGAACCCCATGCATAGGTTCACCGCCAGCGGGGAAAGCTCGAGGAAATACGCCCCACCGGAAGCAAACGCGACGATCCCGATGAGCGCTAGGAACCGAGAGTTGTCGGACTCGTCGCCAGCCAAGAAGAGCGAAAACAGAAATCCAAGCGCGGCCCCCAAGAGGACCGTGACCCACGCCCACAGTGAGGCCGAATAGTCGGCCGCTTGCGGCGCATTCTCGTGAAAAACACAGAAAATCAGGCCGAATGCGAGGATCACGACGATATCGCCGAGCCTCGTCCCATTGCGCAAGAGCGGGGCCAGGCGACCGCTGATTTCGTACCGTCGCGCGAGGAGGTCGAATGGTTCCGAGGAATCGGCGGCCGCAAAGCACGCGAGGGCCGCGGCACTCAAAGCGGATTGTCGCGTGGTGGTTTCGATGAGCAACCCGCTCTCGAACAGGTAGTACGCACCAAAGCCGACGGCGGCGCCAGGCAACAGGTGGTGCAGGAACACGATTCGCCAGGTTGCCGGGTCGAGCTTCTGAAGACTCGCAAAGTCGAAGTCAGTCCCTCGGAGGAGGCCCACCCAACCGGCAGCGAGGGCGATGATCGGCAGCAGCCCGGTCAGGTCGTCGAATGCACCGATCGCTGGGAAGAACGGACCCAACATGATTCCGAGGAGCAGGTACTCGAGCCCGCTGACGACCAGGAATCGATGTTGCAGTCGCTCGACCACGTTGTGAGCGAGCACGTAAGCCACGCCGATGACGAGAACCAGCAACACGACCGTGCCGAGCTCGTCCGTGGTTCCCCCTTGTGGGTCGCCACTCGCAGCGAACGCAACACTCGGTAACGCACCGGAAGCGCACAACGCACCCGCGACGATGCCGAGCCGCCGCCCCAGCTCTGTCTTCCCGGCCATATGCGCCCAATTGTGAAGAAGAAGACGCCCGAGCGGTAGTTTCCCGCTGGACAGGTGTTTAGGCCCGAGTTTTGGGTTACTTCCCGGGCTATCTCCGGATTCCGTCGAGGACGAGGCCTATCAGGGTGTTTGCGGTCTCGAGCGGATCCATCGGAAACTGTTTTCTCAGGGCTGCGAGTGCCAAGGATTCGACTGCGCCGCTCACGGCGAGGGCGCTGACCCGGGGATCACTGACAGCGAGCAGACCACGCTCCACGGCTACTTCGCTTAGCGCGATCGCACGGTCGTCGAGCTCTTTAGCTAGATCGGAGATCCCCTGCCGGGAAGGGGTGGCGGGCGCTCGGCGTTCCTGGAGATACACGCATGTGGCTTCTGGATACATCGCGAGGGTCGCGACGAGCTTCGTGCCGAGATGCCGATACGCGTTGACCGTATCTTCGCGTCCGGTCGCCTCGCGAAGTTTGGCGTCACACTCACGAATCGCAGTGCGTGCCGCGTCGGCGACCGGCTCGATCACGGCTTCCACGAGGTCTGCTTTGTCCCGGAAGTACCGGTAGAAGTTGCCTTTGGCCATCCCGGCCTCGCGGGCGACCTCGTCGATGGTGACTCCCCCGATGCCGTTGTTCAAGAACAGCTCGAGCCCCGCGGCGACGAGGTCCTGCACGCGTTTGCGTCGGTTGAGGTCACGTTTTCCGCCCAGAGCGCCTGGTCGCTCCAGAGGGCCAGCTCGTCTCGGTCGTCTCTCGTCATCCATCGACTCGCTCCTAAACGGGGTTGGCGTTTCGTGGCGCAGAATTATGGGGCGATGGAGGCTGAGGTAAAGGCCGATCCACGAAAATCTTGCGTCCGGCTCCTGTGTCTGACGAAACGTTGCAGAAGACCGAAGAAACCGTCACAATTCGTAGTGTTAGGCGCGATTGACACTTCGCGTGCGTCCACCTAAGAGCTTGGCCTAGGAGAGGGACGATGAATCTGCCAGCTCGCAAACCTGATTGGCTTCGTGTGCGGCTCCCAGCGGGGCCCGAACACGACGAATTCCGTAGTCTGAGGGCCAAATTCCGGGCTCGAGGCCTGCATACGGTGTGTGAAGAGGCGCGCTGCCCGAACATCTTCGAGTGCTGGGGCAAGGGGACCGCGACCCTCATGATCCTCGGCAAGACGTGCACCCGCGGATGCAGATTCTGCTCGGTCGACACCGGCAAACCGAGGGGCATCGTCGATCCGTATGAGCCCGAGAATACCGCCCTTTCGCTTGCTGAGATGGGGCTTGCGTATGTGGTGCTGACCATGGTCGACCGAGACGACCTACCGGACGGTGGGGCGGCGCATGTCGCCGAGACGGTGCGCCGCATCAAACATCGCAGCCCGGGTCTCCGGGTCGAGACGCTGGTTGGAGACTTCTTGGGCCGCCACGACGACATCCGCACCGTCGTGTGCGACGGGCAGCCCGACGTCTTTGCGCACAATGTCGAAGTCGTGCCGCGCCTGCAGCGACCCATCCGAGACGCCCGTTGTTCGTGGGATCGCTCGGTCAACGTTCTTCGCGTCGCCAAGGAGATGGGCTCGACGATCACTAAGTCGTCGTTGATGGTGGGGCTCGGCGAAACGCATGAAGAGGTGCTCGAGGCGATGCAGCTCTTGCGAGACGCCGACGTCGATGTGCTCACGATCGGGCAGTACCTTCGCCCAACCAAACGGCACGCGACCGTCGAGCGGTACGTCGAGCCGGAACAGTTCATTGAATTCGAAGCGGCCGGGCTTCGCATGGGATTTCGCTTCGTGGCATCCGGGCCTTTGGTTCGGTCGAGCTATCGCGCCGCGGAAGCGTTTATCGAGGACACGCTCATGGATCGCTATGGGAAGAAAAGAAAGCTTTCTGTAGTTACGTAAGGGGGTACATGCACATCATTCGTGAGGACGGAAGCCCCAAGCCGGAGCTGTCGATCGACCGAGTAGTTGCGCTCTACAAAGCGATGACACGCACGCGCGTCGTCGATGATCGGTTGGAGCGACTGCAACGACAGGGGCGGATCGCGTTTCACGTCGGCTCGCTCGGGGAAGAAGCCGCGATCATCGGCTCGGCGTCGGCCTTGCGGGATCGAGACTGGATCGTTCCCTGCTACCGCGAGGTTGGCGCGCTCTTGTGGAGAGACTATCCGCTGCAACGCTACATCGATCACATGTTTGGCAACGCCGACGATCCTCTGCGCGGCCGGCAAATGCCCGACCATACGTTTAGCCGGGAGCATCGCTATCTCTCGGTGAGCGCTCCGATTGGGACTCAGCTTCCTCACGCGGTTGGCCTGGCGTGGGCCGCCAAAAAGCGGGGGCTAGACGAGTGTGTGGGCGTGTTCTTGGGAGACGGCGCGACGAGCTCGAACGACTTTCATGCGGCGATGAACTTCGCAGCAGTGTATCAGACGCCAGTGTTGTTCTTGTGCCGCAACAACGGGTACGCGATCAGCTTGCCGACCGAACAACAAACCGCCACCCGAACCCTCTCTGAAAAGGCCGCCGCGTATCGAATGCCGGCCATTCGGATCGACGGCAACGACGTACTTGCGGTCTGGCGATCGGTTCGAGAAGCCGTGCAGCGTGCCTCCCAAGGAGGCGGACCGACTTTCGTCGAGCTCATGACCTACCGGCTCGGTGGGCACTCGACCTCGGATGACCCGCGGATCTACCGCACCGAAGAAGAAGTCAACTCTTGGCGCCTCGCGGATCCTATCGCCCGCTTGCGCGAGCACATCGAGCAGGGCGACGTGTGGGACGCCGACCTCGACGCCGATTGGCGCGCCGTGTGCGAAGCCGAAGTCAAAGAGTGCGTACTCCGCGCCGAGGAGAAACCCGCGCCCGCGCTTCGCGAGATGTTCACCGACGTCTACAAAGAGCAGCCACCGCACCTTCGTGAGCAAGAGGCGCGATGTCTTGCCGGGTCTCGCGCCGAGGAGGAGCACGAATAGCCATGCCCGAGATGAACCTGGTGCAGGCGATCAACAGCGGGCTTGTCGCGGCGATGCGGGAGAACGACGATGTGCTCGTGATGGGCGAGGATGTGGGTCGGCTCGGCGGAGTGTTTCGAGTCACCCAGGGCCTCCAAGAGGAGTTCGGCGCCGAGCGTGTGATCGACACGCCTCTTTCGGAGACTGGCATCATCGGCACTGCGATTGGGATGGCGCTTCACGGGATGCGTCCGGTTTCGGAAATCCAATTCGTCGACTTCATCTACCCGGGCTTCGATCAGCTCGTGAACGAGGCGGCGAAGTACCGCTACCGAACCGCCGGGGAGTTCCAGGTGCCAATGGTCGTCCGGGCGCCCTATGGCGGCGGGATCCGCGGTGGGCAGTATCACTCTCAGTCGCCCGAGGCGCTTTTCATCCACACCGCTGGCTTGAAAGTCGTGTGCCCGTCCAATCCGTACGACGCGAAGGGGCTCTTGATCGAGGCGATCCGAGACGACGATCCGGTCGTATTCTTCGAGCCGAAGCGTGTGTATCGAGCGGTGAAGATGGAAGTGCCTGAAGGGGCCTACAGCGTTCCGCTCAGTGAGGCCAAGATCGTCCGCACCGGTGAGCAGGTCACCTGTGTCGCCTGGGGGGCGATGCTCTACGAAGCGTTTTCCGCGGCGGAAGAGGCCGCAAAGCAAGGTATCGACGTCGAGATCATCGATCTCCGAACCCTTTGGCCGGTCGATGTCGAGACGATCGTGTCGAGCGTCAAGAAGACCGGGCGTTTCGTGGTGGTCCACGAAGCACCTCAGACCTGCGGCTTCGGTGGCGAGCTCGTGGCGCTCGTGACCGAGCATGCGTTCCTTCACCTAGAGGCTCCACCCCGCCGCGTGACCGGCTGGGACACACCCTTTCCACAAACCCACGAGCACGAGTACTTGCCGCTCGCGCACCGCATCGTTCCCGCGCTCATCGAGACCGCGCGCTATTGAGGATCATGGCTCGAATCGACTTCAAGCTTCCAGACATCGGCGAGGGCGTCACCGAGGGTGAGATCGTCGAGTGGTTCGTGCACGCCGGCGACGATGTGAAAGAAGACGATCCGATGGTCGAGGTCATGACCGACAAGGCGACCGTCACGATCGGTGCGCCCTGCGATGCTCGGATCGAGGAGCTTCGGTTCGAGGCCGGTTCGATCGCTCGGGTGGGCCAGGTGATCTTGACGCTCGAGTCAGCCGGCGCGACGAATGTCGGTCGGTCACAGCGTTCGTCACGCCCCCCGGCGTCCGCGGTCGGCGACATCCAGGACTCGCTTCCCGGGGCCAGTCTCTTTCAGCAGGCCGCGGATCGGCCTGCGCCCGAGCCGAACGCAAAGCCTTCGGCGACCCCAGCGACACGTCGGCTCGCCAAAGAGATGGGGGTCGATCTCCGTCGGGTACGTCCGACCGGCGACGGGGGCCGCGTCACGCGCGACGATGTGCGGGCGGCTCTTCGCGATCAAATGGCCGAAGACCGGCCGCATGGATCGCTCGAGGAGAGGATTCCGATCGTCGGGATGCGACGCAAGATCGCCGAGCGCATGGCTCACGCGAAGGCGACCGCGGCGCACTTCACGTTCGTCGAGGAGTGTGATGCATCGCAGCTGGTCGAAATGCGTAGGCGGCTGCTTTCAGAGGCCGGCCGGCATGGAGTCCGGCTTACCTATCTTCCCTTCATCGTCAAAGCTGTCACCGCGGCGCTTCTCCGGCATCCCGTGCTGAACAGCGCCGTCGACGAGAGCACCAAGGAGCTCGTCTACAAGAAGTACTACAACATCGGGGTGGCCACTGCGACGGACGCCGGCTTGATGGTGCCCGTCGTTCACCACGCCGACAGGCTTCGGCTCTTCGAGCTCGCAAGCGAAATTGAGCGCCTTTCGCATGCGGCGAAAAACGGCTTGCTCAGCCCGGACGACCTTCGGAACTCGACATTCACCATCACCTCGCTCGGTAAACAAAGCGGTCTGATGGCCACGCCGATCCTCAACCATCCTGAGGTTGGCATCTTGGGCGTCCACCGAATCAAGGAGCGACCGGTCGTACGCGACGGCGAGATCGTCGTCGGGAAGGTGATGCTGCTCTCGCTGTCGTTCGACCACCGCATCGTCGACGGCCACATCGGCGCCGCATTTGCATACGACATCATCGAGACCCTGGAAAACCCCCAGCGGTTGTTCACCGAGTTCCTTTGATGGCATCGATTCGGGCGAGGCTCCTCATCTGGTACGACCGCGAAGGCCGCGATCTCCCCTGGCGGCGCACGCGGGACCCCTACGCGATCTGGGTGTCCGAGGTCATGCTCCAGCAGACGCGCGTCGATACCGTCATTCCGTACTACGATCGCTTCTTGTCGAGCTTTCCGACGACTGAGGCCCTGGCAGAGGCCGATGAGGATGCGGTCCTCGCCCATTGGAGCGGCCTCGGGTACTACCGCCGCGCGCGGCTGTTGCACCGGGGAGTTCAGGAGGTCGTGGCTGAGTATGGAGGTGCTGTCCCTGAAGATGCAGAAGCACGACGGGGATTGCCCGGCGTGGGTCGGTATACCGCTGGCGCGATCGGAAGCATCGCGTTCGATAAAGAAGAACCTGTCGTCGACGGAAACGTCAGCCGCGTGCTATCGCGCTTCTTCCGAATCGACACCCCACTCGGAACCATCAAGACGACCAAGCGACTTTGGGAACGAGCCACGCAGCTCGTCGTCGGCGAGCGCCCAGGGGATCTGAACCAAGCGGTGATGGAGCTCGGTGCGACCGTGTGCACGCCAAAGAAGCCCCGGTGCGAGGCTTGCCCTCTATCGGCCGACTGCCAAGCCCTCGCTCGCGACGAGGTCGATTCGTTGCCTATCAAACGCGCACTCAAGACACCAAAACAAGTAGAGCTCGCGGCGGTGGTGGCTACACGAGGCCGAGGCGCCGACAGAAAAGCCTGGCTCGTCAAAGGCGATCGGCCACTGTTCGGCGGCCTTTGGGGTGTGCCGATGGCCGAAGGCAATGCGCGAGCGGCCCTGCGTGAAGCAGGCCTCAAAGCACGTCTTCAAACCGAGCCCATCGGGCAGGTCGAACACGAGCTCACGCATCGGCGCTTGCGGATCGACGTGTACTTGGCGTCTGCAGCGAGGGGTACCGTGTCCAAGAACGCCCAACTGTTCGCCCCCGGGTCGCTCGATCAGATCGGAGTATCCACGCTCACGCGCAAGATCCTGGAGCGCGCAGGCGTTCGCTGACGCGAAGGCGATCGTGCCCGCGTACGTGACCTGGCCCGCCCTCCGTTCCCCGGATACACTCCCGCCCGTGGGAATTCTCGCTTTTCGCGAAGTGTCCAAGCGCTTTGGGGGGCGGGTCGCGCTTGACGATGTGAGCCTCGAGGTGTCTCGGGGTGAGGTCTTCGGGCTCATGGGGCCCAACGGTGCCGGCAAGACCACCCTCATCCGTATCGGTCTAGACATCCTCCGCGCTGACGAAGGCGAGGTTTCCCTCTTCGGCGCGCCGCTCGACCGGTCCACGCTCGATCGTACCGCATATCTTCCGGAGGAGCGGGGCGTGTACGCCCGCGCGAAGGTGGCTGAGCTTCTTTCGTACCTCGGTCGCCTCAAAGGCCTCAAGCCCGCGGACTCCCGCAAAGCCGCAGCGCATTGGCTCGAGCGTGTCGGTCTTTCCCAGGTCGCCGAGCACCGTGTCGGGAGTCTTTCCAAGGGGATGACGCAAAAGGTGCAGATCGCGGCGTGCCTGTTGAGCGATCCTGAGCTTTGCGTGTTGGATGAGCCGTTCTCCGGGCTCGATCCGATCAACGTGGCGTTGGTACAGGACTTGATCGAAGAGCGGCGCGCGAGCGGCTTGACGACCCTGCTGTCGACCCATCTGATGCACCAGGTCGAGGCCCTATGCGATCGCGTGGCGCTCATCCACGAGGGGCGCCTCGTGGTGTACGGCGACCTCGAGGAGATCCGTCGCCGCTATTCACCCCACGAGGTGGTCGTCTGGACGTCGATGGACCTTGCTGAGCTCGGAGTGAACGCGGTCCGGGAGGCAAACGGCAGTTGGCGCGTGTTTCTTCCCGAGACCGAAACCGCGGCGGGCTACTTGAACGAGCTCATTCGCAGCGGGGTCTTGATCGATCGCTACGAGCCATTGGTAGCACGGATGGACGACATCTTCGTCAACCTGGTGAGCGGGGGAGTCGAGTGATGCGGCCGGATCGAATCATCTCCGTTGCGAAGTTCGAGTTTCTGTCCGTGGTCAAACGATGGTCGTATCTCATTACGACGTTTGGCCTACCCCTGTTCCTCGCGCTGATCTCGGGAACCGTCCTCGGGGCGCAGACCTATTTTCTGACCCAGCGTGCTTCTGAGAGCTCCGCGTTTGGCCTCATCGACGAGGCGGATGTGCTCGACGAATCGGTGTTCGAGGATGATGGGGGCGTGCGGGTCTGGAAGGTCAATGCGCTCGAAATCGAGCTCTACGACTCGCTCGACGCCGCAAAAGGAGACCTTGAAGCGGGTCTCATCCGCGCGCTCTACGTGGTCGAGCCCGACTATCTAGAAACCGGGGTGGTGCGCGCCGTCCAATCCGAGAAGACTCCGCTCTTGAGCATGCATGGAACGACCGTCGAGCCGGTTCTTCGGTCGCTCCTTCGACGCTCGCTCATGGCCGACCGCCTCGACGATGAAGTACAGGAGCGAGTGATCACGCCGGCATATTTCGTGCGGACTCGTCTGACGCCGGACGGGGCCGACGTGGTGGGCGTCGACGAAACCATCGATCTCCTCGTACGAACCGCGATCCCGCTCTTCTTGGGAGTGTTGTTGCTCACGGCGCTCCTGAGCGCCTCGGGCTATCTCGTGCAGACCGTGTCGACCGACAAGGAAAGCAAGGTCGTCGAAGTGCTTCTCTCGTCGGTGACACCGGAGGAGATCATTGCCGGGAAGCTCTTCGGCCTTGGCGCCGCGGGGCTCCTGCAATTCGCGGTCTGGTCGTCGATGGTGGTCTTTGTCGCCATGAGTGCGTCGGCGGCGCTTTCATCGTTCGTGACGATCCCGTGGGGGGCTATCGCCGTGGCCCCCTTGCTCTTCGTCCTCGGCTACCTGTTCATGGGAAGCTTGATGCTCGCGACTGCTGCGCTCGGCGCCAACGCCGCTGAAAGCCAAAAGCTCACCGTCGGCTGGGCCATGCTCGCCATTCTCCCCTTGATGGTGATGGTGATCTTGCTCGACGAACCCAATGGATTCCTTGGGCAGCTGATGACATGGATCCCGTTCACCTCTCCACTGACCGTCATTCTCCGACTGGCCGTCGATTCTTCGGGGATTGCCTGGTGGGAGGTTGCCGGTTCGATGCTGGTGCTGGTCGTATCGACCTGGTTGTCGATCCGAGTCGGAGCAAGACTCTTCCGAGTCGGCTTCCTTCTCACCGGATCGAGGCCATCGCTAGCGGAGCTCTGGCGTCAAGCCCGGTGACTCGAGAACAGTGCCAGCGTTCAGTGTCAGCGTCCAGCGTCACTCGACCGGTGGGGGCATCGGGAGGTCTAGCTCATCCAGCAGCTTTCCGGTGCTGTCCTCTGCCGCGGAATAGTACTCTACGCGCATTTCATCGAAGTCGATCACCGTGAACGTCTGTTGGTTTCTCCGGTGGATCGTACCTACGTTGATCACCGTGAGGCCCGGGAATACTCGGATCATTCGTTCATGCGTGTGGCCGCCGATCATGAATTGCACGTCGTCTTCGAGCATTAGCTCGCGCAGAGTGGGGATGTCTTGGAGTGCGTAGCCCTTTGTGTCGGGGAGGAGCCAGGCTTCGTCGGCTTCGCCTACGCCGTGGCAGAGCAAGGCTTTGCCGTTGGGGGTTTGGTAGTGGCGCATCTTCGGGAGCGACCGCACGAATGCAAGCGACTCGTCGTTGATCTGTTGAGTAGCGTGGTCGAGGGTTCGTTGCTCTCCCGTCAAGAACCAGCGCTCGTGGTTTCCAGCGACACATTGCACTCGTCGCGATCCGAGGAGTTTCAGGGTCACGTCGGCATCGCCGTCACCGTCGACGAGGTCACCCACACACAGCACTGGCCCGAGGTTCATCGATTCGAGCGTATCGAGCACACGCTCGAGCGCTTCCGATTCGCAGTGGACGTCTCCGATGACGCCGCAGCGGCTCAGGCTTGCGAGGGTGTTCACTGCTTTCAATCTAGGAGCATTTGCACCGCGCGCCAAGAAGGATGCGACTGGTGCTTTGACGCCCCGTGTTGTAGAGACGCTCCATGCTCGATCTGCGCTACGCGAGCGAGAATCTAGCTGACGTGAAAGCGGCACTAACGCGCCGCGGCTTTGACGATGCTGCGCTTCTCGACCGCCTAGGATCTCTCGCCGAAGAGCGCCGCGAAGGGATCACGACCGTCGAAGCGCTTCGTCAGCGTCGGAACGACGCCAGCCAGGCCATGGCAAAGGTTTCAGACAAGAAGTCCGAAAAATTTCAAGCCAAGCGCGAGAAGCTTCGCGCGCTGGGGGGCCAGATCAAGGCGGGTGAAGTCCGGCAAGCCAAGATCGAGACCGAGCTCGAGGGCATCCTCTTGAACCTCCCGAACCTCCCGCATCCCGAAACCCCCGACGGCTTCACCGAGGATGACAATGTCGAGGTGCGCGTGTGGGGCAACAAGCCCTCGTTCGATTTCGAGGTGCGCGATCACGTCGAGGTTGGCGTCGGGCTCGGCATCCTCGACTTCGAGCGGGCGGCAAAGATCAGCGGCTCGCGGTTCGTCGTATTGATGGGGGCGGGTGCCCGGCTCGAGCGGGCGTTGATGCAGCTCATGCTCGACCTTCACACCACCGAGCACGGCTACCGAGAGGTTTGGCCGCCGGTTCTCGTAAAAGACAGCGCCATGCTCGGCACGGGCCAGCTCCCGAAGTTTGCCAAGGACTCCTTCCGGATGGCCAAGGACGAAGAGTGGGAGGCTCAGGCCGATGCCCAGGGGCACGACCTCTATCTGGTGCCGACCGCCGAGGTCCCGATCACGAACCTCCACGCCGACGAAGTTCTCGCCGAGGCGGATCTTCCGGTGACCTACACTGGGTACACCGCGTGCTTTCGAAGCGAAGCGGGCAGCTACGGCAAAGATACGCGGGGCATGATTCGCGTGCATCAGTTCGACAAAGTCGAGCTCGTTCGCTTCTGCCACCCCGATCAAGGGGAACGACAACTCGAAATTCTGACCGGCCACGCCGAGTCGGTCCTCCAGAAGCTCGATCTTCATTATCGCGTCGTCCAGTTGTGTGCAGGCGATATGGGATTTGCCGCGCAGAAGTCCTACGACCTCGAGGTCTGGCTCCCGGCCCAAGACACATATCGCGAGATCTCGAGTTGCTCTTGGTTCGGCGACTTCCAAGCCCGTCGCATCAGGGCTCGCTTCCGTCCCGAGCCCAAGGGCAAGCCGCGCTTCCTTCACACCCTCAACGGATCCGGTCTCGCGATCGGACGAACGATGGTCGCGATCCTCGAGCAGAATCAGCAAGCGGATGGAAGCGTCACGGTGCCCAACGCGTTGGTCCCCTACATGGGGGGCATCGAGAAGATCACCCCCGCGTAGATGGCCGACCTCGAGATTCAACGAGACGTTCCGCTTGCTCCGCTGACCACGCTCGAGCTTGGCGGCCCTGCTCGATTCTTCGCTCGCGTCGGGGACACTGACAGCTTGGTCGAGGCGCTTCGATGGGGTCGTGAACGAGGCGTCCCGGTCGCGGTGCTCGGGGGCGGCTCGAATCTGGTCGTTCCTGACGAAGGCTACGAAGGGCTGGTGGTCCACATCGCGATCGGCGATATCGCGTTCCTCGCGGACGGACGAGTCGAGGTCGGAGCGGGCGTTCCCTGGGAGGTCGTCGTCGACGGTGCGGTGACGCGGGGTTGGGCGGGTCTCGAGTGTCTAACGGGTATTCCGGGCTCGACGGGTGCCACCCCGATTCAAAACGTCGGCGCCTACGGCCAGGACGTCGCCGAGGTCATCGAAAGCGTGGTCGCGATCCGACGGGACACGCTGGAGTTCGAAGAGCTGACTCCAACGGCCTGCGACTTTGGCTATCGCGACAGCATGTTCAAGCGTCACCCCGGCCGATACATCGTTTTTGGGGTTCGTTTTGCCCTCCGCCCCGACGGTCCTGGAACCGTACGCTATGCCGAGCTCGAAAAACGCGTCGTCCCCGGCGCATCCCTCCGCGAGATTCGAAACGCCGTCCTCGACCTTCGTCGCAAGAAGTCGATGGTGATCGATCCCGACGATCCCAATCGTTGCAGCGCAGGGTCGTTCTTTCTCAACCCTGTCGTCTCCGGCGCCGAAGCCGACCGTGTTGCGGCGTTCGCCGTGTCCGAAGGCCTGGCGCCTGACCTCGGCGCGGTCCCTCGCTACCCCACGCCAAGCGGCAAGGTGAAGCTCGCCGCCGGATGGCTCGTCGAGCAGTCGGGTATCGCCAAAGGAACCCGCCGCGGCGCGGTCGGCGTATCCAGCAATCACGCGCTAGCCCTCGTTCACCACGGCGGAGGCACGACCACCGAGCTTTTGGCGTTTGCCGACGAAGTCCGTTCGCGCGTCGAGGATCGCTTCGGTATCCGGTTAGTACGTGAGCCCCGGCTACTCGGCGAACGGATCGCTGAACGCCGGGTTGTTTAGGAAGCTCCCGTCCTCATCGAGGTTGTAGAGCCCATTGTTGATCGCTCCCGGGGCCTTCAGAGCCGCTCTGCGGCCAGCGAAGACTTCATGTTTTCTACTAGTTTTTGGTGCACCGCCGCTCCTGCGGACACTGCGAAATCGATGCCATCGAACCACTGAATATGATTGATCCGCACCGAAACGGTCACGCTCCGCGGGCCGTCGAACACCAAGGGCTCGTCGAATGGCATATCGCCTTCGATAACCTCAGCAATTCGGACACGGAGAGGCAATTCAAGGCCGGTCTCAGAGTGCTCCACCACCCCCTCGAGCACCAGGACGCTCTCCAGCATATCCGCTCTTTCAGGCGTGGAGGCTATGGCGTCGGCATCTGCCGGCGCGCTCACCACACGAATCCCGCAGTAACGACCGGGAGGCGGTCGCAGCGTGCCCGCGAATAACACTGCGCCGGAACTTTCCATCAAATCGATGATCATGGGGACGCCGAGGCTCGTTGGGGTGGATTCTTCGTGGGCTTTCGCTCGCCCGGGTACGAAAAGTCGCCAAACCTGTAGGACAAAATTGTCACACTCGAGCAACTCCACTCGCCCCAGGGAGATCAAGGCCCGGTCTAGCTTTACCCGATAGCCCATGTCCGTCAGCACCGCTTGCGGCATCGCCGCTGCTTCGTAGACGACATCCACTTCGATCCCGTCGGTGACCATCACGCAATGCGGGAACACGAGCGCGAGAACGATGGCTCCGGTGAGAATCTCAGATCTCATAGACGAGCCCTCCGGTGATCGCGAGACCTTCTTCGTGCGCCCCATCCAGGCGTTGGATTAAAGGAACCGCCACGGTGATGTGGAGCAAGATCTTGTCGTGCGGAAGGGCGACGATCCCGAACGTGCCGTACGTGATGTGCCCACCGGTATTCGGATCGCGGACCCCGGCTATGAACCCCGGCTGGTCAATCCTGAACTCGGCGCCGAGTTGGAATGCGAGGAAGGTCCACGGTTGAAACTGGCCGAGCGCCGTTTGGCGGAAACTGGTCCCGGCCTTGGTGTCGGCCGTTCCCTGTGTCGGGAAGATCGCGACGGACGAGAGGTATAGCGACCACGGGTCGGAGAACATCGTGTACGACGCGCCAACGATCGGATCCCACGAGCCCGTTCCCGCCTGAAATTCGAGAGGCAACGGCACACCTTCGGTATCTCTCTCGATCGAGCTGGTGGGGAACTCGAGGCCCCCGATCAAGCCGATCAGGTGTCGAGGGGCAAAACTCCGATCGCGGTATACCACTGCACGGACCCGAAACTCCAAGTCGCCCGGCGCCCAAATGTCGGACTCGGCGAGGTTGACCGCGGTGACGTAGCGGTGCACGAGTGGCATCATCAGAGACAACGTCCACCTGTCGGTTGGTGAGTACGCCCCGGCCAGCTCGAGGCGTTGTTCCGAAAGCAGCAGCTGGTCGACGTTCTCTTCGCCGATTCGGTCGTTGCGATGGCGCGCCGTCGCTGACGTGCGCACCCGCTTCGCGCTTGGTTGCTCGAAACCAACGATGGTGAGCGTTGGGTCCCCTACGGAACACGTGCCGCATGCGGCCGCTTCGGAAGCACTCCACAACGGGAGTGCGAGCGCAGTGATCAACAACCAGAGCTTCACGCCCAAAGACTAGACTCGAGCAGCGTTGGCTTGTACGCGGCAAATCGTCGCAGCGAACTATTTGCGCGAGGGGAACTTCCAGAGCTTTCGCTGCAGAGAGCGCCGGTGAATGCCAAGCTTTTCGGAAGCCTTTGTGATGTTCCCTCCGCAGTCGGTCAAGACCCGTTGAATGTGCTCCCACTCGACGCGGGCAAGGGAAGGGGTTTTTGCGGCCGTGGGCCCCTTGGCAGCCCCGTCGTTTTCGGCGCGATCGAAGGCCGCGATGAGCTCGTCGACATCCGCCGGCTTGGTCAGATAGTGCGTCGCACCAAGGCGCACCGCCTCGAGCGCTGTGGCGATACTCCCGTAACCCGTCAACACGACGATCCGCGTCGAAGGATCGATCTGATGCAGCGCTTGCACCAACTCCAGCCCCGACTTCGCAGGCATCCGAAGATCGACCACGGCGAGCTCGGTGCTTTCGTTCCCAGCGACCACTAGGGCCGTGTCGTAGCTCTCGGCTTGCTGCACCTCGTAGCCGCGTTCTTCGAAGGCTCGTGCCATGCGCGACCGGAATCGTTCGTCGTCGTCGACCAGCAGAATCGAAGGTTTCGGTGCGGTGTCTTCGCCGGTCATGTTCTTTGCGGGAGGAAGACGCGGATGGTCGTCCCGTGGTCGACCATTGATTCGATGGTGAGTCGACCGCCCAGCGAGTCTATGAGTGTGCGCGCGAGGAACAACCCGAGCCCCATGCGGTCGATTGTGCCCTTGGTCGTGAAGAAGGGGTCGGTCGCCCGTTTGACCACCTCTGCGTCCATCCCACTGCCCTCGTCGACGAAGCGGAGCTCGATTTCGCCCACACGCTTCTCGACGTCGAGCGAGACGCGGCCGCTTTCACATGCATCAAAGCCGTTGCGAGCGATGTTTTCGATCAGTTGCAAGGTAGCTTGTCTCGGTGCCGATAGAGTGCCGACGTTCGTACGTGTTTTCCACCGTCTTGCTCGTTCTGCGCGAAGACGCGTGCGCACGTCCGAGAAGAGCTCCTCCACGATGAGCTCGTTGGACGTCTCACCGACGTGTTCGCCACCCGCCAGCGCCATCCGATCGAGAACGGCCCTGCAGCGTTCGAGCTCTTCGCGAATCAAGTCGGCGTCTTCGACCAGCTCTTCTCCGCCAGGGACCTCTTCGGCCCGACGTCTCAGCTCATTGGCCGCGATGGCGATCGTTCCGAGCGGTGTTCCAAGCTCGTGCGCCGCACCCGCAGCCAGCGTGGCGATCGACGCAAGCTTTCCCCAACGATGGGTTCGCTCCTGCGCCTCCGCGAGCGCACGCTCCCGCTCCCTGAGCGTGTCCGACAGTCGGCTGACGAAATAAGCGATCAATAAGGCAGCGAGGGCGAACGCCACGAACATGCCATAGAGATGGGTCTGGAAATTTTCTCCGTGCCTGAAGTGACCCAGCCCTTCGGCTGGGATGTGAGAATAGAACAGTGCTCCAAAGGACATCATCGAGAGCGCGGCGATCGTCCACGTCCACGTCGCGGACAACATGATTGCGGACATCGCGATGTAGACGACGTAAATGACGCTAAACGGGTTGGTCGGACCGCCCGAGAGATACAGCAGGCCTGTCAACAGCGCCACGTCCAGCACCAAGAACCCGCCGAGCACCTCGACCGAGAACGATGAAAGCCAGAAGTTGGAAGCTGCGCCGACCGCAAGCAATCCCCACATCCATCCGACAGGCAACTCGAGCCCAAGCAGTCGGTCAGCGACGAGGATCGACGCAGCTTGAATCGTGAGCGCTCCCCAACGCATGCGAGCGAGCCATTGGGCGTTGGTCACTCGAGCCATGCTACGAGTCGGATTGAGCTTCGCCTTCGGCAGGGGGGTCGAGGTCGACGCTTCCGTACATGGCCTCGGCGATCTTGTAGGCGCTCAGCTCCAAAGTCTCGAGTGCATCCTTGATTGCGATCGCGTCGCCCTCTTCGACGCATTGGTGAAGCGCCTCGACGTCGGCTTCGACTTGCGCGACCACCTCTTCGGGGACGAGCTCGCGACACTCCGCGACGGCGCGCTCGCTCGTGTAGAGCAAAGCCTCTGCGGCGTTGCGTAGCTCGGCGAGCTCGCGGCGTTTTTCGTCGGTGGTCTTGTAGGCTTCCGCCTCTTCGATGATCCGCTTGATGTCCTCTTCGGTGAGGCCGCTCGACGCAACGACTCGAATGTTCTGCTCTCGACGGGTCCCGAGGTCTTTGGCGTGAACGTTGACCACGCCGTCGGCGTCAATGTCGAAGGTCACTTCGATCTCTGGCACGCCACGAGGGGCCGGGAGGATCGGCGCCAGCTCGAACTTTGCCAACGACTTGTTGTCGTCGGCCATCTCACGCTCGCCTTGAAGCACGTGAATCGGAACGAAACTTTGATTGTCAACGCTGGTCGTGAAGATCTCGTGAGCGCGAGTCGGGACGGTGGTGTTCCGAGGGATCAGCTTGTGAAAGACACCGCCACCGGTTTCAACACCCAGGCTGAGCGGAGTCACGTCGAGTAGGAGCACCTCCTCGACCTCTCCCGCGAGCGCCCCCGCTTGCAATGCGGCCCCTGTGGCTACCACCTCGTCCGGATTGACGCCCTTGTGCGGCTGTTTCCCGAAAAAGTCGGTCACCTTGGACTGGACCATCGGCATGCGTGTCTGACCGCCCACCAGGAGGATCTCGTCTATTTCTTCCCTCTTGATCCCCGCGTCGTTGAGGGCTTGCTCGCACGGACCAAGCGTTTGATCGATGATCTCGGAGACCAAGATCTCGAGCTCGCTTCGCTTGAGCGTGGTTTCGAGGTGCTTGGGCCCGGTTTCGTCCGATGCGATGAACGGGAGGTTGATCTCGGTTTCGAGCGAAGATGACAGCTCGTGCTTGGCTTTCTCCGCTTGTTCCTTCAAACGTTGGAGGGCCTGCCGATCTTCCCGCAAATCGATGCCGGTACTGTCTTGGAAGCGACGCGCGAGCTCTTCGACCAAGGCGTTGTCGATATCTTCTCCGCCGAGGTGGGTGTCACCAGCGGTCGATTTCACGCTGAAGACGCCACTTGCGATCTCGAGGATCGAAATGTCGAACGTGCCGCCGCCCAAGTCGTAGACGACAACGCGCTTTCCTTCTTTCTCCTCGAACCCGTATGCCAATGCGGCCGCAGTCGGCTCGTTGATGATCCGGCGCACCTCGAGCCCGGCGATCTTGCCGGCTGCGATGGTAGCTGAACGTTGCGCGTCGTTGAAGTACGCGGGCACCGTGATGATCGCCTCGGTGACCTCTTCCCCGAGGAACGACTCGGCGACTTCACGCATCTTTTCGAGCACCATCGCAGAGATTTCCGGCGGCGAGTAACGTTTGTCGTCGATTTGAACCCAGGCGTCTCCCCGGTCGCTTTCGACAACGCGATAGGGTGAGAGGCGAGCGTGTTTCTGGGCTTGCTCCGACTCGAACCTCAGGCCCATGAGCCGCTTGATCGCGAAGACCGTGCTTTCAGGATGAGTCACGCCTTGGCGCTTGGCGACACTTCCGACTCTGCGTTCACCGTCCTTGGCGAACGAGACGACCGAGGGGGTCGTGCGGCTACCTTCTGCGTTAGGGATGACCCGCGGCTCGCCATTGTCGATAAAAGCCACGCAAGAGTTGGTCGTACCCAGATCGATCCCGATGATCTTACCCATCTCGCCCTACACTTCTTTATACCCCGACGCGCAGAATTGTCGCATCTAAGGGATCGATTATTCTGAGGCTGGGTCGTCGGAGTTTACACCCGGGGCGCCATCGTCACTTCCGTCCTGATCACCTGTCCCGGTCGGGGGCCGAGCCACGACCACCATCGCAGGCCGAAGGAGCCGATCTCCGAGCTCGTAGCCGGGCACCACTTCCGCGACGATCGTGCCGGGCGGGTGCTCGTTGGTCTCCTGCTGCTGCATGGCGTCGTGCCGTGTGGGATCGAACATCTGTCCAATGGACTTCACGCGCTTCAGCCCGAGCCGGTTCGAAATCTCTTCAAAGCCCCGGAGAACCATGTGGACACCTTCGGCGACGGCTCTGAGGTCCGTGGCTTCGTTGGTGGCGCCTGCCGCGCGTTCGAGGTTGTCGATGATTGGAAGCACCTCGCGCAGCGTGTCCTCTACCGTTCGCCTGCGGACTTCTTCGATCTCTTTGCGGGAGCGCTTGCGGAAGTTGTCGAAATCAGCTGCGATCCGAAGAAGCTGCTCGCGCATGCGATCTCGCTCGGCCCGTGCGCTCTCGATGGCCGACTGCTCGTCTTGAGCTTGCTCGACGTCCTCCGCCCCCTCGGTTTCTTCCGGGTAGATCGGGTCGTCATCTTCTCCGGCCGCGCCCTGGTTGTTCTCGGGCTTTTCCCCCGCGTGTTCACTCATGCTCTTTTCGACTTTCCCCTATGAGTCATCAGATGTGCCCGGCAGCCGCCCGTCGAGGACATCGCTGAGCACGTCGGCCGCGAAGCCCACCAAGGGCACGTACTGCCTGTAGTCCATTCTAGTCGGACCGACGATTCCAAACGAGCCGATGCTTGAGCCATCGCGTCTGTATGGGCTCGAGATGACGCTGATATCTTGGACCTCGGTGAGGGCCGCCTCGTGCCCGATGAACACCTGCACGCCGTCGGCTTCCAAGGTGCGCTCGAGCAGCTCGAGGAGCTTTTGCTTCTCTTCGAAAGCATTCAGATATCCCCGGATCTTCTCGGAATCTCCAAATTCTGGTCGGTCGAAGAGGGCTCCCTGCCCTTCGATGACGACGCGTGCACTCTCCGCCTCACCCTCGACGGTAGCTTCGACCATCTGTTGTGCTTGTCGGCGGAGTTGCTGGTATTGTCCTTGTTCGGTGGCCAGTCGAACGGCGAGCACGTCACGCACTGCCCGCAGCGTTCGACCACCGACGAGCTCAGCAAGATAGTTGTTCACACGCTCGAGGCTGTGGTCGTCGACCTCGAGCCCCGTGACCACGATGCGATTCTCGACTGCGCCTGAGCACATCACCAGGACAGCCAATGTGCGGCCGCCGGCCAATCGCATGAACCTCAACTGGTCGAGGCGTGCGTTTGTAACCGACGGGCGTGCGATGATCGTTGCCGTGTCCGTGAGATGGCTTAGGAGCTGTCCGGTTTCGAGCACGGCGTCGGCCCCAGGCTCGAGGCTTCGCAGGCGGGCGATGAGGGCGGTCCGGTGGGCGTCCGAGATTTCCCTTGCTGTCGCTATTGCGTCCACGAAGAAACGAAATCCTGCGTCCGTAGGCACTCGCCCAGCGCTCGCGTGAGGCTGGTGGAGCAGCTCGCTCTCCTCTAGGTCGGCGAGCACGTTCCGAATTGTCGCCGGGGACAGGTTCACGGTGTACCGCTTTGCGATCCGCCGCGAACTCACAGGCTTCCCCGAGGCGATGTACTCGGTCACTACGGCGAAGAGAATCCGCCGGCGTCTTTCGTCCAATGTCACCGTCACACCCTTGGAAAGTAGATTCTCGGCTCGCGGTGTCAAGCCCGCTTCGAACCCCCAAAAATTTGGCCCGGCTGACCCTCCGGAGCAGGCTCGTGGCCATGAAGCCCACCACGGCGCTCCTTCCTTTCCTATTGATGGTCATGGCCATCATGACGGTGCCGACGCTGGTACTCGATGAGCAGGGCTTGCCCCGCTACCGGCTGCTTCATTCTGAGCTCCAGGGCCTGCGCGAATCGAATGAGGAGCTGATCCAGGAAATCGCAGCGCTCAAGACCGCGGTCGACTCGCTTCGCTCAGACACCAACTACGTCGAACGAATCGCTCGTGACGAGCTCGGGATGGTGCGTCCCGAAGAGTTCGTGTTTCAGTTTCCGCCCCGATAGGTAGGCGCCCAGCGTACATCGAGCCAATTTTTTGCTGAACGAATGGGCGCAGCGTAACACCTCATGGGTATGACCGCCCTCGTCCAGGCAGCGCTCCGCGTGAGGCGAACAGCGTGGTCGATGTGGGGAGTCGCCGCCGCGCTCCTACTTGGCGCGTTCTTGCTTGCCGGCTTCTTCCTCCCGGGCCATCGGCCACTCGGATGGGGACATCTTGCGTGGGCTCTCGCGTGGGCGGCGGCGTTCGGGCTCAGAGCTCGTGTCGCCGTTCAGCAGGGCGCCGAGCCGCGGTCCTCGTTCGAGCTCGGAGCGCTGGTACTCGTAGGTGTTCATGCGCTCGTTCAGCTCCGCGGCGGCGTTGCAAGCGAGCTCTATCCGCTGACGTACGTAGCCGTTGCGTTTGGGGCCTCGTTCGCGACGGGTTGGGCGGGCGTGAGCATCGTTGCGTTTGCCGCCGCGCTCGACTTCGGCATTTCGTTTCTCGCCGAGCACATCACAGATCCTTTGGTCCTCGCGGCGCACGGGTTCTTCATTCTCTCGTTTGGTGCCTTGAATCTCGTTTTCACCCGCGCAGAGATCATCCGGATCCGCAGAAAGTCCGGGCTTGAGCTCGAGGCCCAGCAGGAGAAGGTCCGCGACGAGACTCGGCTCTTTCGACTGGTGGCGCCCTCTTCCGACGGCCTTCGAGACGAGGAGCGGCTCTACCGGACCAGCGTCCAAGAGGTGCACGAGGCCCTTTACCACACCGTCGAGCTCCTCCACCGCACCCTCGGTCTACACACCTGCGTACTGCTGATGGCGGCCGCGGACGGCGGGCGGCTTCACATAGCCGAGTTGGTCACCTCTAGTGACGACATCGCCAAGGGACCATTCTCGCTTGGGTCGGGTGCCGTGGGCGCGGCGGTTCGACGCAAGGTGACCACCAACTTGCAGCAGATTCGTCCCGACTATCGCGGCCTCTGTTACTACCGGGGGCCTGCCGTCGTTCGTTCGTTCCTCGCGGTCCCCGTTCTCGAGAACGGCCATTTCCGAGCCGTGTTGTGTGCTGACAGACTGGAAGACCGGCCTTTCACGCCGCAAGAAGAGGAGCTCCTTCGGAACAGTACCTCACACATCCTTCGGGCTGTCGAGAACGAGCGCGTCTTCGTTCAGCTCGAGCGCTCCAAGCGCCAGCAAGAGATCTTGTACCGCGGCTCCACAGCGCTGAGCACCGCCCTCAATCAAGACGCCGTGATGGAAGTCGGGCTCGCGACCGCTGCCGAGATAGCACCTCACGACTTTGCTGCGATCACCGAGTATCAAACCGAAGGGCGGCGGCACATCGTGCGCCGTGCCATCGGTGAGCGCGCACTCGATTTTCAAGGGCTTCGTTTCCGCGACAACGCCTCCCTCACCGCGATGGTGGTGAAGAACAGGCACTACCTTCCCTATCGGGGAGACTTCGATGCGAAACAGCAGATTCTGTTCACGAAGAAAGCCCGGCTCAAGGGGATGGAGTCCTTATTGGTGTTGCCGCTCGTCGTTCGTGAGGAACCGATTGGAACCCTGATCGTAGCGGCCAGGTCGCCGCAAGCCTTTGGCGGGTCTGCTCGTGAAACCCTGCTGGCCTTGGCCAACCAGCTCGCCGTTGCGATCGCCAACGCCCAAGCGGTGCGCCTGCTGGAAGAAAAGGCGACGACCGATGGTTTGACCGGCTGCCTCAACAAACGTGCATTCCTCGCCGAGATGGAGCAGAAGATCCTCGCGGCACAGCGATTTCGGCGCAAATTGTCCCTAATTGTGACAGATTTAGACCATTTCAAGGCTGTGAATGACACTTACGGCCATGCGAGCGGCGACCGGGTGTTGCGGGAGCTCGGTCGTGTCCTCAGGCGCGTCAAGCGCGAAACCGACTTGGTTGCGCGTTTTGGCGGAGAAGAGTTCTGCGTCCTTTGCGAGGAGACCGACGCACGTGGCGCCAGACTTCTGGCCGAACGCGTTCGCGAGGAGCTAGAGAACGCCGAAGTAGCCACAGAGCTCGGGCCGTTGAGGGTCACGGCGTCGCTCGGCGTCGCGACGTTCCCGGATGACGCGACCACGGCTGAAGACCTGTTCGTTCAGGGTGACAAGGCTCTCTACAGGGCGAAGAGCCTCGGTCGCAATCAAGTCTGCGCCGTTTAGGTGATAGTGTGGGTTGGTGGGGCGGGACAAACTGCTCGCCGAAGGCGGCTAGTGTTCAGCCGTATCTAAGCTCGAGCGTTTGGGGATCGAGCATCCACTGAAACGAGCCCCTGTCGCCCTCGATGCGAACCAAGCACGCCGATCCCGTCTTGAACGATGCGAACCGTTGCATTTGACAAACGTGCCCGGCGAGAACTTCGACCTTGGGCATGTGGGTCACCATGACGACGACGTCGTCGTCGGCCGCATGTTTGAGTGGCTCGAGGGCTTGTACCGTTGTTCCTTCTTCGCTCGACAGTGGTGGGTATACTTCGACGGGACCCGCGAACTTCGCTTGGGTAGCGGCGAGAATCTCCGCCGTCTGGACAGCGCGAACGAGCGGGCTCGTGTAGATACAGGTGTAGGGGAGGTCCAACTTTGCGAGCGCCTTCCCAACTGATGTGATCGATCTGCGGCCCTCATCGGTCAACCAGCGCTCACGGTCGGTCGGTGCTGAGCTCATGTCGACAGCCGCCCCGTGCCTTACGAAAAGAACGTGCATGCGCCGGAGCCTTGCACGTCGGTCAAGGATCGTCCTGCCGAGCGTATGCCGATCGCGCAAAAGATTCCTCCGGAGCGAGGACCAGCTTGTGCCGCGCGTAGAGCGCAAACCACAAAAGTCCGAGTCCATACCAAACCGCCGCGCCGACCACAACCTTTTGGTAGATCGGGTCCGTGACGAAGAGCGCCACTAGGGTCACGATGGCCACGATCAGCGCGATCGCTGCACCCGGGATACCCAGGGGGCTACGGTACGGGCGTGCGATGTTCGGCAACCGGATGCGGAGCAGGATGTACGAGAGCATCTGGAGGGCATAGGCGATCACCGCGCCAAATACCGCCATGTTCAACAACACCGCCCCAACGGGATGCTCGGGTCCGAGCGCGTGGATGCCGTAAGCCACTGCGTAGCCGAGCGCAGCGCCCACCAAGAGGGCTGCGTGCGGGGTTTGCCGAGTCGGATGCGTGCGAGACAACCAACGCGGAAAATAGCCCGCTCGCGAAAGCGAAAAGATCTGCCGCCCATAGGCAAAGATGATCGTGTGAAAGCTGGCGACCAGGCCGGTGACCGCCACCAGGGCGAGCAGCTTGGCGCTGAGGCCGCCGCCGAAGGTCGTTTTGAATCCTTCGAACAGTGGTTCCGCGGATGAACCCAACGCCGAGGAGCCTGGCGCGATGCCTGCGTTCAGAAACAAAGTCAGGAAGGCCGCCACGACCAGCGTCAACAGTCCGAGCAGCAGGCCTCGCGGGAGGTCCCGGCCCGGCGCCTCTGCTTCCTCGGCCGCGAGCGGAAGTTGTTCGATCGCGAGGAAAAACCAGATCGCGAAGGGCAATGCCGACAGAATCCCGATGTAGCCCTTAGGCAGCCATCGAGTGCCGTCGGCTTCGGGCTCGACGTTGAGCGCCCACTTCAAGTCGAAGTGGGGTATCGCCGAAACCCAGAACACCAATAGCACCCCTAGGGCGAGCACGGTGATCAGGACCGTGAATCGAAAGGTGATCTCGACCCCTGTAATGTTGAGCCCGACGAATAGTGCGTAACTGACCAGCCACCAAAGTGGTTCTACCGCGGGCGGTGTGCCAAAGATCGCGCCGAGGTAACCGCCGATGCCGACCACGATCACGGCCGGCGTGAGCACGTACTCCATGTTCTCTGCGAGGCCCGTGATGTACCCCCCCCAGGGACCCATCGCAGACCGCGCAAAAGAGTATGCACCTCCGGTGTGCGGAAGCGCTGCGGTCATTTCCGCGATACTGAAACAAAGGCCGGCGTACATGACGGTGATGATCACGGTGGCGATCAACAGGCCTCCAAAGCCGCCCGCTGCGAGCCCGAAGTTCCACCCGAAAAAATCGCCCGAGATGACCGCCCCGACGCCCAGAGCCCAAAGCGACCAGACTCCCGCATAGCGGCGTAAACCGCGCTCCCGAAAGTACCCCCCCCCAACTCGATCGTAGTCGACGCCCTGTTCCTGCCCCTGCATGGCGCGGAGTGTAGCGGGTTGGGGCGACTGGCGATAAGGTTCGGCGCATGTTGTCGATCGATCTGTCTGGGAAGAGGGCTTTCGTCGCTGGTGTTGCGGACGATGGCGGTTTTGGTTTTGCCATTGCTAAGGCGCTCGCGAGCGCCGGCGCTTCGGTGTGCGTCGGTACTTGGCCGCCGGCCTTGGGCATTTTCGAAACGCTCCTCCGGCGAGGGAAGCTCGACGAATCGCTCCAGCTGCCGGGAGGCGGCGAGCTCGAGTTCGAAGCGATCTATCCGCTCGATGCGGAATACGACTCCCTCGATGATGTTCCCGACGAGCTGCGAGGCAGCAAGCGTTACCGCGATCGCGGCGACTTCACGCTCGATGGCGTAGCCCAGCGGTTGCGCGACGACTTCGGGAGCCCGTGCCTCGATATTGTGGTCCACAGCCTTGCGAATGGGCCCGAAGTAACCAAGCCGCTGCTCGAAACGAGCCGTGCGGGGTACCTCGCTGCGCACAGCGCGAGCGCCTATTCGTTCGTGTCTTTGGTGCAGCGGCTCCAGCCTTTGATGAGAGACGAGGGCTCGTTCTTGGCGCTTTCGTACCTCGCCAGTCAAGGCGTCGTTGCGGACTACGGTGGGGGCATGGCGTCGGCGAAAGCTGCGCTCGAGAACGATGCCCGGATGTTGGCGTTCGAAACCGGGCGACGGTGGGGCCACCGCGTCAACGTGATCTCAGCGGGTCCCTACGCCTCGCGCGCCGCGACGGCTATCGGCTTCATTCACAAGATGATCAAGTACTACGAGCTCAACGCTCCGCTGCCGGTCGCGCTTCGTGGCGACGAGGTCGGAAATGCCGCGGCTTTCCTGTGTAGCCCGCTTGCAAGTGGAATCACCGGCACGATCCTCTACGTCGACAAGGGGTACCATGCGATGGCCGCCCCGGCGGATGTGCAGGGGCTGGTAGACAAACTGACGAAGGACTAAGAGTCGAGCACGAGCACCAAGAGTTTTTACGCCGCGGCCATTTCGTGGCGGGCGGTTGGCCGGATGCTGGAGGTTTCCGCTGGGACCTGGAGGGTTTCGGCCAGGGCTCGCTCGGTGCGCACGCGGTCTTGAAGCCAGGGCTCGAGGGCCCGCATCAGCGCGCGAGCCGAAGGGTATCTTGCCGCAGGATTGCGACTCATCAGCTTCGACAGAACGTTGTCCATCGCAGGGCAAACGTGCGGCGATAGCAGTGAGGCGCGCGGCGCGTCTTCGCGAATGATGCGCCGAAGGACTGTGTTTACGTCGGTTCCCGTGAAGGGGAGCTGCCCCGTGAGCGCCTCGAACATCGTGGTCCCCACCCCAAAGAGGTCGGCGCGAGCGTCGACGTAGGGATTTCCGCTGGCCTGCTCGGGCGATGCATAGCTCGGGGTGCCGTACACACGTCCACGCTCCCGCGATCGTTCGTCCGCCGGCGCGGTTTCGGCGGCGCAGACGCCGAAGTCGAGCAGATGCACGTCGAGCTCGCCGTACGCACCGCGGTTCATCAGGATGTGCTCTGGCTTGATGTCGCGATGGACGTAGCCGTGTCGGTGCACGCTGTGCAGAATCGACGCGAGGCGGGCCATGATCACAGAGACTTGCGGCGCGCTGAGGGTGCCCGAGCGCCGCAGGTAAGTCGCAAGGCTTTCGGAGCGCATGTACTTCATCACCACGTACGGCGAATCGTCGTCGAGCGTTCCGTGGTCGGTCACCGGAACGATACCAGGGTGGAAAACTCGGCGCGCGACCTCGACCTCGCGAAGGACCCGCGCCGTCAGATCTGGATTTCCCGCGTACGCCGGGCGCAGCGTTTTCACGACGACCGGCTCGAGCGTGGCCAAGCGTTCGGCCTCGAAGACGATTCCCGTCCCCCCGACCCCGATCGCGTTTCCCACGCGGTAGCGGCCATCCAGGATCTGACCGCGAAGCTCGCATCGCTCCCGCGAAACCGACATGACCTGACCTTCTGTCGCCGGCGATCAGCAGTCAAAAAAAGCGCAACCCCTCGTGGGTTTTCAACTGCTAGGGTCCAGCGATATGGACCTTACTTTTCGCGCCGCCCTTGCCGCCGACGAATGCCGCGATCTTCTCTATAGCTCTGCGCCCGAACTCTACGACTACATGTTCGCCCGTGGGAAGATCGCGGCCCGGGACTACGTCGCGCACGAGTTCCGAAGCGGTCATGGCTTCATCGGTCACACGATTCACACGGTAGCCATTGCCGACGGCGAAATCGTCGGGGTGGGGGCGTTTTACACGGGAGACCAGTATCCGGCGCTCCAGCGCGGGAGCGCGTACGAGATCCTCCGGTTCTATGGGTTCCGCGGGATGGCGTCGGTGCTTCGGCACGCGAGTCACTCGGGAAGCGTTATCTGGCGCCCGCGACCCGGGAGCGTCTACATCGCGAACTTGGGGGTGCGCGCCGACATGCGCGGGCACGGCGTCGGCTCCGCCCTGATCCAGCACGAAACCGCGAAGGCAAAGGCGGCAGGCTTTGAGAAAATGACGCTGGATGTTGCAGACAACAATCCGCGTGCGGAAATACTCTACCGACGACTCGGCTTCGGGCTCGTCAAAGAGAAGCGGTTCAAAGGTCGGCACAATTCGGGAGTCCCAAACGTAAAGTTCATGGAGCTCCCCCTGTAAGATATGCGTTTGCGGCCGATTTCCAGTGTGCGAGCGAAAAGATCCGCACACTACTGGGCCGCGCGAAACGCATCGATAGTCTCGCGCTCGTCGTAGCGATGCTGGTAGCCGGTTGCGCGTTTGAACGCCTCGCTGTCGACGACGATCGGATACTTCAAATGGTCGATCGCGGCTGGCGGCAAATTCGGAAGGGCCAGTCGGCCAAGCCCGAGGTTGATCATGATCGCCGGCACGGGCAATGTGCGCCTTCCTGCAGCGCGCACGATGATGGAGATCGGGACCGGCGTCGGACCGGAAACGTTGTAGACCCCGTGAAGCTTGCGGCTGAGGGCAGTGGCGATCGCTTCCGCTGCGTCGTCTTCGTGGATGAAGTGAAGGAGAGGATCGAATCCCATCACGAGCGGGACGGTCGGACCCTTGAGGTACGATGCAAGCGTTCCGTGTTTGCTTGGGCCAAGGGTATACACCATCCGCAGCACGCACGTGGCTATCTCCGGGTAGCGCCATAGTGCGGACGCCGCATAGAGATCGGCGGCGACGAGGTCGGCGAGCTCCGGGAAACTGTGCGCCGCCATCGGCGGCTCGTCCTCGGTGTGATAGAGGGGTGAGTCGGCAGCAGCGCCGTAGAACGTATGCCGGCCGACGAAGATCGCCTGCTTCACCCCATAGTTGTGGCAGTGCTGGATGAACGCGCGCGTCCCGTAGAGGTTCACGCGCATCCTGTCCGGGCTCTTGTGAACGAGGTGGGTGACCGTCGCCATGTGGATGGCCGCCTGGGGGCGGCGCGTTCGAAATACGTCCTCGGCGGGGCGCTTGCGGATGTCGTACTGATGCATCTCGATCGACTTCGGCGCGTCTGCCCAGGGCCGCCGATCGATCCCGATCACGTCGTGTCCACGCTCGATGAGTCGCATCGCGACCCGCTGCCCCAAGGTTCCTGCAACGCCTGTGACCAGCACCTTCATTACAACACGAGATCCGCTTCGGTGATGTTCTTCTCTCTGAGCTGACGCCCCTGCCGTATCAAATCACTGATCCTCGTCTTGACCTCGTCGACCATCGCCCCACAGATCTCGTCCCGTTCGTGGCCCGAGCCCTCGAAGACCATGGGCTTCCCGTAGAGAAGCTGGAACCGAGTCGGCTTCGGTACCAGCACGCCCCATTTCGTGATGGGGATGTACGGAATCCCGATCAAGCGGCCTAGGGTCTTCAAGTTGGCCACCGTCGGCAGCGCCTCTCCGCCGCCGACGAATCCGAACGGGATGATCGGGCTCTTGGTCTCGAGCGCCAATCGCATGAAGCCCGTTCCAAAGCCCACGAGCGTGTCGGCGTCTTTCGCGAGCTTCGCCGTACCACGGGCGCCCTCGGGAAACACGAGCAGGAGCCGGTCGTCGCGGAGCAGTCGAATGGCTTGGTCCGGATTTCCCGTGAATTGGCCGGTGCGGCTCATGATCTGAGATGCGCCCGGAAATTGATGGATGAACCTGTCGATCATCGCTTGTGGGAGGCGCGGCGGCTCTGCGTCGAGGAGCATCGAACCCATGACCATCGCGGCATCGATCGCAACCCCGCCCGAGTGATTGCCGATCAGCATCGCCCTGCCGTGAGACGGCACGTTCTCGAGCCCGTAGACGTCGACCTTGAAGTAGTGCCGGTAGATCCACGCGAATCCCGACATGAATCGAATCAAGTCGGTTCGGGCGATGCCGTACGGGTCGATCCCGAACTTGTTGAACGACAGGTTGAGCGCGTCGATGCGCTCGGCAATCTGGGGATCGATGGGTAGAAGTTTGTCCAGCAAGGTTGCCTCGGCCCCAACGGGGCTTGGATCTCTATGTTGAGAGCGCGCAGAACGCAATCACTCGTTGCTGGCCCTGCGGATCCTGAGCGCGCGCATCTTCTTGTACAGGTGGCTCCGCTCGAGTCCTAGGTCGGCGGCAGTCTTGGTCACGTGCCCGTCTCGAAACTGCAACGCTCGCTCGATCAGATCCCGCTCTGCGGCTTCGACCATCTCCCTGAGTGGGGTTTCCGGCCGAAAATAGCCGCCGGTCGCCTCTCCTGTTCCGATCGGCAGCAAGGCCCGCGCTTGGGCTTCGGTGATGGTCTCGTCCGGGGTGAGGATGACGAGACGTTCGATGAGATTGCGCAGCTCACGCACGTTGCCTGGATACGTGTACCCATCCAGCAATTCCATGGCGCCAGGTGCGATCACCTTTTCCGGGCGATCATGCACTTCACACGCCAGGGTGAGGAAGTGCTCGGCCAGCAGCCGCACGTCGACCGTGCGTTCTCTGAGGGCGGGGATCTTCAAGGGCAAGACGTTCAGCCGGTCGAAGAGGTCCGGCCGAAATCGTCCCGCTTCGATCTCCACTTGGAGTGACTTGTTGGTGGCGGCCACGACACGCACGTCGACTTCGATCGTCGCGCTGCTCCCCACGCGTTCGATCTCGCCTTCCTGCAGGACCCGAAGGAGCTTCGCCTGCATTTGAGCGGGCATGTCGCCTACCTCGTCCAGGAAGAGCGTCCCTCCGCTGGCTCGTTCGAACTTCCCGCGACGTTGCTTGGTAGCTCCGGTGAAGGCCCCCGCCTCATGGCCAAATAGCTCACTTTCGATCAGCCCTTCGGGAACTGCCGCGCAATTGAGTTTCTCGAGGGGCCCCTCCGCCCGCGACGAAGCGGCGTGGATCGCGGAGGCGACCAACTCTTTACCGGTCCCGCGTTCTCCCAGGATCAGGACCGAAGCATTGGAGTTGCCGGCGAGCTCGATCTGCCCTCGGAGCTTCGACATGGCCGGACTCTGCCCGAGGAGCGAAGCCCCGAAGTCATAGCGCCGCCGAAGCTCGCGATTCTCGCGTTGGAGCTCGTGGATCTCGAGGCTTCGCTCGAGGGATAGGACGAGTCGGTCGCTTCCGATCGGCTTCTCGATGAAATCGTCCGCGCCGCGCCTGGTGGCCTCCATCGCGGTTTCGATCGTCGCGTGTCCGCTCATCATGATCACCGGCGTGGAAATGTCGCGCTCGCCGAGCTCCACCAGCATTGCGAGGCCATCCATGCCGGGCAGCTGGACGTCTAGCAAGATCGCATCGAAGGTCTGCCTTGCGAGCTTCTCGAGCGCGATTTCCGCGCTTCCGGCGACTTCCACGCCGTAACCTTCGAGCCCTAGCGCCCGAGAGACCGTGGTCAGGATGTTCCGTTCGTCGTCGACGACGAGAATCGTCGCGGCCGCCATATCGCTACGCTAGCACACCACAGCGCGAGCTCAGGAGCCCGACCCGCTACCCTGTTCCCTGATCGGCATCGAGCGGACATTGGTCTCGGAGATACGTTGGTTGGCCTTCAGCCAGGGTGTCAGCGTCTCGGCCGATTCTGGCCGAGAGTACAGATATCCCTGCGCGATGTCGCAGCCGCGCTCCCGCATGTATTCGAGCTGACCCTCGGTTTCCACGCCCTCTGCGATGACTTCCAACCCGAGATTCTGCCCGAGCCCGATGATCATGTTGGAGATCGGCCCACCTCGCCCGTGCGACCCCACGCTCTGAACGAAGTTCTTGTCGATCTTGAGGGCATTCAGCGGAAACTCGTGGAGATACATCAGTGACGAGTAGCCAGTGCCGAAGTCGTCGATCGCGATGCGAACGCCCACGTCTTGGATGTTTCGAAGAAGGCTGCTTGCTATGGCCGCGTCGGACATCAGCGAGCTCTCCGTGAGCTCGAGCTCGAGGAACTCGGGCGGGAGATTCGTTTCCCCGAGCGCGTTGCGGACCTTGTCGATGAACATCGGATCCTCGAGCTGCCGAGCGGAGACGTTCACCCCGATCCGCATTGGCTCCAGGTCCATCTCATGCCAACGCCGCAGCTGCTCGCAAGCAGTGTGCAGTACCCATTCCCCCACTTGGTCGATCAGCCCAAACTCTTCGAGGCCCGCGATGAAGTGGTACGGGGTCAGGAGGCCCCGGCTCGGGTTCATCCAGCGGATGAGGGCCTCGACGCCGATGATACGCCCCGTTTGGAGGCAGATCTGCGGCTGGTAGACCAGCTGAAACTCCTCCTTTTCCACCGCGCGACGCAAGGCCCACTCGAGCGCGTGCCTCGATTGCGCTTCTTCCTGCATTGCGCTGGCGAAGAACTGATAGCGACCGCGTCCGGACGACTTGGCCTGATACATCGCAAGGTCTGCAGCCCGCAAGAGCTCGGATAAATCGTTTCCGTTATCCGGGTACATCGCGATTCCGATGCTAGTCGAGCTGTTGACTTGGTTGCCGTCGATGCTCTTGACCTCTTCCAGGCTTTCCATGATGCGCTCGACCACCGGTAAAACCTCTTTGGCCTCACTCACCCCTTCTAGGATCACCGCGAATTCGTCGCCACCAAGACGAGCCACCGTATCCTGATCGCGAACGGCGGCACGGATACGCTTTGCCGCTTCGATGAGAAGCTTGTCGCCGCTCTCGTGTCCGAGCATGTCGTTGATCTCTTTGAAGCGGTCCATGTCGAGAATCAGAGTCGCCACCCCGGTGCCGCTCCTCATGGCTCTTCGCAGGGCGTGATCGACCCGCTCACGAAGCAAGGTTCGGTTCGGGAGCGACGTGAGCTGGTCGTATTGCGCCAGCCGCACGAGCTCGAGCTCCGTGCGTTTGCGTTCGACGGCATAGCGAATGACCCGATGGAGATTCGCTCCATCGATGTGCCCTTTGACGAGATAGTCCTGTGCGCCCGCCTTCACCGAACGAAGCGAGATGGCTTCGTCTTCCCAAGCGCTCACGATGACTAGCGGGACGTCGGGATAGGACGTCTGCAGACTCGACACAGTTTGCGTGCCTCGCGAGTCCGGCAGGTTCAGGTCGGCGAGGATCACGTCCGGCGCCAGCTCCTCGGCCGAAAGCACGGCGTCGTTCAAGGTGCGCACATGCGTGATCCGGTAGTAGGCATCGGTGATCCTGCGTAGCAGCCTTCGGATCAGCTGGGCGTCGATGAGGTTGTCCTCCACAAGGAGGACTTCCTGGACCTCGCGCTGCTCCCCGTGTCCGTCACCCGACATTCACTTCACCACCTAAAAATACGCTACCAACGCCTTATTACAGTGCTATGGTTTGTGAGGGGCGTCAAGGGTGATCCGGCCCCTAGGGGTGGGCGTGCTAGCAGGCAAAGCAGAAATCTCGCTGGTTTCCGGTAAGAGGCGCGTTCGCGTCCTCATCGCCTCGGGCAATCCCGAACGGATCATGCTGGTCCGGGAGAGCCTCTACGCTTGGCCCGAGACGGTCGTCTGCCGAGTCGCGGTCAGCGTCGAGGACACCTTAGCCCACCTGGATAGCCACGAGCCTCATATCGTTTGCTGGGATACCGGGCTCGGGCCCGAACCCCCGACCGCCGTGCGCGGGGTTTGCGTGCTCCTGCTCGAGGAGGACGCCTGTCAGCTACCCGCGGAGCCGTCCCTCGAGATGGTGCTGCCCGATGGCTATATCGCCGGGCTTCAGCGCTCGATCAACCGCGAGTACGAGCTTCGGCACGCATTGATCCAACTCCGAGATGCGCATGGCTCCGAGACGCAGAGCCGCTTGCTGTTGGCCCGAGCGACGGACGGGATCGTCGTCCTCGATAGGTCCCGCGCCGTGGTCTTTGCGAACCCAGCGGCATGCGGACTGTTCGGCGTCGAGGGCGCGGCTTCCTTCGAGCGGATCCTCGGGGAGCAGGCGCCCGAAGAAGGAAAGCCAGCGGTTTTCGAGGTGGAGGCCGCGGACGGTACGACGTCATCGGTGACCGGCACCGCGATCGCGTCCATGTGGGACGGGCAGGAGGCGACGATCGTCCAACTCCAACCAACGCTCAAACCGAGCGTGCCGCCCCCCTCCGGCGTTCGTGTGCCAGAGGATCGCCTTCGTGCCATCGGACGATTGGCCGCAGGTCTTGCGCACGAGGTGAACAATCCCCTGACTTTCGTTCTTGCCAACCTCGAGAGCCTTCGCGAATCACACCAGGCCATCCGCCGATTCGTTCGCAAGCTTCGTCTCGGCTTGGCCAATGATGGAGAGATCAGTCCGAAGGCCTTCGAGCGCCTGACAGAGGATGCCAACCTCGAGGAAGTCATCGACGACGTCGCCGACATGTTGACCGACTGCCACAAGGGCATGCACCGCATTCGAGACATCGCCCGCAGCTTGGGAACGTTCTCTCGGGCCGACGATGAACACGCGGAGCTCATCGACCTAGCACGGGTCGTCGATGACGCCTGCGCCATGGTTTTCAATCAGATTCGTTACCGGGCTCGGCTCGTGAAGCGGTTCGAGCCGATTCCCATGATTCCCGCTTATCCCGGCCGACTGGCCCAGGCTTTGGTCAACATGCTCACTAATGGGGCAGAGGCGATCGACGGCGGCGCATACGAGAAGCATCGGATCGTAGTCTCCACGCGTTGCGCTGACGACCACGTGATCATCGGTGTCAGCGATACCGGCGTCGGGATCGACGAGGCCGATCGTCATCGGATCTTCACGCCGGGGTTCACCACGAAGGCCCACGATGGCGGAATGGGTCTCGGGCTTTCGTTGTGCAAGCGTGTCGCCGACGAGCACGGCGGTCGCGTAGAGGTTCATCACCTGCCCGACGGGGGGACACGCTTCGAGCTGATTATTCCTGTCGACACGGGTCTCGAGCCCGTCGAACAGAAGCACGAAAGCCGACCGATCTCCGAGGCACCAGCCACCCGTTCGCGAATCTTGATCATCGACGACGACGCCATGGTCCTCTCGGCGCTTCGGCGACGGCTGCGGAGGCGATACGACGCCATCACGGTGCTCGGAGGCGTAGAAGCGCTAGCCCATCTTTCGGAGGACTCACACTTCGACGCGATCATCTGTGACCTCATGATGCCCGAGGTCGACGGGAAGTCTTTCTACGACACGATTCGAGAAGAGCATCCCAGGCTGGTCGACCGCATCGTGTTCATGAGCGGTGGCGCTTTCACCCCGCGTCTTCGTAAGTTCGCCGCGTCCGTGTCCAACCCGGTGCTGCAAAAGCCGGTCACCCGCGAACACCTCGAGTCCATGCTCGCCTCGATCCGCGAAGACCCATCCGAAAACTAACCACTCCTCGGTGTGGGAGAGAAAAGATCCGCACACCGACTACTCGTTGCGTAGGCCGAGCTCTTTCATCTTGTTCTGGAGGCTCTTGCGCGAGATTTTGAGCAGCCGGGCGGTGTGGGTGACGTTGCCGCCGGTTCGTTCGAGCGCCCTGGCGATGAACTCCCGTTCGAGCTTGAGCGTTGCCTTGCGGACGGCTTCTTTCAAGCCGGTTTCGCCAGGTGTGGCCTCGAGCCCCGCCACCGGGGACGGCGCGCGGCCACCGACCGCGTCTCGCACCTCAGGGGTCAAATACTGTACGCCCACCTCCCCGTCCTCGGCGAAAATCACGCAACGCTCGACAACGTTTTCGAGCTCTCGAATGTTCCCAGGCCAGCCGTAGCGAAGAAGCCTCCCGATCGCATCGTCATCGAACCCGGTGACCGACCGGTCGAGTTTCTTGTTGAGCTGCCGAAGGAAGTGTTCGATGAGTAGTGGGATATCGCTTGGCCGTGCGCGCAGAGGAGGCAAATGTACATGGACGACGTTGAGGCGATAGTAGAGGTCCTCTCGGAAGTTCCCGTCCGCGATCTCCTCCTTCAAGTCACGGTTGGTAGCGGCGACTAGGCGCGAGTCGATGGTGATGGTCTTGATGCCGCCGACGCGCTCGAACTGTTGTTCTTGGATCGCCCGAAGGAGCTTTACCTGCATGCTGACCGGGATCTCTGCGATCTCGTCGAGGAAAAGCGTTCCGCCGTTGGCCAGCTCGAACCGCCCGGGTTTGCTCGTGACCGCGCCGGTGAACGCGCCCTTTTCGTATCCGAAGAGCTCGCTTTCCAAAAGATCAGGCGGGATCGCGGCGCAGTTGACGCTGACGAAGGCTTTGTCCTTCCTTGCGCTGTTCTCGTGAAGAGCCCGGGCGATGAGCTCTTTACCGGTCCCGCTCTCGCCCGTGATCAGGACGGTGCTCGGTGTGTCCGCGACTTTTTCGATGACGTCGTAGACTTCCCTCATCAGTGGGGACTGCCCAATGATGCGATACCGCCCGCGCTCGTTGGGGTCGCCGCTTACGTGAGCCTGTGAAAGTTCCCGAGTTCGTGCTGCCTTGTGAACTACATTTCGAAACTCGGTCTGGTCGAAGGGCTTCGTGACGTAGTCGAATGCTCCGAGCTTCAAGGCTTCGACCGCAGTATCCACCGTGCCGTGCGCGGTGATCATGATCACGGGCAGTCGCGGGAATCGAGCGCTGACCGCTTCGAGCACGCGCATCCCGTCGAGCTGCGGCATCCGCAAGTCGGTGATGAGAACGTCGATGTGGTGCTCGTCCAACGCGCGAAGCACCGCCTCGCCGTCTGCAACGGTATGCACCTCGTAGCCATCGTGTTGAAGCTGCGCCTTGAGAACGCGGCGCAGGTTGTCCTCGTCGTCCGCGACTAGGACTTGTTTCGTTTCGGTCACGGGCGGAGTGTAGCGCGCAGACTCAGTTTGCGGCGAGCCGTTGCTTGGCGGCACGAACCACCGTCGCTCGGTTCTTACGCACCTGCTCGTAGTCGAGCAGCGCCGTCGCCTGCGACCCAGAAAGCCGCCGGATACGCTCGACGACGTCTTTCGCCGTCAGCCGGTCGTAGTTGCGGATCGGGGCCCGCCCGGTCTTGTGCCCCGTCCGTTTCGCTTTCGTTGGCGTCGTGGTCCGGGGGACCGCCTTTTGGGGCTCGGTCGCCGATTCTAGTCGTCCATCGACGAGGCCTTGCGCATTGCCCAGAAGATCGTGGGCCGTACGCAGGACGCTCGTCTGAAGGGCTGCGGGCCGGAGTCCGTCCCATGTGACCGCAGCGCGGCCTTCGAGGTCGCTTGCCTGCGCCTTCAGGGCTTGCACGTAGGCCTCTCGGGTCTTGATCGTCAAATCACGCCAGGAGATGGCCTCCTTGCGGAAGGCACGCCCCAGGGCGGCGGCGGAACGGCGTGTCGAGTTGACCAGCTTGGTGGTGGCGCGGGTCATCTCATCCCCAAAAGCCACACTTGCCGTGCGGGCTTCGGATACGAAGGCCCCCCCAGAATGCTGAGTTTGTTGAAAAAAGAGCAGGCTCTGCCGCTGGAGGCGATCGCCGCTCTGCACGAGCTTATTTGTGTTAGACATGGTTTTCTTTCCCCTTTTGGATGACGCGGTGCGTTATCCAGGCAAACGATAGTCACGAACGCGCCATAGTCAAACCGCGCTCGAAACCATGAACCTTCTGGCGACTTGCATTAGACTTTAGGGCTAGTGAGAGGGATTTTTCGAACGCTGGTCGTCGAGGACTCTAGCTCCATGCGGCGGCTTCTGAGCGAGCTGCTGCGTGAGCGAAATTACGAAGTGGTTGCGGTCGAGTCGGCCGAGGAGGCCCTGGCGGCCCATCTGGAAAACCCATTCGAGCTCATGTTGGTCGACTGGACCCTCCCCGGGATGTCAGGGCTAGACCTGTGCCGGGCCGTCCGGGAGCGCGAGGGGGGTGAGGACGTGGTGTTCCTGGTGATCACGGGGCGCAATCGGATCGAAGACCTCAATGAGGTGTTGGACGCCGGAGCTTCGGACTACCTGTCGAAGCCCATCGACACCCAAATCCTCGGCACCCGTCTGTTGATCGCCGAGCGTGCGATCCGCGAGAGCGTCCGGCGTGCCTCGGAGCACAAGGACATGCAGTCGCGGCTAATATTCGCCGACCGGATGGCTTCGGTCGGGACCTTGGCGGCGGGCGTCGCCCACGAACTGAACAACCCGCTCATGTATGTCCTGTCGAATCTCCATTTGACCCGTGAGGAGCTAGAGGTTCCGAACGAGGGAGGTTGGCTCGACCGAGCGAAGCAGCAGGTCGACGAGGCCATCCACGGGGCGGTCCGCATGCAGAGCGTCGTCCGAGATCTCAAGACTTTTTCGCGCGTTGACGATGAGCAAAGTGGCAACGTCGACGTGCGTGAGGTGCTCGAGTCGTCGATCAACATGTGCTGGAATCAGATCCGTCACCGCGCGACCCTGAAGCGCAACGTCGAACCAACGCCACTGGTCGAGGTCAACGAGTCTCGTCTCGGCCAAGTCTTCTTGAATCTGCTGATCAACGCTGCCCAGGCAATGTCCGAGCGAGGGCTCCATAGGAATCTGATCACCGTACGCACGTACACCGACGTGGATGGATGGGCGGTCATCGAGGTGATCGACAACGGAAGCGGAATTGCGCCGGAGACCCGTGGTCACATTTTCGATCCCTTCTTCACCACCAAAGGGGTCGGGGAGGGCACCGGCCTCGGCCTCTCGATCTGCCGGAACATCGTTCAAAGCGCTGGCGGTTCGATCGACGCGGAGAGCGAAGTCGATCGCGGGACGACGTTTCGGGTCAAGCTTCCGCCGTCGAAGCGCTCCTACGTCCCGCTCGTGGCCCAGGCGCCGCCCATGGTGCACGCCGGAGGTCGCGCTCGCGTCGTCGTGGTTGACGACGAGCCGCTCGTCGGGCGATCGATCCGACGCGCTCTCCGCCATCACGACGTCCAGGTGTTCCTGCATGGCCAAGAGGCGATCGATGCCCTTTGCGCAGACGAGCCGTGTGACGTGGTCTTTTGCGACCTCATGATGCCAGGGGTGAGCGGCATGGATGTGTTCCGAATGGTTGCCGAGTGCCGCCCGGAGATCGCTTCACGATTCGTGTTCATGACCGGCGGAGCATTCACCCCACAAGCGCGGGAGTTTTTGAAGCGGACACCGTTAGTCTGCCTCGAAAAGCCGTTTGAGCTTCATCAGATCCGCGATCTGGTCAGGGAGCGCGCCGAGCCGGCCGTTGGCTGAGGCGCTGCCTCCACACGATTGCGCCCTCGATCTTTGGCTTCGTAGAGGGCGTTGTCGGCACGGGCGAGGAGCTCGGCGCCTGTTTCGACCGGATGCCGGGACGCAACACCGATGCTGATCGTGAGCGCGCCTTCGGGCTGCCCCACGCCGCCCGGGAACTCGGTTTCCTCGACCATGGAGCGAAGTTTCTCGGCGACCTTGACGGCCACCACGGCGTCGGTTCGCGGTAGCAGGACGACGAACTCCTCGCCGCCGATGCGCGCGATCGTGTCGATTCGGCGCAGATTTCGGGTCATGAGGCCGGCGAGCTTGCGAAGCGAGGCATCGCCTGTCGGATGACCGTGTCGGTCGTTGAGCGACTTGAAGTAGTCGATGTCGATCGCCAAGACGCTGACCGCATGGTCGAAACGTTCGGCGCGGTGCAGCTCGTCTTCGAGTCGAATGCGAAGCAGCCGTCGGTTTCCGAGCCCCGTGAGGTCGTCGTGCTGAGATCCCCGGCGGAGCTCATCGAAGAGTTGGGTGTGGCGAATCGCGAGACCCAACTGGTCTGAGATCGCGCCTAGAAGACCGGTTTCTACTTCGGAAAAGGAGCTCTGCTCAGGCCGCGTGGCCGCGAGCACGCCGGTCGTGGTGCCGTGATGAATCACCGGAAGGATTGCCATAGACCCACGTTGTTCGATCGCCTCCCACAACGAGTTGTCTGGGAGCGCCGCCAGGTCCTCGACGACGATGGTCTCGCCGCTCCGCGCCGCGTTCCCAAGCGGTTCCTCGTCGAAGAGTACAATCCGTTCGAGGAGCTCGCCCGGCTTTTCGAACCCCTGTGCCGCTCGTAGGGTGAGCCGCTCGGTCTCCGCATCGACTAGAAACAACATGCACTCTCGCAACCCCAACGCCTCGACGAGGCGACTGACGATATCGGCCAAGACAGCATCGAGCTCTTGCTCGGATGCGCTGGCGCGAACGATGTCAAACAAGAGCGCGCGCTCGCGAAGCCGCTGCTCGAGCTCAGCGGTTTTCTCGCCGAGTGCCTTCTTGAGTATGAGCTCCTCGCGCGTGTTGCGGAGCTCGTGACCCTGTTCGATCATTCGAACTTCGAGCGAAGTGAGGTTGGCCAAAAGACCGTTGACCGCGCGTCCGATCTCTCCGATCTCGTCGCCGCCCATATCCGGGAGTCGTTGCAGGCTCTTCTCGCGAGCATGCGCATCCAAGACTTGAACCACACGCGCAATACGACGGCTGACCGCGAACTCCACGTAGAAGCTGGTGAGTGCCCCCGCGGTCAGCGTTGCACCCAAGGTGATCCACACAAAGACCAGCGTGCCCACGTCGATGCCGGCCCAGCGCAAAGCAAACCAGCCTGCCCCAGATAGAATCAACGACAGCCCAGATGCTTGAAGGCCTGCTCGTAGTGCGAGTCTTCGGCGGGAAGCCGCGGGCATCCATTCACGCTACGCAGTACGCCCGTTCAGTCAAGGCCAGACCATGGGCCTCCGGGTCTGGTGGCGATGGGTGGACTCGAACCACCGACCTAGCGCGTATGAAACGCCCGCTCTAACCGCCTGAGCTACATCGCCAAAGGGGCGCGAGTATAAGCGTGGGCGCTTGCCGCGCAATGTGGTCTCGTGTGGATGAAAGTACGCGCTTGGCAGGGCAGCTCCCTTGGTCTATGCGAGCACCGTGACGAATCGAGTGATCGCTGCTTTCTCCATCGCCACCTTGTGTGGCCTGCTGTCGGCGTCAGGCGCGCTCGGGCAGGCCGGTTGGGGGGAGCCACTTCAGCCCAAGGCCCCGAAGGCGCAGCCCGCTCCACCCTCCCCACCCGCTCCCGCGCCCGAGCCGGCACCTGAGTCAGTGGCGCCGGAGCGCACCGAGGCAAGCCCAGACTGGGCCGACGCACCGCCCACCGAGTACGAGGAACGGTCGCCTCAGAACCCCGATTGGGTCGAGGAAGACGAGGCCCCGCCGGTGGGTGACCAGCCAGTTAGTGCATCTGCCAAGTACGACATTCGCTACGCCAACCGAAGCCTGACCATGCCCCGCGGCATGATGCGCGGGACTTTCGATGTGGTCCTCGGGCGTCGCAAGGAGGTCCAAGGGATGTTCGACCCCTTCGGGCCCACTGGAACGATCTCTACCCTGAACCTCGGCGTCGCGCTCACGGTGGCGGACGACATAGAGATCGGATTTTCTCGCTATCGCATGGGCAGCTATCCCCCGGTCAGCATCTTTCCCGATTTCGGATTTGGCGGCTCGGGGCTCGTCTCGATGATCGTGGCGCCGGAGGTGAAGTTCGGGGACATCCCGTTCTACGCGCGCTTCCAACCGCTCAACAATGGCGTCTCCCAGATCGCCATCGACGCGGTGTTTCGAATTCCGACACGCACCGAGTTCGGGTTCCTGATGGGAGTCCCGATGCGGTTCGTTGCAAAAGAGCACTACGCGTTCGACACGGGGATCGAGTTCAACGTCGAGAACAACCCGAACGGACCGACGGTTTGGTCGATGAGCATCCCGTTTGGCTTTACGGCGAACGTTACCGATCAGGTGTTCTTGAATTTCAATTCGGGCATGCACTTCTTCGATCTGAGCCAGGTGATTCGCACCGCCACATCGGGGCTCATCAACGGACCCTTCTACTTCTTCCCGCTGGGCGTCGGCGGCGGCTACACACTCGAAGCGCGGAGCACGATGATCGACATCTTCGCGAACTTCAGATTCCCGACGCTTTACGGGTTCACGACCAGGGCCTCGGAGGTCAACGCCGAAACCTGGGCGGTGACGATCGGTTTCAACATCTACTCTCCGGTGCTCTTCAAGGGCAGCGCCCTCTGATGATCTACGAGCTCGACGATAGGAGGGTTCGCATCGAAGGTGAGGTCTTCGTGGCGGACTCGGCCGACATCATCGGTTCGGTAGTCCTCAAGAACAATTCGAGTATATGGTTCAATGCCGTCGTTCGGGGTGACTCGGACGAGATCATCGTGGGAGAAGAGAGCAACGTACAGGACGGTGCGGTCCTACACACCGACCCCGGCGTTCCATTGACCTTGGGTCGTGGAGTGACCGTCGGGCATCACGCGATCGTGCACGGTTGCCAAGTGGGAGACTACAGCTTGATCGGCATCAACGCGGTGGTCATGAATCACGCGAGGATCGGAAAGTACTGCACGATCGGCGCGAATGCGCTGGTCACCCAGGGCCAAGAAATTCCCGATTATTCCGTGGTCTTAGGCGTTCCCAGCAAAGTCGTCCGACAGCTCGAGCCGGCCAAGGGCAAGGGACTGGAAAAGAGCGCGGAAGGTTACGTCAGGCGCGCACGCCTGTACTTGAAGTCACTGCACCCCGACATCCGCTTTTCGTAGCACCCCAAGCTAAACTCGTAGACGATCACGACCACGAACACGTCTACGAACACGTAACCAGTGTCAGCGTCATTTGAATCTGTCCAACAGTCTGGATTCGCCTAGCTCCTCGCAGAGCGCCTCCAGGGCGGGAAGGTTGGGGCCTTGCCACTTCATGTCCTCGATCGATTCTTCTAACGGCACGTCGAGTCTCAATGTTGCGAGCTCTCGATAGAGTCGTGCCTCGTCAGGCATTGCGTTCAGATTTTGGGCGAGGGTGGCTGCGCCACGAACCTCGATCCCCCACGTGTCGTGATCGGCTGGAATGTTTTCGACGTGCATGAACTTGGCGAGCACGGCCGCTGTGCTCTTGGCGCCCCAGCGAGGGATCCCGGGGATACCGTCTGCCGTGTCGCCCACGAGTGCGAGGTAGTCGGGGATCGATTCGGGAAGTACGCCAAACTTCCCTTGGACCCCATGCTCGTCGAGCAAAATCTTCCGTCGACGATCCAATGTCACGACGCGACTACCCCGAACGCACTGGCAAAGGTCTTTGTCGGGCGAACAGATGACGACTTGGTCGACAATAGGCGCGGCTTCGAACCTCGCCGCCGCCGTCGCCAGCGCGTCGTCTGCTTCAAACTCGACCATCGGCCAAGTGACCATCCCGAGCGCCAGGCTTGCTCGCTCAGCGAAGGGGAACTGCGCAAACAGATCCGGCTCCAGTCCCTCGCCGGTCTTGTAGTTATCAAACAGGTCATTGCGAAACGACTCGACCGTGTGATCGAACGCGCAACCTACGTGCGTAACCTCCCGGTCTTGGAGGAGCGCAGCCATCGAACGCAGAAAACCGCGGGTAGCCCCGACCTCCACTCCGGTCGGCGAGGTTGCTTCGGGCGCGCCGAACCAAGCGCGGAACAGCTCGTACGTCCCGTCGACGAGGTGCACGTTCATCGCGCGGTCTTACCCCAACTCGACGTTTCGGCACGGGGCGGTCGGAAGAAGGATCGGCATTTCGAATACTTGTGGAACGATCTTGTAGGCCGGAGCGACCCTGGTTGGATGAGATTCAAGTGACGACGAAGGAGGCCCGTCATCGCGACGATGGCGCGACGATGCCGCCAAATATTGCGCCTTTCTTGCCGGGGCACCCCTATATATTGTACCTTGTAGGTTATGACCATACACAAGGTGTAACCTAATGCGTATCAGTCTGGACACGGTTTTCCGGGTGTCTGGAGCCGGGAAAATTGCGGTCGGGAGCCTTCTTCAACCACATGAAATCATGCATGAAATGAAGAAAGAGCAATCGGCCCAACATTTCTGCTTGACTGTGTCACGGTCGCGGGGCTACTTCCCAGGCTCGTCCCCTAGCGGTTGTGGTGGCAAGGAGGCTGCCAGCGCAATCCCTTGTGGGATCATTGTGGATAGCGGGTGCACCACCTGGGGACGGAAGGTGGACAGCGCTCGGATGGTGAAGTGCGTCTGGTTGGAGGTATGCTGTGGCACTAGAAACTAGGGGAATGACGAGCAATTTGGAGATCGAAGGTGCCCAAAGGGCGGAGGTGTCGCAAGAGACAGGCGGCTTAGCCGTCGAGCGGCGGCTCACGGGGACCGGTGAGGAGGCGCTCGAGACCGTGGAATACGTCCTTCGCGACAGCCAGATCACCAATTCGGATGGTTCGGTCGTCTTCGAGCTCAAGGGCGCGGAGGTCCCCGAAGGCTGGAGTCAACTCGCGACCGACATCGCCGTTTCGAAGTATTTTCGGAAGGCTGGGATCCAAGGTGACAAGAACCGCGGCGAGAAGAGCGTTCGCGAGTTGGTGTATCGCGTCGCCCATTCCATCCGAGAAGCCGGGGAAGGGTTTGGCGGTTACTTCGCCGATGCCGACGCGGCCGAAACGTTCGAAGCCGAGCTTTCGCACCTCTTGATCCACCAGAAAGCCGCCTTCAATTCTCCCGTCTGGTTCAACTGCGGCCTTTATCAGCGCTATGGCATCGAAGGTTCGGGCGGAAACTACGCGTGGGATCCCGAGCAGGACATCATCTTCCAAACCGACACGGCGTATGAGCGTCCACAGTGCTCCGCCTGCTTCATCCAGGCAGTCAACGACGACCTCATGGGGATCTACGACCTCATCAAGAACGAAGCGCGCCTCTTCAAGTACGGCTCCGGCACAGGCACCAATTTCTCGAAGATTCGCGGCAAGCAGGAGAAACTCTCGGGCGGCGGCACGTCGAGCGGCTTGATGAGCTTCCTCGAGGTACTCGACCGCGCGGCCGGCGCGACGAAGTCCGGTGGGACCACCCGACGCGCTGCCAAGATGGTCTGCCTCGACATGGACCATCCCGAAATCGTCGACTTCATCGAGTGGAAAGTACGTGAGGAGAAAAAGGCGCGAGCGTTGATCGAAGCTGGCTACGAGTCTGACTTCAACGGCGAGGCCTACCACACCGTCTCGGGTCAGAATTCGAACAACTCGCTTCGGGTCACTGACGAGTTCATGAAAGCTCTCGAGACGGACGGTGAGTGGAAGACCTATTTCAGGACTTCGGGCGAGGTGTGCGATACGTACCGGGCGCGAGACCTCTGGCGGAAGATCGCTCAGGCCGCATGGGGCTGTGCCGATCCTGGCGTTCAGTACGACACTACGATCAACGACTGGCACACCTGCCCGAACACCGACCGGATCAACGCATCGAATCCATGCTCGGAGTACATGTTCCTCGACAATTCAGCGTGTAACCTCGCCTCGATCAATCTCTCGAAGTTCCTCGATGAGGAAGGCAGATTCGACGTCGAAGACTATCGCCAGACAATTCGCGTACTGATCATAGCGATGGACATCCTCGTGGACTACGCGAGCTATCCGACACAACTCATCGGCAAAAACAGCCACAACTACAGGCCGCTGGGGCTTGGTTACGCGAACCTCGGCACGCTTTTGATGCAACTTGGCATCCCGTACGACAGCGACGAGGGCCGGACGATCTGTGCGGCGCTCACGGCGATTCTCTGCGGTCACGCTTATGCAACGTCCGCCGAAATCGCCGCGGCGAAGGGGCCTTTCACGGGCTTCCAGCGCAATCGTCAGCCGATGTTGCGGGTGATGGGAAAGCATCGTGAGGCGGCCTACCGCATCAACGAGGTGGGCGGACCGGGAATGGCCGGCGGGGATCCGACCGCGTGCCCGCCCGAGCTAATCCATGCGGCCCACGAGGATTGGGATCTCGCTTGCAAGCTCGGCGAAATGTATGGCTACCGGAACTCGCAGACGACTGTGCTTGCACCCACCGGGACGATCGGGCTCCTGATGGACTGCGACACGACCGGCATCGAGCCGGACTTCGCGCTCGTGAAGTTCAAGAAGCTCGCCGGCGGCGGCTACTTCAAGATCGTCAATCAGAGCGTTCCGAAAGCGCTCGACCGACTCGGATACACCGACGCGCAAGTGGCGGACATCGTATCGTACGTGACCGGCACCAGCACGTTCACCGGTGCGCCGCACTTCGGTCGCAAAGCGCTCCTCGACAAGGGCCTTACCGAGCGTGAGATCGAAAAGGTCGAGACTGCGCTCCGCGGCGTGTTCGACGTTGGATCGGCGCTGGCGCCTTGGGTGATTGGAACCGAGGCCTACGACCGGCTAGGAATCGCGCCGGACGTCTATAGCAAACCTGGCTTTCACCTCCTTCGACATTGGGGCGTTTCCGCCAAAGCGATCGGCGAGATCAACGACGTGGTCATCGGCCGGATGACCGTGGAGGGCGCTCCGCATCTGCGAGCCGAGCACTTGCCGGTGTTCGATTGCGCCAACCGATGCGGCAAGATCGGCGAGCGATTCCTGGCACCGATGGCTCATATCCACACGATGGCGGCCGCTCAGCCGTTCCTTTCCGGCGCGATCTCGAAGACGGTCAACCTTCCGGCAGAGTCGACCGTCGAAGACGTGGAGCAGATCTACAAGGAGGGTTGGAAGCTCGGGCTCAAGTCTATCGCGCTCTACCGTGACGGGTCGAAGTCGTCGCAGCCGCTTAACACCGCCGACGACTCCAACGGCCAAGAAGAATCGCAAGAATCGCAAAATACGGCTCGGGCTCTCGAAGCCCCTGTGCGTGAGTGGCTCACGCCTCCGCCGACGCGGCGACACCGGCTTCCGCAAAAGCGTGTTGGCTTCACGCAGGAAGCACGGATCGGTGGTCACAAGGTGTTCTTGCGGACGGGTGAATACGAAGACGGCTCTCTTGGTGAGATTTTCGTCGACATGCACAAGGAGGGCGCGGCATTCCGTTCCCTGATGAACTGTTTCGCCATCAGTGTTTCGATGGGTCTACAGCATGGCGTTCCGCTCGACGCGTACGTCAGGCAGTTCACGTTCACTCGGTTCGAGCCACAGGGGATCGTCGAGGGTCATCCGAACATCAAGTTCTCGACGTCGATCATCGACTACGTCTTCCGCGTGCTCGGGGTCGAGTACCTGAAACAGTATGATTTTGCTCAGGTGCCCCCGAAGGAAGAGCAAGAAGAACTCCGGAACCCTACCGACGTTGCCGCCGTGCATCGCCTCGAGGGCTCCACACGACGCGAGCCTCCGCCGGCGATCGAGCCTGCTGAGCAAGTCACTTTCGGCTTCGACGGCGCAGTCGCCCCCCAACCCAATGCGCTCGACCAACAACTCGGAGAGATGATGGGCGACGCCCCCATGTGCGACAAATGCGGGCACATCACGGTGCGAAACGGGGCCTGCTACAAGTGTTTAAATTGTGGCAACTCCATGGGCTGTTCCTGAAGGGGGTCAGGCACGCCGTTCGGCGGCTTTCCTCCTCGCGACTCCGCTGCGAAATACATTCGTATTCCTCACTCCGTCCCTGCGGGGGCGCTCGCCGATCGACGCACCTGACCCCCTTCAGGATGGGTTAGAGAGGCACGGCGACACCTGGGAACGTCCGCCCTCACGACCAGGGGCCTTCGGGGGACGGTCCCGAAAGGCACCGCGATGAAGAGACGGCGCGCCCCAAGACCCCGGTCCAGTTAAGATCTCCTCAACACTGGCGCTGGCACTGACGCTTCGGGCGCTGTCTGTTAGAATGCTGGCTCTATGCCGAGCCTCAAGTGGATCGTTCCTCAGGGACGACCCCGCGTGTTTGCGATCTACAAGCGTGTGACGTCGATCGGTCGAGCTGGCGCCAACGACATCTCCGTCGATGCGAACTCGCTCCAGGATCACCACGCACAGATCGTCTTCGATGGCCGTGACTTTTCACTCAACGCGGTCGATCCCGACAGCGTCATTCTGGTCAATGGGAAAAAGAAGAAGAAGTCCAAGGTCTTCCACAATGACAAGCTCACATTAGGTGACGTCGAGCTCGTTTTCTCGCTCTACGACGAAGGGTCTTCACGCGAGCAGGGCAACGAGGGTTCAGAGAGTTCGGAGCTCGCCGGTATGATGAAGCTGAGCGACTTCAATCGCCGGCTTCTCGAAATACGGGCAGTCCCTGACCAGATCGAGGCGCTGCTCGATGCGGTAATCGAGGTCGTTCACGCCAACAAGGGCTTTATCATTCTTCTTCGAGATGGTGACCCTGCCATAGCTGCGGCGCGCAACGTCGATCAGGAGACGATTCCAGACGCGGTTACCCAGCTCTCAGACAGCATCCTACGGCGCTGCATCGATACTAGGCAGCCGTTGATCGTGAGTGATGCGGTCAACGATACCATGTTCCACTCGAGCGAAAGCGTGTTGAACCTCCAGTTGAGCTCGGTGATGGTCGCGCCTCTGATTGCGCAGGGCCAGCTTCTTGGCTTGATCTACGTCGGGAACGACAACGTGGTGAACCTGTTCGAGCAGTCGAGCCTCGACATCTTGACGGTCTTCGCGGGGCAAGCCTCCCTAATCCTGCAGAACGCGATCCTACTCGACCAACTAACCACCGATCGCGATCGGATGGCTGAGGAGCTCGATTCGCAGCGCTTCGGTGACATCATCGGCAGTTGCCCGAGCCTTCTCGAGGTTTTTCGGCGTGTCGAAAAGGTGGCCGTCGCGGACATCAGCGTGCTGATCACTGGCGAAACTGGCACCGGGAAGGAGCTCATCGCACGCGAGCTTCACCGCCGTTCGAATCGCTCGGAGAAGCCATTCATCGTCGTCAACTGTGGCGCCATTCCTGAGAACCTGATGGAATCGGAGCTTTTCGGTCACGTTCGCGGCGCGTTCACCGGAGCCGTGGCGACGCGACAAGGTAGCTTCCAAGCAGCGGACGGCGGCACTTTGTTTCTCGACGAGATCGGCGAAATGCCGCCCGCGCTTCAAGTGAAGCTGCTCCGCGCGCTTCAGGAGCGCGAGGTGGTCAAGGTCGGCGACACGAAGCCTCAATCGGTCGACATCCGCGTCGTTACCGCGACCAATCGCGACCTCGAGGCTAGCATCAAGGAAGGCACGTTCCGCGAGGACCTCTACTACCGATTGAATGTGGTCAACGTCCACTTGCCCCCACTTCGCGAACGAGGTCACGACATCGTGATCCTCGCAAAGTTCCTCCTCAAGAAGTACGCGGCCGAGTTCGGCGCTACGGTCAAGGGCTTCACCCCGAGGGCGCTCGAGGCGATGCGTGGCTACGATTGGCCGGGGAACGTCCGGGAGCTCGAGAACCGGATCAAGAAATCGATCGTCCTGGCCGACAAGACGCTCATTGGCGTCGACGACCTCGATCTAGGAGGCGACCAGCAGCGAGCGATCGTTCCGTTGGCCCAGGCTCGCGAGGACTTCACCCGGCAATACATCCTCGAGAGCCTCGAGCGGAACGACGGCAATAGGACCCGGACAGCTCGGGATCTCGGGGTGGACCCTCGCACCGTCTTCCGGTACCTCGAACGGGAGCCCGATGCACCTGAGCCCGGTGGGGCGGCCGAGGGCTGACATCTGTGTCATAGCAACCACCTGGTTTTCGTGGAATAATCCCCAAAACCAGTGTGTTCCCGGCACTGGAGCCCCGGCATGGCCCTTGCTTCTAAATTCCCTTGGATGCTTCTCTTTGCCTCAAGCGTTTCGCTGGGCTTCGCCGCCTCAAGCTCGGGGTGCATTGCGACCGATCGCATCGAGTTCGAGCCGGTCGAGAACTTCCCTCCGTCGATCATCAGCCAACCGGAGGCCGAGTTCCCGCTCAACGAGATCGGGGCGATCAATATCGACGACCCACCGCCCGGGGAAGGGCCGGAGATGCTGCTCCAGACGTTCATCCGAGATCCGAACTTCGATCAAACACTCCAGTTTCGGATTTTTCTCGACTCCCCTCCGCCCCCGGCTTCGGAGTTCCCGATCCTTGAAGGAGACATCCCTCCGAGCGGGTTCCTCGAGCGGGACGGATTGTTTGCGATCCCGTATGAGCTCCTTGCTCCAGGCTTCTGCCACAAGATCGAGCTCGTCGTCGTGGGCGATTTCGCGAGTTTCGTGGAGCCGCGTCGGCCCGTCGAGCCGGGTGACTTCGACCAAGCGACATGGTGGGTCGAAATCACCGACGACAACAATCCCATCTCGGAGAGGTGTCGATGAGCCCCGTAAAATCGACGCTTCGCCGAGCCTCGTGGCGACGAAGTCACTTTACGGGGGTCGCCTACGGGGCGTCGCTGACACTTCTCTTGCTTGGGATGTGTGGGTGCGACTTCGGATCTGCGGAGGTGATTACCCCGGAGAACGTTTGCGGAGGCGACGCCGATTGCGTGCAGGGCTTCTGCAACGAAGGCATCTGCATCGATGACTCTTCCACCGAGGTGACCATTGCCGTCGAGGTGCTTCGGGGGTCCTCCGATACCAACACCCAGCGCGCGACCCCCGCGAGCTGGGTCTTCGTGCCGGAATCGTTTTCTGGAGCGAGCGAGCGAAACTACACCCTTTCTCCGACGAGACAGGTCGTCGGGGTCGTTCGTTGGCAAGGCACCCCGGTACCGGCGACTCTGCGGTTCACCCGCCGGATGGGCGCGCTGGTGTCTGCGCTCTCGGCGGTACCGATCGAGGTCGATACCCGTCGTGAGCCGAGCGGCGCAGAGGACCCGGGCGACGTCGACTACAGCACGGTGCTTGCGCGGGGCCAGAGCTACGACGTTGTCATCGTGCCTAGCAGCGACGTGATCGAGACTGCCGATCAGGCCGCCGCCGCGATTCGCTCGCTCCCTCCCATCTATACATCGGTCGAGGTCGACGATGTCGTCGACGAGGTGTTCCGATTCGATGTGATCTTCCCGGAAGCCCTCGACGAGGAGTGCGCCGAGAACCAGCTCGCCGGGTGCACGCTGATAGGGACGGTTCTCAGCTTTGACGGCGAGGACGAGACTGCGGCGGTGGGGCTTCAAGTGCGCGCGGTCGAGAAGGAATCCGGACGCGTCGTCTCTTCGATCGGCGAGACGAATCCGTTCGGAGGGTTCGCCATTCGAGTCAGCGACGAGGCTGGGCCTTATGTGATTCGCGTCACTTCGAGCGCCGGCGGCGCCCCCTTTCCCTCGGTATCCGTGGATCCCGACCTTGCCTTCATCAACGATCCTGCCCAACGGCGCATCCACGTGCCTCGCGTCGATGGCGTGCAAGTTACGGGGGCAGTGCGCGACGAAGAGGAACGAGCGGTCCAGGGTGCAACCGTCGGATTCTCGTCCAACGGGATCTTCGAGGAAAGCGAGCTTGGGCTTGAGGGCACCTTCAGCGCGTCGACCACGACCAGCGATGACGGCAGCTTCAGCGTCACGCTCTTGCCGGGGCTCTACACCGTGATCGTGACTCCGCCCACGGACACCGCGAATATCTGGGCTCCCCTTTCCGCGGAAGCGTTCGTGGTCGAGGATGTCGGCGAGCTCGAGGACCTCGTGCTTCCCTCGCAGATCGCCTTGTCGGGCTCATGCACCACGTTCGCAGGAGATCCTGCAAACGGCGTGACGGTTCTCGCCCGGGCGCGCGGGGACATGGGTGAGCTCCAGCGCTCGCGAGAGACCGCATCGAGTCCGGACGGCACGTTTCGCTTGACCGTCGACGCCGGACGGTACGATATGCTGATCAAGGTCGCGGACACGACGGGGTTTCCATGGCTGGTCGAGCCGGAGCTCATCATGAGCGCAGAGCAAGGCGAGATCACGCGTGACTACAGGCTTCCGCCACCGATCGTGGTTCGTGGCACGCTTCAGACAGCCGCTGGCGCTACTGTAGGGGGTGCACAGATCCGCGCCTACATCTTCGAGAGCGTAGGGGATGAGCTCCGTCCGATTCAAGTAGCCGAGACCGTCTCCGAGGTCGACGGTACCTACCGGCTTCTCATCTCGCCGACCCTCGCCGAACGATGAGCATCAACACGATAACGGCGAGACTCAGCCAACCCGGCCAGTCTCCGAAGCGCGCATAGATCGTTGCACCCTCCATCATGTGGACCTCGTACCGGAGGTTCTCTCGGGTGAGCGTCCCCGTTTGCGCCACGATTCGACCTACCGGATCGATGACGGCGCTGATCCCGCTGTTGGTCGCGCGGACCAAATAGCGGCGGTGCTCGATCGCGCGAAACTGAGCCAATACGAGGTGGATCCAGGGCTCCTGCGTGTCGCCGAACCACGAGTCGTTCGTGAGGTTGATCAATACATGGGGGTTCGCCTCGCGAACCATGGTGCGGATGAATCCGGGAAGCACATCTTCGTAGCAAACCGGCGTGGAGATTCGCCACTCACCGAGGTGCAGCGGACGCACATGGCTGCCGGGCGTGAAATGGCCGCTGTTCGGGGACAGGTCGTAGAGCGCCGGGAACGTTTCCCCGAACGGCAGATATTCCCCAAACATCAACAGATAGGTCTTGTCGTAGGTCGAGCGGACCATACCGTCGGCCTCGATCATGAAAGCCGTGTTGAAGATCTTGCGGCGGCCGTCGACATATTCTTGCGACACGCCACCAAAGAGGATCGGCGTTCGAAGCTCCTTTCGAATCTCGTCACCCGACACCGGTAGCTCTCGCGGGAGGCTTCGGGTGTATGCGGACTCCGGCCACACGATGAGGTCGAGCTCACCCTCCTCTTCGAGCTCGCGGCTCTGCTCGAGGTGGCGCTTGTGTCCCTCGAGGGCGTCGCTTCGTTTCTCGAAGATGCCCATGTTGACCTGGATGACTCCCAATCGAAGCGGCGGGGCGGAAGCCATCGCGGCTTCTACCTGCGGGATTCGGATCGTGCCGTAGCCGAGGGTGAAGCCGACCGACAGAATTGTGAGTGCCCACACCGTGTGCGGAGCTCCACGTATGCCTCTCCACCAGCGCCAGGTCTCGAAGACCGCGAGGTTGACCATGGCGGCGACTGCGGTGACCAAAAGGGGTCCGCCGAGGTCGGCTGTCTGTACCCACATGGGTTGCTGATTGAAGCTGTTCGCAAGGTAGACCTGAAACAACTTCGGGTAGAGCCATTCGGCGGCGAGGAAAGGCGGGATCGCTGCCAGAGCGACCGACCAACCACGGCGTCTCAACGACCAGTAGATCGCGCCATAGACCCCGTACTGGGCGCCTATGAACGCCGAGAAAACCAACCAAAAACCGACGCTCGCGAATGACCCATAGCCTGAAAACACCTCGAAAAAGGGCACCAGCCAGTGGTAGCCACCCGCGATCATCACGATGCCGTACACCCAGCCCACGCCCAGCGCGTCTTGCCACGGTCGTTCCGTCGAGAGCTCGAGCGCCGCCCAGAGGGGCACGAGGGAGACCAGCGCCAGCGGCCAATAGCCGAAGCCTGCCCAACCGAGGAAGTAGATCACGCCGCCGAGGACCGCCCAGGCGTACGCTCGGGTCCGGTTGCCGTAGCTCGCGCTGTCCCGCGCGGTCTCGGTCACGATTCGTTCACCAATACGTGCTCGGTGGCTTCGCGCACGACATACAGTAACTGCTCGAGGTCGTCGTCATCGATATTGAGAGGGGGCACGACGTAGATCGTGTTTCCAAGTGGCCGGAGATGCGCGCCGAGCTCGAGGGCGGCTTCGGAGATCTCCCAGCCGGTCTTGCCCATATAACCCGTCTTACCGACATCGAACGCAGCGCACATACCGAGCGCTCTGGGATGATGAACGCCGGGAAGCGACTCCATGTCTTTGATGGCGTCAGCGAGCCGTGCTGCTTTCGGCTTGGCCCGTTCGAGGATTTGGTCTTCACGGTAGATCGCAAGCACCTCGAGGGCTATTGCGGCACCGAGGGGGTTTGCGAAAAACGTGTGCCCATGCATGAGCGCGCGCTCTTTTCCGCCCAGAAAACCGTCGTAGATCCGATCTGTCGCCAACGTTGCGGCAAACGGCAGCACCCCGCCCGACAGTCCTTTGGCCGTGCAAAGAAGGTCTGGGGCGATCCCGGCATGGTCGGACGCCCACATGGGCCCGGTTCGTCCGAAACCCGTGAATACCTCATCGGCGATCAAGAAGGTGTCGGCCCGTGTCGTCGCGTCGCGAAGCTCGGCCAATAGGGTCGGCGAATACATCCGCATGCCCGCGGCGCCCTGCACGACCGGCTCCACGATGACTCCTGCGATGCGATCCCTGTCGTCGCGGAGCCGCTCGATGAGGATCTCGAAGACGGGCTCCCAGTCGTATTCGACCGGCTCGGCGGGCCGAGCAGCCTCGAACAAGAGAGGCCGAAAGACGCCACTGAACTCGTCGACCGCACCGACGCTCATCGCACCCAGGGTGTCGCCATGATAGCCCCCGGGAAGGCTCAGGAAGAGGTTCCGCTTCGTCCAGCCGTTCTGCTGCCAATACTGAAACGCGATCTTCAGGGCGACCTCGACCGACGTCGACCCGTTGTCGCTGAAAAAGACGCGCTCCAACCCTTTCGGTGCAACGGCGGCGAGCTCGGACGCCAGCCGGACCCCCGGCTCGTGCGTTGCCCCCCCGAACGTAACGTGCATCAGCCGCTCCGCCTGGCGGCTCAATGCCCCTCGAAGCCTCGGATGCCCGTGGCCGAGATTGTTGCACCACCAGGACCCGCTCGCGTCGAGGATCCGTCGACCGCCAGGGGAGATCAGCCAGGGCCCTTCGGCACGATCGACGATGAAAAGGGGCCGGCCCACGTGGTCCTCGCTCGAGGTGTAAGGCCGCCACAAATGCCGGCGATCGAGGGCAAGAAGCTCGTCGTCGGGAAGGGACATGGGGCGGACTGTGCGACAGGGGCGGGGGCAGCGCCAGGGCTGGCCCCGTTACTGTGGACTAACCAGTACCTCTCGCCGTCCCCCTGCCTTTGAGCTTGGAGGTCCGACGACGCCGTCCTGTTCCATTCGTTCGACCAGCTTCGCAGCCTTGTTGTAGCCTACGCTTAGTTGTCGTTGGACGTGGCTGATCGAACAGTAGCCGGCGTTGGCGACGACCCCAACGGCCTTGTCGTAGAGCGGGTCGTCGCTTTCGGCTTGGCTTCCTTCCTCGTCTCGAGGCTTTAGGATCTCGTTCTGGTACTCGGGGTCTCCCTGCTCGCGGAGGAAGTCGCACACCGTTCGGACTTCGTCTTCTCCGACGAAGGCGGCGTGTACGCGTTTGAGTTCGCTCGAGCCGGGGGGGATCATAAGCATGTCGCCCATGCCGAGGAGATGCTCGGCGCCGGTGCGGCCAAGGATCGTCATCGAGTCCTGACGCTGCGAGACTTTGAAGGCCACGCGTGCAGGGAAGTTCGCCTTGATCATGCCGGTGATCACGTCGACGCTCGGGCGTTGTGTGGCGAGGATTATGTGAATCCCGGCCGCTCGCGCCTTCTGCGCGAGGCGCGCGATGCACGATTCGACGTCTTTGGCCGCGACCATCATCAGGTCGGCGAACTCGTCGACGACAACCACCACGTATGGCAGCTTCTCCGGCTCGAGGCTCTCGGCATCGGGCGTCTCACCGTCCACCGGGTCGAGCAGCACCTCATGGCCGGATGCGTCCTGCGCGCTGACCTTGCCCTTGCGCTTCGGCATGAACCTGTCCATCGCAAGCTCTCCGCGTTGCACTCGGTCGACCCGGCGGTTGTAGGTGTCGATGTTGCGCGTCCCGGCGTCGGCAAACATCTGATACCGCCGCTCCATCTCGTCGACTCCCCAGCGCAGGGCGAGGGCCGCCTTCTTCATGTCGGTGACCACGGGGAGCAGCATGTGAGGAATGCCGTCGAAGACCTGAAGCTCGACCACCTTCGGGTCGATCATCAACATCCGAACTTCTTCGGGGGTTCTCTTCGCGAGAATCGACACGATCATGGCGTTCAGTGCGACGCTCTTACCGGATCCCGTGGCGCCCGCGACGAGCAAGTGCGGCATTTTCGCGAGGTCGGTGTAGACCGGTTGGCCAGCGATATCCTTGCCGAGCGCGATCGGAAGGGCTCCGCCCTGGTTCACCCAGCGTCGGTCTTCGAGGATCTCTCGTAGATGGACCGTGTTGCGCTCGTCGTTCGGTAGCTCGAATCCGACCCGCGCCTTGCCCGCGATTGGCGCCACGATCCGCACTTTTTGGGCGGCGAGTGCCATTGCGAGGTCGTCCGCGAGGCCGGCGATCTTCGAGACTTTCGTCCCGCTTTCGGGCTCGAACTCGTACATCGTCACGACGGGGCCGGGGTGGATCTCGTCGACGCGGCCCTGGACGCCGTACGCGGCAAGCTTCTCGGTGAGGAGCTCGGCGTTGTCCCGAAGCACGTCTGCGTCGACTCGGATTACCGAGGCGTCCGGCTTGTCGAGCAAGTCGATCGGCGGGAGTTGGAAGTCGTGCTTGGATCGCCTCGGTCGAGTCGAGATCGATAGCGGCTCCTGTTGGGTTTTCTTCGGGGCGACGATCGTCGGTGCCGCAGCCTTCGCTTTGCCTTTCAGGTCTTCGTGCCCGTCCTCGTGCTCGTGCTCGTCCTCGTGCCCGACGGTCCCTCCCATGATCTTCGGCTGACTCACGCGCGGCTGACTGATCCTTGGCTGGTTTGCGTGGATCTCTTCCTCATGAATTTCGCGGGCCTCAGCCCATGCCTCGCGCATCGCGACGACGATGCTCGTCATCTTTTGCCAGACTGTCTGTCCCGCCCGAACGAAAGCCTGTCCCACCTCTTCGAGGGTCCACGGGGTTCGCAGAATCACAGCGATCCCAAGCACAGCGAATCCGATCACCACCGTCCCCGTGAACCCGAGCAGCGAGCGCAGCACTTCCCCCAGCAATTCACCGACCGCCCCCCCAGGCGATACCCCCCACATTGCTTGCGGCTCGATGAGCAGATGGGCCAAGGCCGCACCGATCACCACGAGGACCAACGTCGACGCCAGCGTGGCCAACCCGAGCATCGCGGCACGACGTCGAAACAATCGATACGTAAGCAAAGCGCCCTCGAGGGGCAGGAACCAGGCCACCAAGCCGAAGGCCAACATCACGGTGCGCGCCAACCTGTGGCCAACTGGCCCGACGAGGTTCGCGGAGCCGTTCCGGGCGTCATACGAGATCAATGCGAGGGTCAGCAGGACGGTTCCGGTCAAGGTTAGGATCGCGAGCACGTCCTGCCGCCTGCCTTCGGGCGACACGAGGTCGCCGGAAGAGGTGGTTTCATGTACTCTCAAGTAAGAGGCCTCCTACATTGCGAAGGCTATTCGCCGCGGGTTGGATTCGTCAAGAAATCACGCTTGTTACAGCCTCTTGATCGCCTGGTTGAATCCTCTATTATCCTCACGGGTTGCATGCTCCGGGGGATTGGTTCGCGAGCCAAATGGGTTGGATGAGCAAGATCGTGCTTATTTGCTCTGCGGTCGCTTTATTGTTGGCCGGCTGCAAGGCGGATAGTGACAGCATCGAGATGTGGAAGGGGACCGTCAAAGGCCCGGCCCGGCTCATGGCCGTCATCGGAAGCGACCATTACTCAAACGACCTTCGAACCCAAGCGGCGCTCGCGATCGTCGAGATGGATCGCAATGAGGTGAGCGGCCTCGGTCTGCTCAAACAAGCGCTCGACGAGCTTCGTCGCGAAGATCCGCAGGCCAGCGAAATGATCGTCGCGGGCATGGTCCCACGCCTCGAGGCGCTCCTCGCCGAAGAGTCCGAGTCGAGTGACGACGGCGCCCTTCAAGCGCAGGTGCGCGCGAAAGACGCTGCTTACATGGTTATTCCGTATGCACCCGAAGAGTCGCGAACCGCCCTCACCCGATCGGTCGTGGGTTGGTATTCCCGTGACTTCGAGGGGAGAAGCCTTGCCGGCGACTATAGCGCCGAGCAGGTAACCCGTGCTCTCGGGGCTGACGCGGCCGGCATGCTCGTCGACGCCCTCCACGAGAAGATGGCCCCGCAGGCGATGATCAAGATCGCAGAGATCATCGGCGACGATGGGGACGAAGAGACCAAGAAACGCGCCGCCAAACGCCTCGTCGAGATCGAAAAGGATATGGAAAAGCCGCGCTTCGTGCAGTGGCTGAGCGCCGCGATCCGGAAGTCGCTCGAAGCCGCGGGCGAGCCGGTGGACAATCCGCGTGTGTCGTTGGTCGCGGTCTACAACCGTGAGAACTACATCAACAACGGAGCGCTTCCGGCGATGAAGTACCTTGCCGATCAGGAAATCGTGTCGGCCCGCCTACTGCGGATCGCGGATACCAAGCCGGGACCGAACGACAGCAAGGCTTGGGCTGAGCGACTCAACGCGCGGCGTGCAACCGCCCTTCGTGCTCTTGAGGGACACGTCAGCCGCGCACAATTGAACCGTTTGCTGTCGATCGCACTCGACCCAGGCAACTCGATCGAGGTTCGTGACTACGCTTTCGACCGAGTTGGTGACATCCGCAGCCGGCGCGCAATTCCCCGTCTTTGGCCCCTGGTCGAGCGAACGGGCTGTACTGCGGCCTCCTGCACCTCGGCAGCGAGGTTGGACAAACGGCTTCGCTGGAGGGCCGGCGAGCTGGTGCTCTCCCTGGGTGGATCCGCCAAGATAGAGAAATTTTCTCAACAATTACCGACAGCTGTGGGGATTCAATACGAGCCAGAAGAGCTGGAGGGGTACGCCACCCGGATGAGCCAGATGACACCTCCGCCTACATCGACGGTCCTCGGGCTCCTCGATTCCGAACATTGGTGGAATCGTGTCGTCGCGTTGCGCTATCTTGAACGCAGAGGCGGGGCGGCAGATGTCCCTGCTATGAAGCGATTGATGGCGGACACGACGGAAGTGGCGGGAGAAGGCTGGTCCGAGCTCAACCCTCCAGCCAAACAAGTTGGAGATGTCGCCAGGGCGGCAATCGATGTAGTGCAGACACGTGAACAGGGTGACAACCAGAAGTAGTCGACGAGATGGCTGATCAGGGCGACAGAAAAACAGTGCGGGCATTTCAATGCCGGGACTATCTGTTTGAGATCTACGATCGGCTGAGCGACGAGCTGGAATGTTCGGTCGACTACCTCATCAACGAAGCCATGCGTGAATACGCTCGGTCCCGCGATCATGCGGTGGCCAGCCTGAGCGCACAGCAAGCGCTCGGCTCGGCCGTTGCCGCCGGAGATGGTGCTGGGGGAGTCCCCCAACCCCCGGTTCAGCCACGGCCAGTCGCGCAAGCGCGCCCGACCCCTCTGCTCACACCGATGCCTACAAGACTCCCGACCGCGCCACCTCCGCTGCCAGGTCACCGGCCTTCCGATGCGGTCTCGCGCCGCGTGCTCGTGTTGGTGTTCAACGGCCAGGATTTCCCGATCGAAAAAGATGAGTTCATCATCGGGCGGGGCACCAAGAGTGCGGATCTCGCGATTCGTGACGGCAATATTTCGCGTCGACACGCAGCGGTGGTATTTCACGACGGTGTCTACTTCATGAAAGACTTGGGCAGCACGAATGGAATCGAATTCGCGGAGCAACGTGTCGAATCCAAGCGCATCGAAGAAGGCGACGTTTATCGCATTTGCGACTACGAGCTTCGCTTCACGTATCGGTAGCCGAACCCTCAGATCCGCGGTTCTCGTCGGCTTGTTGGCTGTGGGTGCGACCCTGAACGTGTCGGCTGACGGGGGGCTTCGTGCGCGAACTGCTCAGCTTCAGCGACGTCTCGGAGACCTCGAAGCCCGGGAGGACGCCAAGTACGCCAAGGGCGCTCTCCAACAAGCCAGACGCGCGCTCGACAGCGCGAGCGGTCCCATCGAAGACCCTCTTGCCGCAGCGCGTGCTCAACAGATCGCCGACGCCGCGATGGTGTTGGCGGGTCGTCAGCTCGACCGAAGACGCTCCCAGGCCGAGCTCTTTGAAACGCAGCGACGACTGAGCAGCGTTCGTGACCGTGCCCATGCGCAGCGCCGCGTGCTCGAGGCACTCATGCGTGAGCGTGCGGAGTTGGCACGCGCAGCGGAGTCGCCCTAATGCGTTACCTGTTCGTTGTTCTAGTGGCCGTTGGCGCTTGCGCGGTCCTGACGGCTTGTGCCGCGCAGCAGACCCCGTCCGCTTCGGACGCCCTCTTCGCGTCGCCGGCGGCCGATCTTGCGAAGGAGCTCGCTCCCGATCTCCATCGCAATGCGGAAACCGCCTGGTCAGCGGCAGACCAGGCGGAACGGGACGGCGATGAGGAGGCAGCCGGTGACTTCCGGACCGAGGCGCGGTTGTGGCTGGCGGCGGCGGCCACCGAGGCCAGGCGTGTGGAGCTCGATCGTCGCCGCATCGAGCTTCAAGCCGAGGAAGAGCGGTGGGCAAAGCAGCTGGCGCGGGACCAGGGCGCCGCAGGAATCGTCGCGCAGGACATTTCTCGCTACGCGGCACGGTCCGTGGCGCTGAAAGAGGCGGAGCGACTCTCCCCCGTATCGGACCGCGGGTCGACCGAGGAAATCGTCGCCGCTCTCCTCACCCGGGTCAGGCTTAACCTAGCGCTTGCGGAGGCGCTCGGCGCGGAGAAAGGCGAGCTCCACCCGCTCGACGAGCGAGCCAACTCGATCGAGCGGCGGTACCCAAAGTCCGCGAAGCGGGCAGAGACGCTGCTCCTCGAAACCGAAGCTCTGATCGGCGACATGCGCGCTGAGTGGCCCGAACCACTTCAAGGCGCCGCGGCCGAGCTGATCGAGACGGCGCTGGTCACGGGTTTCATGGCGGATCGCACCAACACGAGCGTGATCGTTCGTTCCGAGCGTTTCTTCACGGCTTCGGGCCGGGTGTCCTCGGCCACCGTGAAACGCTTTCACGGCTTGCTCGAAGCGTTTCCCCATGGGCCCGTCGCTTGCCAGGTAGCCGTTCCCGAGCTTCGCAGCCGTGTCTGGGCGCGACGGGTCGCCTCGCTAGTCGAACGCTTGGGGCGGATGGATGATCCCGGTCGTGTGTCGACCGGCATGGTGGTGACGGATGCTCTCGGGACGGGCACGGTTCAGTGTACCTTCGCCGCGTATCGCGGGCTTTAGTCGAGCCGTTGAAAATCGCGCCGCGCTCGTTGGAGCGTTTCGCTCTGAGGCGGAGGATACGCGGGCGGGGGTGGAAGCTCGGTGATCGACACGCGTGTCAGGCGGCTGCCGACCTCCAGGATCGACACGTCGACTTTGGTGGGGTTGACCTCTCCGCCACGGACGCTCGCGTTGCGATAGACGGCGCCCTTTCCTTGCCGTTCGACCTTGCCAGTGATCAACATCGGACCAAAATAGTTGAGCACCTTCGCGATCGGCGCCTGGATTCGGTACACGTGGAGGCCCTCTTGCTCTAGAAAGAGCTTGAGGCCACGAGGAAGCCGAACCCCTACGACGAAGTCGTCCGACGGGATCAGCGCTCCTTTCGCGTCGTAGATGTAGACAATTTCCTGAGGTTTGGGCAGCGCTTCTTCGGCAGTCACCGGCTCGGGGGCACTGGGTGCGGGTGGCGGCGCCTCCACAGCCTCCGAACGGCATGACATGAGCAGCAATGACGAGGTGAGCAAGAGTGGCCGCAGTTCGGGCATCGCTTTTACTCCAGTGTCTCGGCCATGCCGGAGACCGTCGTGAACATCTCGGGTGCCGTAATCGTTTCGCTGAGGACATCGATCGACAGCCCGCTGACGGGCGTCCCCGAGCCGCTGAGGTGAGCCATGAGCTTGAACTCGCGTCCGCTCGTATTGACCGGCATCGCCAAGGTGAAGGAACTACCGAAGGGATCGGTCACTAGGACCGAGGACAGGGACGTACACACCGGTTGCTGGGCAACCTGGAGCCCAACGACCAGCGAGTTCTGCAGGTCGGCGATGTCGGTGCCATCGAGGTTCGTTGCAGGATTGCTCATCGCATCCACCAGCAGTGGCACCAACGTTCCTGGGCTTGCTGGATCATCCAAGAAGTCCACACCGAAGATTCGGCTACCGCCGATGCCACAGGCGTTGATCGGATTGACGCCGGCGGCCTTGAACGACCCGAAGAACCCTTGGCCTCCGAAGAGCTCGATGGGTCCGGTCATCTGCTCACCATCGTCGAGAACGATCTCCCAGTTGAGCCGCCCCTCGAGCGTGCTGATGTTGCCACTGCCGTCGAAGGTGAGTTTCTCGGTGATCGAGACGACCCGGTTCTTTGCGGTGGCATCATCGAGCACGTCGATGTTGCCGGTGCCGAGCAGAATCACGATGTTCCCCGACCTGTCGATCGTGAGCGCGGGAGGATAATAGGTCGGCTCGGCCTCGTCAAAAGAGTCCGCATAGTACATGTCGTGCAGCGCCTCGGCGGTCCAGTCCTCTGGATCCGAAGGCGCCATGTCGATGCGCCAGAGAACCCCGTCGGCATCTACCGTGTAGACCGCGCTTCCCACCGTTCCCGTATCACCTCGGAACACCGACACGCCGCCGTTGAGAGGCGCGGGGAAGTCGTTCTCGTCCATCTTTTCGATGATCGATCCCGTTGCCAGATCGATGAAGTAGAGCGCGCGTCCGGTTGGAGTCGCTGCCGGCACAGAGGTAGAGCCTCGCCAGCAACGCCGGTCCGATCTCGGCGTGATCGTCGTGACATCGTCCGCTTCGTCCATGCCCTCCGGAAAGGCTGGGCCCGATACGAACGAGCAGGGGCTCGCAGCCGCATCTTCGACGCCCTGCCCGCCCGGGAGAATGATGACAGCATGGGACTGTCGTGGCTTGAACACGATCGGACCGCCGGCACCGCCGGAGACCGGCAGCGGGTCGTTGTCTTCGAGGAAGACCTGGGCTGCGGTCGGCTGGCCGTAGGTGTTGCCGAGGTCAGCATCGGTGAACTGCCAAAGGAACTCGGGCTTACAGGGGTTGGTCACGTCGAGCGCGACCATGCCATTGCCCCCGTTTCGGAAGCTGAGGAACATCACCGTGCGCCAGACGTTGGTATTGCTGGCGGCCGAATCGATCGTGCTGCCGCCCCCGTCGTCTTCGGCGAACTTGCGGACGTCGTAGAGATTGCGGATCACGATGTTGCCGTCGGCAAACCACTGCTTGCTGCCTCCCGAAAGCAGGTTGTCGAGATCGTCCAGGAACATCGGCGGAATGAAACCCCAGAGTTCTGTACCAGCGGCCTTGCCGTCCGCGCACTGGAACTCGTCGAGGTTGGCGCCCGCGGTGAACGTGCTCGCTGCATAGTCATCCGCGAGGAACGCGTGAATGACGCCGTCGTTGGTCGATACGTAGATCACGCGCGGACGGCGGCTGAGCAGCCAGTCGGGCGGGGAAGCTTCCAGTGGATCCGGGCTAAGCTGGTGCGCGAGGCCGAGCCGCCAATCGTTGTAGGTTTGGTCGTCGAGGTCGTCGACAAGCGGGCCTACGATGGCTGGGGTGGAGTGGTAGATGTCGCCGAGACGCTCGTTTTCTCTTCCGCTTCCGGCAACGCCGTGAATGTAGTTCACCAGTGTCGTCCGCTGCGCGGTATCGACGCTCCCCACCCCAAAGAAGTACTCGGGATTGATCGACGTGTTGAGCTCGCCGACCGGCACGTTCCGGATTTCGAGGCCGGAATCCGGGGGGACGTCGATGCCGTCGTCGCCGAGTGCAGTGATCTTGCTCTTGCCATTGCCGACGAGGTGCTTGTTGACGTCTGCGGGGTCAGAGGGCAACACCGTCCAGAGATTCCTCGAGAACCCGCCGGTGAAGGCTACACCGTTGCCCGAGCCGAAGGGCTCGACATTTCCCGGAGGGGACGACTGGTTGTTGAGCACCAGCTGGAAGCGATCCGAGTCGACAACCGTCTGCTCGACCGGCACGGGGGGCGTCCCGACGCAGAGTACGCGGCGTCGCTCGAGAATTCCGTCCCAAGGATCCGTCACACCCAACGATGCCCTGAACCCCGAAATGAACTCGGACTCGATGAGGCCCGGCGAGAGGCCGGTCGCCACGGGGGCCGTGCGGCTGGTGGCGCCCGGGTTCTGCTCGTTGAGAATGGTGCTCAGGGCGGTCACTAGTTCCGCCCGATCCGCAACGAAAAAGGCTTCAGTCGTTCCACCGACTGACGCGATATCGTCGAGCAGGGCTTCGACGGCGGCTACCTCGGCGGGGTCGCCATCGAGTGCAAACCCGATGACGTAGAACTCATCGAGCTCTCCGGCCGCGATCATCGCCGCGACCGTCGTCTGGATTTCCTCGTAGGGGCAGCCCGTAGCGCCGACCGGCTGGCCTAGCGCTTCGCAGAACACCGGGCTTCCGCGCATGTCGCCATTCGGGAAACCGTCGGTGATCAGGACCGCGGCCTTGTTGCGGCAATTGTAGTAAGCGTCACCCGGGCCGGGATCTGCAGTTTTCTCGATGAAGTCGTTGTCGGTCTGCACGAACACCTGGAGGTCGGTCACCATGGCTGCCGTCGGCGTCGAACCGAACGGCCGCAGGGGATTCTTCCCGAGGCCCGCATCTCCGAGAATCGTCGCTTGGATGGAGTCATTGGTTGCGGTCATCGCGGCCGTGCTATCGCCGCCGACGGTGACAAGGCCGCCTTCTGTGGCAGACGCCGATCGAGCTCCCGCGTTGATCATGTACGTCGCCAGGGCGCCCGGGAACGAGAAAGGCGCGTCGGCTCCGAAGGAGTACATACCCTTCGTTCCCACGGACTCGGTCGGGAACGGGGCGGTCTGGAAAACGGTCTGAGTGACGAGCGGAGGCTGGTCGCTCAGGGTCCCGACCGAGTCGAACGTCATCAGACCGAACTTGATGCGCTCGAGGTAGATGTCGAGGACGCCGTTGCCGTTTTGGGAGCCGGTGTACGCCCCGATCTCTTGAGGTAACAGTATGTGCGGAAGGAAGTACCCTTCGTCGTACTGGCCGGAGTAGATACCCCCGATTCGGTTTTCGGAGCTGCACTCGAACGGTGAGAACTCTCCGGTGAGCGCCTGGGCGACGACCGACCAGCGGTTCTGCTCGAATGTCACCCCGCTACAGACCGGGAGACACTCCAAGCAGGCGGGAGTGACGCAGAGACAATTCGGCTTTCGCTCCATCGAACCCGAAGTATCGACCAGGAGGACGACGTGCGGACGAATGTTCCGGATGTCCGGCGCCTGCGCAGCGACATCTCCACCTAGCCCGAGCGCCGCGAAAAGAAGAAGTCCAAGTGCTATGTGAAATGAAATCCGCATCATGATCCTGTGACGAATGGCCCACTTATGATGTAGGCGCGGAAGTCGGCGCCGGTTTCGTTGCGCTCACGGGCTTGGTCTGCGGCTTCGAGGGCGACGTCACCGGCGCTCACCCGCGCCCGCGCCCGAGCCGTGAGCGTGGTCCGCATATACTTGAACTTGGAGCCGCCCTGGGCCGCAGCGCCCGGTGCCAGCTTGCTGAGGATGTGCTCGTCGTAGATGTCGATCGTCACGATCGGGGTCAGCGCTGTGTAAGTTCCAAACGACGAGCCCTGTTCGTAGGGTACGTTGACCAGCAACCCTGGCCCTCCGCCGGCGGCCAGCAACTTCGAAAAGTGCTCCGGGTAGAGCCGATACGCGCGGCGACCGTTGGCCATCGGGATCTCCGGGTAACAGGTGCCGCCGCTGGCGCAGCTGAATGTGACCCCCTGGGTGCTTCCCGGGGCGAGCATCAAGTTTCGCACCGTTTCCGGACCGAAAATGTCGAACCAATCCATGGCGGCGGCGAGGCCGGCCTTCGCGGCGTATCTCGTTTGCATTTGCTGACGCGCGAAACCAGTGCCCCGAACCTCGTGCGACACGGTGTTGGCCGAGAACACCGCGCTTGCGGTGCCCACCATCACGATCATCAGGACCACGAAAAGGACTGCGCCTTCCTGTTTGCGAGGATGCTTCATCCGAGATTCCTCCTAGCGACGCTCATCACCGGGATCTCGATCCGTAGATGCCGCACGCGGGCCGAGCCCTTGCTATCCTTGTTCACCTCAAAGCGCGTCGGAACGATACCCGCGTCGACGTCGCCATTGTATTCGAGGGATGGATCTTCGAGCGGGCTACGGATGCCGAGGTCGATGATGACCGAGCGCACGCGCTCGGGATTGCCGTTGACCGTCGTTTCGGCCGTCGACCCCTTCTGGTGGCTGAGGGTTGGCGGCGCAGCCGATGTCGTCGAGCCGGAGTTGGCGTCGATCATGAAGCTCACTTCGAAGTGCGTGACGAATTCCGCGACGACTTGCGTCGAGTTCGCCTTCACCGACCCATTGGTGGCGTCCAAGATCCGACGGACCAGCACCCGATTTGGAGCCTCGAGCAGGTCGGCCTCTGTCAGCGCATAGACGTCGTGGATGGGACTGTCCGCATCGGAAAGGTCGCCGAAGAAGATGCCGTCGAACTTGAGAAAGTCGTCCGTGTTGGAAGTATCGGCCGGGTCGAAGGGGTCGACGATGGCGTATTCCACCCACTGAAGCGGCGCGATCATGGAGCCCTCGGCGGCACCGGGAAGGCATGACGTGCCGATCGGCAACCCGTCTCCCGACGGGAGTACCAGCCGGATTTGGTTTTGTACGTTGCTGCCCTTTCCGTACACCGATCGAAAGAAGTGACGCCCTTCGGGGGTCTCGATGTGAAGGACCGAGCCGCTTTGGAAGGCTCGTGCGCCCCGCATTCCGATGCCCTTCCAGCTCCCGGTTTCGCTGCCCCATGCGCTGTCCCAGTTCAGGGTGCCCGGGAGGTAGTCGGGCGCTTGGCCGCTCGTGAACGGGCCCGCCGTGTTTCCCCAGGCAAATGTTCGCCGGTATGCCTGGTTGCCGGTTTGCAACACGATGACCTCGCCGTTGATGCTCGTCGAGTTCACCAGAAGTTGCTCGGTGAGATACATGCTGGTGAGGACGCGAAGCCGGTCAGCTCGTGCCCCCGCGTTCACGCTATCGGGGTCCAGGACCGCGATGTCTTCGTTCGCGTAATACTGAAAAGCACCCATCGGACCGTTTCCGCCGCCAAGCTTCGGGAGCTCAGGTCGATTGGCGTCACAGGTGGGCTCGAACCGCTCCACACCGGTGTCCCCTTGTCGGAGATAAGCGTTCGGTGTGCCAAACAGTCCTGCGCGTGAGATGTCCTGCCGAAGCTCCAAGGTGGCCACCCGCGATGTCCCCTGCGAAGAGGCCACCCGTTGCTCGACGAAGAACTGCTCACTCATCGCCGAGCCGAGTGCATAGACCGAGCTGACCGCGGTCAGACCCACGACCATGGCGATCATCAGTTCGATTAGGGTGAACCCACTTTGCCTCATGGCGTGTCCCTCCGTAGCCAAGTCACCACCGTCGATGCGAAGATCACGTTCACGTTGGGGGCGCTTCCGAGGTTCCAGCCATCGGCCGTTCCTGCGGCACACCCTGCCCCACGAAAGGCAGACGCCGCGACCCAGTCCGAGTGCGCCGGCGTCCCGGTCATGTGGCCCGGGCGGAGCCAGTACGTGCGAATGTCGACGCGCACCGAGCTTCCCTGTCGAAGCCAGCTCATCTTGAGATTGACGCAGTACGTGGTGTCCGCGGTGGTTCTCGTGTCGCCGCCGAAGTAGTCGAAGGCCCAAGACTCCATCGAGAGCGTGGGGGCAGGCCTGAACCAAGCGGTTTCATCCGCGACGCCGGCGATCGTTTGGAGGTACGCGGTGGCCTGAAGCTCGGTGGTGTTGAAGCCTTGAGCGGTCCACAGCAACGCGTCGCGCTCCACACGCTCGATCCAGGTCTCGGTAATCGCGAGCGCGGTATTCATTTCGCGCGCTTCCCGATTGGCACGCGTCACTGCCTGATGCATCGAAAGGATGCCGAGTGAGCCGACCGTCATGATGCCGATCGCGATCATGACCTCGACCAGTGTGAAGCCTGCTGGGGCATCTGTTGCGGGGCGCTTCATCGCAGGATCCTCGGCGACCCCGTGCCGGACGGGACCAAGACCTTTCGCGCCACACCGATCGGCCTTCCACCGAGGTCGCGGTAAACGACGAAGCCGAAACCGGCTTGCGACCTCGGTGCATCCCAGTTCGTGTAGAGCACCGTATCGATGAACACCTGGTTGTTGGATCCTGCCTCGTAGCAAAACGTGGTGTCCCCCCAGCCGTCTACGCGAATGAGATCGTTGTCTGACGGGTCCGGGTCGTGCGTGCTTGCATAGAGATGATCGACGCAACGCCAATGGTTCGTGTTGTCGCAGTCGAGGTCGGAGAGCTTCATGTTGGAGGCGTTCTCGAAGCTGCTCACCGAGCACCCACCGGCCGTGCCCCGGAGCGTCTCGAAGGCGAAGGGTTCGCTGAGCCCGGTGCCGGCGTCGTTGTCGTAGACGACCTGGTGGGCGCGTCCGTATGCGCTCGACATGTATCGCGCGCGCTGAAAGAGGCCGACGACCTCGCGGGAGACCATGGCCACCCGCCGGTCGGCGAACCCTTCGCTAATGCTCGGCAAAGCAGCGCTGACGAGCACGCCCATCACTGCCAGCACGACCATCAGCTCCACAAGTGTAAATCCAACTAGTCTATGTCTAGCTTCCCCAAGCACGTACTTCTTACGTGCAACCTCCGTACCGAAACGAAAAACCCCGTAAGCATATGAAATCAAACAAGTCCGCCCCGACAAGAACCCCAAAACCCCGCATTTCATGCAGACCTTATGAAAAAAATACAGACCCGGTACACAAGCCCCGCAGGGGCCGAGTGCTCCGTATGTCAAATCCTCGTAGACAATGTCGCCCTTATGGCGGGGACGGTGCGGAAGAGAGGACTCGAACCTCCACGAGTGTTACCTCACATGAACCTGAATCATGCGCGTCTGCCAATTCCGCCACTTCCGCTGAAGAGAAGGCTCGATAGGTGTTGGCCCCAAGCCTGTCAAGGCATACCCTGACCGACGCTACGCTGCATGCTTGGCAAATTTGGTTGTGCCGGCGATCGAGAGGGCTAGGACTAGGCCTTGCATGGTCAGACGGCAGTGGGAGGCGTCGACTAGGGTTTGGGCGTCTAGGCGGGTTAGTAGATCTTGGACCTGGGACTCCGGGGCTTTCAGCCATTTGGCAAGTCCCTCGGGGGTGGCAGGGATGTCGGCCCGGCCGAGGTCGTAGAGTGTCTCCAACAGACAGAGAGCTAGTTGTTCGTCTTCTAGTTTCATCAGGGAGCCAGAATACCTACTACTGATAATCGGTCCAGTTTTTGGTGTTCAGTAGGTCCGAATCTGCAACTGATCGAAATTGTATACGCTTTTGCCCCTCAGATCTCAAGCTCGACGAGTAACAGCTTGTTGCAGTCTCGCTTCGTGGAGAGCTCTCGGATCGGCCGGTCTGGGACCAGCTTCTTGAAGTTTGGGTACCGCTTGTGCTCGAGCACGAAGTAGGCCCTCCGTCCTCGATTCGCCTCCAACCACTTCTTCATCCGCTTGTTGTCGAGCTCCGCAAAAACGTGGATCCGATTGCCGGTGTAGAAGTTCTCGCCCTTCCAGTTCATTTGCCAGGCAACGAGAGGCTCGTCGGCGCTCTGGCGGTCTTCGTAGTAGCGCTCGGCTAGCTTTTGGATGCTCCAGTGATCCGCGAGGTCTACCGTGTAGACGTTCAAGCCCCAGGCGCAGAAGGCGATCGCAAGGCCCATGAGCCCTCGACCGGCGACCCGTTGCCAGGCTTGAAATCCTAGTGCGGCGGCAAAGAGCGTCGTCGCAATTGCAAAGCCGGTCAGGACGGCCCTGTAGTCGAGGTGCTCAGGCCAGAGCCGGCCGTAGTTATAGACGAAGAGGTGGATCAGCCGTTCGTTTCCCTGGGGTCGTGCGGTTGTCGCCCAGCTCAAGTCTCGCCCGACGAACGCGACGACGCATGCCCCGACGATCGAGGCCACCCCCATCGCGATGCTCCACCGAGACGAGGGAACATGGGTCTCGGCCTTGGCAAGGTCCCGCCGGGCCAGCACAATCATCAGAAGCCCGGCCCCAAGACAGGCGTACGCCTTGGCTGGATTGGATTGCTGCAAAATCCAGTCGTCGATCTCCATCGCCCCGGCCGGGATGATCCCGCGCGGGTCACCGGCGAGGAACGCGAACCCCGCCACGAAGAGCACCGCAGCGGTACCAGCGAGGACCGTGGTCAAAGGGCGTTTCGGTCCCCACCATTCCGCCATCGCGATGCCGATCAGGATCCCCGCGGGGATGATCGCTGGGAGGATATAGTGATGGAACTTGGTCATCATCGCGCTGAACAGCACGAATGAGGACAGCAACCAAAGGCCCAGGAAGAGCAGTGTGTCGCTTCGTCGGTCGTTCGTCGATCGCGGTTGGGTGCGATACCAGAGGAACATGATCAGAGCTGCAGGGATGAGGGCGACCCAGGGGAAGGTCGCATACCCGATCTGGGTGAGGAAGTACTCGATGGTGCCCTTGTCGCCGTGGACGCCGGCCGCGAGCCGATTGATGTGGTCGTGAATCAGGAGGCGGTTCGTGAAGCTCGATCCGTGCCGCACGTACATCGCGAGGTACCAGGGAATACTCACCGCAACGACGACGAGCGCGCCTGACGTGATTCGGAGTTGACCGTCACCGAGCAGTGCCCAGCGTCGGGAGGAGGCCAAAAAGAGGAGAGCGATCAGCCCCGGGACTGCGAGCCCTAGGAGCCCCTTGGCCATGAAGGCGATCGCGCACGAGAAATAGAACGCGTACATCAGCAGGGGCCGCTGCCGGCGTTCCTTGCGAAGGAAGAACGCGATCGCGTAGAGGGCGCAGAGCCAAAGAATGCCTTGGATGAACGGTTGTCCGCCGAAGCCCCGCACCCTGGGGAGCTGATCCCGGAGGTCTGGGTTTCCCGGGACGTCGAGGTTGCCGGCGGAGCCGTAGAGAAAGCGATCGGAGTGGGTCACCAGGTGCCAACCATCGATCCACGAGACGTTACGAGAGATCAGGTAGGCCGCCTGCGGAAGCACGGCGAGCACGACCAAGAACAGAATCACATGCTGCAACGACAGCTCAACGGGACCGATGCGGAAGAGCGTGGCTTCGCGCTCGGGATCTTCTTGGACCGCCATCAGCAAGCAGCAGGCCGCGATCGTGATCGCAGCCACGAGAGGGAGGTCGGTGATCGCCTGTCGCGATATGAAAAAGAACTGCGGCATCGTCGCTGTGACCATGACGGCGAGTGCCCCCGCCCGTGGGCCGAACTGGCGCCGTATCGTCTCGTAGACGACTCCGAGCGCGGCGATCGTCATGACGAAAGTCGGCATCCGAATCGCCCACTCCGGGTGCGCCGGGTTGGCGTCGGGCATGAAGTCGATCCCGGCGACGCCCATGCTCCACGCCTCAGCCCAGAAGAGGAAGATCGGCTTCGACCAAAACCAGTTGCTCTGCGCCCACCACAAGCTGATCCAGTCGTTTCGAGCCAGGATCTCCCGGGCGACCTCTCCATAGTGGGTCTCCCACGGATCCCACAATCCGTAAGTGCCGAGCAGCGGAAGGTAGAGCGCGGAGACGATGACCAGCGCCAGGAGCCCCGGACGTCGCAACGCTGGAGGAACCAAACACAGAAGCGCGATGCAGATCGTGACCGGCATCCCTTCGTAGCCGCCGAGCCAACTCCCGATCGCTACCACGGCCGCCGCCAGCGCAGCCGCGGTGACGAGCGACACCCGCTCCCCGGGCTGTTTGCCAAGCGTCGTATTGCGCCACGAGACCGGATCGACCGAGGACGTCGGGACGAACCACACGACCCATGCGACCGACGCGACCAGAGCGATCAGCGTTCCCCACAGGGGGCCGAGAAAGAAGGGGTCGCGGTTCGCCATCCACAGGACCATCGCGACGGAAGCCAGCACGGCCGCGACCAAGGCGGTGACTTTCCTCGACTCTCTGGGACCCTCCGCGCTCTGCAACGCGGCCCGAGCATAGCAGGCGGGGCTCACTCCCTCAGGTCGAATCGAGTCAGCCCGTCGGCCGGAACGATCAGCAGTCGGCTATGCTCAATCCCCCCACCGTCGGGCCCATAGACCGTGATATGGACCCTGTACTCGCCCGGCGGAAGGCTGACCGTGTGGGAAAAGGTGCTCCCGTCGCCGGCGGCGTGGTTGAAGCGCGCGACCACGACGGCCTGACCGTCCTGGAGGATATCCACATCCACCTGGAGGACTCGAGGACCAGGCTGATAGACCACTTCCACGTCGCGGGGCCAGATCCGAGCGAGTTGACCGCCGACCACCGCCAGTCCGACCACCGCAACGACGGTCGCGAGCCGTTTCCGGGTCGGGGAGGGTCCTGGGGTGGGTAGGGCGTGCGTCATCCAAATCGTGGTTATGGTGATTAGATGAGTAAACGTCACTACCTTGGCACCAATTGGAGTCGGTGTTAAATTGGAGGGTGCCCAACTAGTGCGCCGCTATGGTCCGCCTCACCAACATTCTTGAAAAGGTGAAGGGATACCATCCCCGAGCGGATACCGATCTGATCAACAAGGCCTACGTGTACGCCGCCAGGATGCACGATGGGCAAAACCGGAAGTCCGGGGATCCCTATTTCGCCCATCCCGTGGCGGTGGCGGACATCATCGCCGACATGCACTTGGACGCGTCGAGCGTTTGTGCCGCGCTTCTTCACGACGTGGTCGAAGACTGCGAAGCGAGCATTCCCGACATTGAAACGGTGTTCGGCGAGGAGGTGGCGTTCCTGGTCGATGGCGTCACCAAGCTCGGCAAGATCAACTTCGCGTCGCGAGAAGACCGGCAGGCGGAAAGCTTCCGGAAGATGCTGGTGGCGATGGCTCGGGACATTCGAGTGCTACTCGTCAAGTTGGCGGACCGGCTCGACAACATGCGCACGCTCGAACACATGTCACCGGCCTCGCAGGAACGCATTGCCGGCGAGACGTTGGAGATATACGCGCCACTTTCCGGCCGACTCGGGATTCAGTGGCTCAAGGCCGAGCTCGAAGACCTCAGCTTCAAACACCTCGAACCAGATGCGTACGAGGTTCTCGTTGCCCAAGTCGACGCGGTAGCCAAGAGCACGGACAGTTACATTGCCGACGTCACCGCACAGTTGAAGAAGATGCTCTTGACGCGGGGCTTCTCGGTGCAGATCAGTGGGCGCCGTAAACATCTCTATTCGCTTCACCGCAAGATGAAAACGACGGGTGTCGGCTTCGAGCAGGTGCATGACTTCGTCGCGTTCCGAGTCATCACCGAGAGCGTCGCCGATTGCTATGCGACGCTCGGCGTGATCCATTCGGAGTGGACGCCGGTGCCAGGACGTTTCAAGGACTATGTCGCGCTCCCGAAGTCGAACATGTACCAATCGCTGCACACCACAGTGATCGGGCCGGGGAACCGTCGTGTCGAGGTTCAGATTCGTACGCACGAGATGCATCGCACTGGCGAGTACGGGATCGCAGCACACTGGCAGTACAAGGACCACACTGGCGGGATCGACCCCAAGGACGCCGCGCGGTTCGTGTGGCTCCGACAACTGATGGAGTTCCAAAAGGAAGTCGCCGATCCAGAGGAGTTCTACGAGAGCGTCAAGGTCGATCTCTTTCCGGAGGACGTCTACGTTTTCACGCCCAAGGGCGACGTCAAGACATTTCCCCGAGGCGCCACCCCCGTCGACTTCGCATATGCTGTTCACTCCGAGGTGGGCCACAGATGCTCGGGAGCGCGCGTCAACGGGGCGATCGCGCCGCTGCGCCACAAACTTCAGAACGGCGATGTGGTCGAGATCATCAGGAGCAAGAACCATCATCCCAGCAAGGATTGGCTCGAGTTCGCCATCACGAGTCGGGCACGCTCGCGTATTCGAGCGTACCTGCGCATGGAGGAGCGAAAGCAGGCTGTAGAGCTCGGCCGAGAGCTGCTCGAAAAGGAGATGCGAAAGAACAAGCTGTCGCTTTCTCGTTTCCTCAAGAGCAGTCGCGCCAAAGACATTTTCACACGGTTCCGCACGGGGAGCGAAGAAGAGCTCTACGCCCGGGTCGGGATCGGGAAGCTCGCGCTTCCGACGATCATGGAGGCGATCATCCCGAGCGAAGACGGCGAGCGCGAGACACTTCGGCCGGGCTTTATCGAGCGAACGGTTCAGCGCGTCTCGAAGAGCTCGGACGGCGGCGGTATTCGCATTCAAGGCATCGACAACATGCTCGTTCGGTTTGCGCAGTGCTGCAGTCCCGTTCCTGGTGATCCGGTCACTGGCTGGATTACCCGCGGCCGTGGTGTATCGGTGCACCGCCGAGGTTGCCCGCGCGTTCTCGAGCTCGATCCAGAGCGGCGCGTGCAGGTGAGTTGGGCCGACGACGTCAACGTCGACCTCCCGGTTTCGCTCCGCGTGATGACCGACGACCGTTCCGGCATCCTTGCCTCGGTCTCGTCTGTCTTTTCGTCGAACGGCGTCAGTATCAACGAGGCTTCCTGCCTATCCAGAGACGGCCGCGCCGAAAACATGTTTCACTTTCGGATAGGCGACCTCGACCGTCTGCGCGACCTCATGCGCGGCGTCGCAAAACTCCAGGGCGTCATCGACGTGGAGCGGGTTTAAGTAGGGGCGCTCCCCTTAAGCTTTTCGTTCTTCGATCACGACGACGAGGGGCCTTCGTCTTCGGTGGAACGCCAAAGGACGGTCAGCAGCGCCGCGGTGACCGCGATCGAGATCAAGACTAGCCACAGACCGATGTGCTCCACCCGATCGGAGAGGGTGTTGAAACCCTCGATTCGGAGCAGCGTCGCCGGCAGGAGGAGCGGCGTTGCGTTGATGCCCGCGTGCAGCGCGATGCTCGCCAGGATGGATTTGGTCCGTAGCGCGACGGCGCCGAGGATGAGCCCGCCGAGGGTCGCGTAGAGGATTGCGCCGTACTCCCCGTGGACGACTCCGAAGAGGATCGAGCTCCATACCCATGCCACGGGGGTCCCAGTGCGACGCTGGAGCATCGGAAGGAGCCAGCCTCGAAAAACGAGCTCCTCGGTGACTGGTGGAACCAAGACGAAGGCAATCAGGGCCGACATGCCGCCCCACCAGGTCGTCGGAGTCATCATTCGATACCGTCGGGCCAACTCGTCGAAGCCCAACGGCCAGATCTCTTGCGCGAGGTTTCCGACCTCGGCCAACGTGAACTGAAGCGAGACCCCGGCCGCGAAGCAAAGGGCCACGATTGCGCCCGCGAGAGGCCGCACATGAACCGCTTTGAGGAATCCGCCCTCGCGCGATTTGTGAGGAAACGCCACGATGAAGAGCACACCCACGCTCGCCGCTTGCGCCAAAGCCAGGTTCAAGGGCGCTTCGGCGCCGGCACGAACTGCTTCGGTCCAGGTCACGGACACGCTCTTCAACTGAAGGACGCCCGCCAACGCCACGAAGGCTTGGCTGAAGAGGGGCATTGCCAAAGCGATCAGCAATGCGCCCACCATCGCCGGCGCAGCTCGAAGGTATCGGCCCACGATGCGACATAGCCTGACACGGACCGAGGGGTATCAGGCAAGATATGCGCCTGCCCTGTTTGGCCGAGCCTGCTATAGCGGCTGAGCGCCATGAGAACTCGGTCTCTCCTCATCCTTGGCCTGCTCAGCCTCACGGCAGCCTGCGCGCACTCGCGATCGGCGACAAACGGGCAGGTCCTCGTCCGAAGCGCCGAGCCGATCCCCCGAGCTGAATATCCCGTCGAGTCGCGTCGGTATATGCGGATGACGAGCTCGGACCCCGAGCGCCTCACTCTTCGCGATCGACTGATTGCTACGATCCTCGTCGAGGCTCAAAGCCTTGCCGACATCGGCGATTACGAAGGCGTCGTAGTCCAAGTCGAGCGACTGACCGATGTCCTCACGTCGTCCGATTTCGCAACGGGAGTGCTTCCCCACGGCCTCGAGCCCATCGCGGCGTTCGTCGTGGATCGCGGCGGGCGCCTCGGAGACGAGGGGCGTGTTCTAGCGGCGTATTTCCTCCTCGCGCGCCTCACCGGGGAGGAGAGATACCAGCAGGGCTACGATGAAGTCGCCACCTGGGGCCTCGAGGCACGCGGCCAAGTGGACGATGTCCTTCCGCGCTACGGCCAGCTTCTCGGTGTCTGGACGGAGCACGCCGATCTGACACCGGCTCCTGAAGTCCTCGACACGCTCGCTACTCTATACATCGGGCGCCGCGACGCTCTCTCCGCGGAGTCATCGGAGGCCCGCGGCCAGTACGGGGCGATCACCAACCGCATCTGGAGGATCGCACCGCTCGATGTTGCGGCCGTATACCTCACTCACGGCGACGTCGACTCGGCCATCACGCAGGTCGAGAACATGGGTCCCGGTGGCGATCTGCAGATTCGGTTGCTCGATCTTCTGCGGGTCGCCAAGAGCCAAGACAAGGAGGGCGCCGATGCCACCTATGAGCTGGTCGAAGGCTTTTCGGTTGCTCGACCGGACGTCGCGTCCGGCCTTTGTCGCGCGTCCCTCGGCCGATACCCCAAAGACTTCCGATTTCGCCGCTGCATGGCGCGCGTCGCCGCCGACGAGGGCCGATTCGCCGACGCGACTGCCTGGTATGTCAGTGCGATCGAGCTGGCGCCGGAGATGATCGAGCTCTATGACGAAGCGCTCGACCAGCTCGACGAGTTCATCGAGAGTCGTCTCATGGATCCCCATCCGGAGCGATCGAACTCCCTGGCCCGCGGTGCCGAGCAGATCCTCGCGGCAAGGCTCGAACGCTGGCCCGACTCGGCCCCTCCGATAGCGCCGGACCAACTCGAGTTCTTGATCGGCATGCTGGAAATGAACGCCGGCCATGTCGACGAGGCCGAGCAGCGGTTCGAAGCAAGCATCGCTCGCGACGAGAATTCCAACGCGTTACTTCAACTCGGCCTTCTTCTCGAGCGCACCGGGCGCCCCAAAGGCGCAGAGGTTTACTATCAGCGTGCTCTCGCACTCACCCCTTTGAATACGTTGAGCGATTCCCTCCATCGCGCAGAGATCCTCGAGCACATTGGCAACGCCGCGGGCGCTCAAGGTCGCGCACGCGAAATGAAAACGAACCACGAGACTGCGCTCGTCGCATGGAGCGAGGCGGTCGGTCTCGTCGAAGGGCCTACCGCAGCGCTGGTCGAGATACGCCGCGGAGTCCTCTTGGACAATCTCGGCCGGCACGACGAAGCACTCGATGCGTTCCATAGTGCGATGGCCCTCGCCCCCCAGTGGCGAGAGGTGTACGCCACCATCCTTTCGCACCTCGTCGTCGCCGAGCCCGACCCCGAGTTCGCATCGACCGTCTGGCGCCGCGCGCAACTCCAGCTGAACCTGCCGCCCGAATGGAAGGTGTATTTCACCCTCTGGCTCCAGTTCATCGCAGCGCGCGCCGAGCAGGCCCCGAGCCCCGAGCACACCGAGCTGCTTCGCCGGCTCGGTCAGCCCGCCAACTGGTGGGGAAAGCTCGCCAGCTTCGGCGCTCAGGATATCAGCTACGACGACCTTCTAACCGTAGCTTCGAGCCTCGGGGAGGAGACCGAGGCCTTGTTCTACGAAGCCACCCGCCTCTTCGTAGCAGGCGATCACGATGCGGCGAACGCTCAGCTTCAACGCGTCCTCGATACCCAAATGGTCAGCTTCTACGAGTACGAGATGGCCCGCAAGCTCCTGCTCGCGCACCCCAGCCCCTAGCCTAGCGCCTCGAACGCGTCTCGAACCTCCGCAGGAGCCTCGACAAGCTCGATCAGGACGCCTTCTCCACCGATTGGCGCTTCTTCGTTGCCCTTCGGGTGAATGAAGCACACGCGATGGCCGGCCGCACCAGGGCGGATTCCACCAGGCGTGAAACGTATCCCCTGAGCGCTCAGCCACTCCACGGCCGCGTCGATGTCGTCGACCCATAGCCCGACGTGATTGAGAGGCGGGCTGTCGACCCTAGGCTTCTTCTCGGGATCGATCGGCTGCATGAGGTCGACCTCGACCGCGAATGCGCCAGCGCCCATCGTGACGATGTCCTCGTCGACGTTCTCTTGTTCGCTTCGGAAATTTCCGGCGGGTGTCAGCCCGAGCGCGTCGACCCACAGTCGGACGAGGGCCGTTTTGTCAGACGCGCCGACGGCGATTTGCTGGATGCCAAGGACCTTGAACGGACGATCTGTCATGGTTCCGCGTTCTTACCCCGGTTGCCGCGCATGTCCACATGGGACACCCTCCGCCCGGTGAAGACGTCACTGACCGGTATCAAACCGACGCACCTGCCGCACCTCGGAAACTACCTCGGTGCGATCCGTCCCGCGCTCTCGCTCGTCGACCGGTATCGAACGCTCTACTTCATTGCGGACTACCACGCGCTCACGACCGTTAGGGATGCAGGGCAGCTGAGAGGCTACATTCGTGACGTCGCGGCCACCTGGCTTGCCTGCGGTCTCAATCCGGAGCGCACCTTGCTCTACCGACAGTCCGCCGTGTCCTACGTGTTCGAGCTCACATGGGTCTTGAGCTGTATGCTGGCGAAGGGCCAGCTCGAGCGCGGCCATGCCTACAAAGACGCGCTTGCACGGGGCGATTCACCGAGTGCTGGGCTCTTCAACTACCCGCTGCTGATGGCCGCCGACATTCTTCTTTACGACACTGACGTAGTGCCGATTGGCAAGGACCAGAAGCAGCATCTGGAGCTTACTCGCGACATCGCGATGCGGCTGAACCACATTTACGGCGAGAACACGCTCGTCGTGCCTGAAGCGTTGATCACCGAGGCTCCCCTCGTACCGGGTACCGACGGCGAGAAGATGAGCAAGAGCGGCGGCAACGGGATTCCCCTTTTCGAATCGCCCAAGAAGCTTCGAAAGGTGATCATGAGTATCACCACGGGCTCCGAGTCGCTCGACGATCCCAAGACCGCCGAAGGCTCGACCGTCTATGATCTCTACGAGCTCGTCGCCCCGGAGCGGGCCCCCGAGATGAAGCACAAGCTCGAAGCGGGCGGCTACGGCTGGGGCCACGCCAAGCAGGAACTCTACGAGGCGATCGAAGCCGAGATCGGCCCCAAGCGAGAAGCGTACATCGAGACTCGTTCTGACGAGCCGAAGCTCGATGCGATCTTGAGTGACGGCGCAGACAAGGCGCGCACCATTGCCCACGCGACCATTCAGCGCGTGCGGAGCGCGGTGGGCGTCGGCTGAGTCAGTAGACGCTGCTCCACTGAGCGTCGTCGAAGTCCTCATACTCTTCGGTTTCGACGGGTCCCTCGACGGGCCGGTCCAATTGAGGAATCGCGAGCAGGCCCGGATGACCATTCTCGACGGACTCGTTGACCAGCAGGAACGTTTGCTTGTGCTTCTGCCATGCCTGTCGGATTACGGTCTGCGCGATGACCATTGTCTCGTGATCGTACCAGCGGATCGCAACGCGGGAGAGCGCTCCCGAGCCATCTTCCTCGGTGTGGGCGTTGACAGCGAGGATCTCGCTGTCCGCGATCTGGATGTCCCGCCCCCAGCGCACATGCGACAACCGAAACTGGTTCTGGAACACCGGCGACACGTAACCGGCCGCGACGTCCATTCGACCCCAGCGCGCTCCCTCGTTGAGCTCGATCACTGCGTCGCGAAGCCTTGTTTCGGGACTCAAGTTCTGTATCAAGCAGCCGCTCAGTCCTAGCAACAGGCTCGCCCACCAGATTCGTCTCGACATGGGTCGACGCTAGGCCTGGGGCCCGAAAATGCGCAACTAATTGGCGGTCGTGCCAGTGGTCTTGGCGAGGCGCGCCCGCGCTGCTCGATTGTCGGGGTCCTGCTCGAGGGCTTTTCGCCAGGCTTTGCGTGCCCGGCGTGCCTCGCCTCGAAGCATGAGGGCATCTCCGAGGAGCACTCTGTACGGTGCGCGGCGGGGCCTTTTTTCAACAGCTCGCTCGGCCCATTTGACCGCCCGATCGCCCTCCTTGGCAGTGATGTAGAGGGTGGCGTAGCCGGCCATGGCCTGCGGATTCTTCGGGTCGAGCTCCCATGCGCGGTCGAGCGTCGCCTCTGCTCGGTTGAGCTCACCGCCTCGGATCAAGGCAAGGGCACGGCGCACGAGGACGTCGGATGCCTCGCCCGGATCTCGGGGCAGGTTTCGCGTGGGAATGACCAGCTTCGGCTTCTCTTGGGCTGGCGGCTTCACTTCAGGCTCCGCCTCCTGGGGTTTCGCCTCCACGACTTCTTTCTTGGGAGGGGGCGCTTCGTCCGTGAGACCTTCATCCGCGGCTTCGAGCCCGTCTGCGGGTCCGGTGATCGGGCTTTTGTCGGTAGGCGTATCCTTTTCGACCTCGGCGGTCGTGACCGCATCCGAGTCGGCGCCGAGCCAGAGCTGCCAGGCCAAGAAACCGCCGCCTCCGATGACCGCCATGAGAAGCAGGACCTGAATCCAAGCGGGTGTCGAGGGGGTCGCGGCGGGCGCGAGAATCGTGGCTGGCCCTTCCAGCATCGGCGCGAGCTCGTGCTCGAACGCCTCGTCCGCAAACAGCGGACCTCGCGAGGACTTTCGGCTGGAGGGCGGTGGTGATGGCGGGGTCGGTTGCCTCGGGGAGGCCGTCTTCTTGTCGGCCGCATCGGGGAGCGTTTCGAATACCGGTGCAAGGCCCATCTGGGTCTTCTTCGGGGGACGCGTTGCGCCGTGGTCGGTGTGTCGTTCAGGACCGTTGCTCTCTCGTAGACTGCCAGCAACAGCGGCGGCGCGACGTTCGGTCTCTACCTTCGCGAGTGGTTGGGGCATCTTGTTCGTCGGAGCTTCGTCCTCGGAGAGCGCCTGCCCTTCGGCACCCGCGGCTTGAAGATGCTGGAACCTGGGGGGTGCCATGGTCCGTAGCTCTTGGAGCTCCTCACTAGACAGGGCACTCGGAGCCATCGTCGCGTGATCCCGCACGGCCGGTGCGGCTGGCGGGACGGTCGGTTCGTCCCCGACTACGTCGTTCTCCCCTTCGGCGAGGCCGAGCTCGCGCGCCACAACCCCGAGCGCTTCGTCGACCGGCATCATGATGTTCGCGACCGAGGGGAGCTCCTGCTCCCGGATCGAAACACGGCCCGAGTTCATACCCCAGAGCGCTGTCAGAGCGGGCATGCCTTGGAAGTTCTGGGTCGTTCCTTCCCGAAGCGTCGCGTATGCCCCCACGATCGAGTTGTCCGCGATGTCTACCTGGATGCTTCGCTTGTTCCCGGCGATTGCGACGTGACGCACACCGGCAACCGAACCGAGTGCGCGCAGCAGGCGCCCGGGGCCGATCAGCTCGAGCCTCGTGTCGAAATCGATCTCGTCGGTGACGCGACGAGTGATCACCGTGTCTTGCTCGATGAGGGGCATGACACGTGCGGTCAGTTGTGCGAGGTCCGGTTCGGCATCCGAGAAGGCGCTCGGCCAGAAATCATCCCACCGCACCACGAGCATCGAAGACCAGCGAAGCTGCGGATCCCTGCGAATAGCACGGACGAACTCGATACCCTTACCGCCGACTGCGTTTGAGTCCATCACGACGACCTGCGGGTCGACCTCTCGAATCCTGGGGATGACTGCGGTCGAAAAATCGGCTGCGGCGACCTGTACCCCTCTTGCGTGCAGCGCGTGAGCGAGCTTCTCCGCACGAAGCTCGTCCGAGTCGAGAATCACTATTCGCGTTCCCTCGAGCGCGCGGAGGTCGATCTCTTCTGCAGGCTCTGTAGGTTCGATCGGAGCGGGAAAGGTCGACAGTCGACCCCCGCTCGCCTCGTGAAACTCGTACTCGAGAGGCCCGGCCTCGGCGATCGCCTCCTGCAGACGCTCGAGGATCACTTCCATGTTGTGAGCGCTTGGCGATTCGGTCTCGATCACCATCGGCATGCCTTCGAGAACGCCCTTCGGAGACTGAATGCTCAAGATGCCGGTCTTGTGGTCGCTCGAAACCAGGGACACGATGTCCTTCAAGTTGTCTTCATTGAGCTCGCCCCTTGCGAGGCCGGTGCGGTCGGGTACTTCCCGCGCGAGGTCGGCAAGTCGACGAGCGATCGCGTCGGCCCCCGCGCCTCGCGGCACAATTGCTACTGCGCCGGCGCGAAAGTCTGGCTCTTCATGCTTGAGGACGGCTTCGCTCGAGACGACGGCGATGGGCAGAACATCGGTTGCTCGGTTTGCCGCCATCCGTTGCACGACATTCGCGCCGCCCCGCACCGCGGCGTCGCCGATCAGGACGACCAGATCTGGTGCGTAGACGCGCGCCGCGTTCTCGAGCTCCGCGGTCGCACACGCCGCGACAGACGCCCCGTGGCGACGAAGCGCCTCGCCCAGCGCCGTCTGCATCGGTTCGCCCTGGCCCACCACCAATACGGTAGGTCGGTGCTCCTCCTCCGACATGGCTCCGAATGGTGGCTGATTATGAGCCATTTCGCCAGCTTGGTGCGAGTGGCCTTCTTGGCTACACTCCGCCGCTCATGACCATACAACCGATCGAGTTCCTCCGAGACACCTTCCCAAAGCTCTTCACCCGCGGAGTGGAAGTCCTTAAGGCCCGCGCCACGGCTGGGGACGAGCGGGCGCAGCGCATCCTTGCCGACGTCAAAGGAGTGACAGGGGCGGTACGCCTCGAGGTCGACGACCACCCGCCAATCGTTCTATCGGGCGACGGGGGCTCCCTGACGGCGGGAGACGAGCCAGCCGAAGGCGTCCCCCTCAGGGCGACAGCCAAAATTCCTGGCGATGCGGTTCAACTTTTGCTCGGCGAGGCGCTTGAATCCGGTGCCCTAGAGGACGATGAAGTGGCGGTCGGAGCGGCCCAAACGGCGTCCAAGCGGTTCGAGGACGCGCTCGCCGGGCAGCCCATGACCTTCAAGGCGACCATCAGGGGTGTTCCCGAGTTGGGGGACGTGGTCCTGCGGGTAGCCTTCAACGTTCCTGAGGTCCCAGCCGAGCCTGGTTTTGTCACGGAGCTCCAGTTCTCAGACCTCGAGGCGGTTCGCCGTGGCGAGCTCACGATCCAAGAGCTTTTCCTCGGCGGGAAGCTCAAGATGGAAGGCGATTACTCGCTGGCCCTCCAGATCTCGATGCAGCTCCTCACCAATCCGCTCTGAACGGAAGATCCGGAGATTCAAGCGGAACTTGCCTGGCCGTCCTGCCGCCAGATACCCTTACTGACGTTAGTGGGGGTCATGTTTCGGGCTATTGCCAAGAGCCGTTATATCTTTCCGGGGTCGTTGTGCTTCGTGTTCGCGTTCGCCGTCGGGCCGATCGGAGCTGAGACCGGCGCTCTGACCGTCGCCGTGGCAGGGGTCGTGGCATCCATCCTTGGCGTGCTCGGGATGTTGATCATTGCGTCGGGCCAGCCGCCATCACTCGAGGTCGCCAAAGTCGACGCACGGCTGCGGGAGATCCAAACCGAAGTCAACGACGTCGAAAACACGCTCGGGGAGAACGTCCAGGAGCTTACCAGCGGCCTCGGTGAGCAGATGGTTGCCATCGAAGAGACCGCGCGCGCGTTGAAGTCGATGGCCATCTCGCTTCAGGTGATCGGCGATCGCGTCGAGGCGCTTTCCTCGAGCACGGAGGAAAGCTCCTCGAGCATTCTGCAAATGACGGCGACGAACCATGAAGTTGCCGAGAACATGGGTAATCTAGGGTCGAGCGTCCGCGAAACCGCGTCCTCCATCGAAGAAATGACCTACAGCATCAAGGAAGTGGCGCGAAATGTGGACGCCCTAGCCCTGACGGCCGAGGAGACGTCGTCCGCGATGAACGAGATGGACGTTTCGATCGATCAGGTGCAATCGAATGCCAAGGAGACGGCCAGGCTCTCCCAAGAGGTCGCGGCAGATGCAGAAACCGGCGCGGAATCGATTCTGAAAATCATCGACGAGATCAATCTCATCAAGTCGACCTCGCTGCAGGCAGTCACGAAAATCTCGAGTTTGGGAGACCGTATCGAGGCTATCGGAGACATCCTGAACGTCATTGACGACGTGGCCGAGCAGACCAACCTTCTCGCGCTCAACGCCGCGATCATCGCTGCGCAAGCCGGCGAACACGGCAAAGGGTTTGCAGTCGTCGCCGACGAGATCAAGGACCTCGCCGAGCGGGCGGGCGCTTCCACCAGAGAGATCGCCGATCTGATCAAGACCATTCAGGAGGAGACCAGGAACGCCATCGAAGCGGTCGAGCGCGGGGCAGGTACGGTCGACCGAGGCGTCACCGTCAGCGCAGATGCAGAGCGAGCCCTCAAGAAGATCCTCGAATCGTCGAAGCAGTCGACCGCGATGGTGGGCGGCATCGCGCGTGCGACGGTCGAACAGGCACAAGGATCAAAGCAAGTGACCGATGCCATCGGCCGCATCGCCGACACCGTTCAGCAGATCGCCGCCGCCACGGCCGAACAAGCTCGAGGCTCGGAGCTCATCATGAAAAGCGCTGACAACATGCGCCTCATCACGCAGCAAATGGAGCGCAGCAGCCAAGAACAGGCGGAAGGCGGTCGACAAATGACCGGAGCGATCGAGCACATCTCGGACATGGCTCATCAGCTTCAGCAGTCGCACCGCAAGCATTCGGAGACCTCCGAGCAGACACTTGTCGCCGCGGCTCGCATCCAAGAGCTCACACGTGACTACGAAAGGCGTGTCCGTGCCGTCAATCGCGCTGTGGAGCGATTGCGACAGTTGCGTTTCGAGGCGTGATCCGGACGCCTAAAGCGCTTAGGTTGCCCCTCAGGGGCCCTACGCCTCATTCTAGGGGAACATGTTTGGGATTGGACCCACGGAGCTGATTGTCTTCCTGGTCATCCTTCTGCTGGCAGTGGGGCCGGAGAAGCTTCCGACCTTCATGCGGACGGTCGGCAAGGGTATGCGCCGGGTAAGGGGCGCGAGCCGCGAGTTCAAGGATGCCATCGGGTTGGACGAGCTCATGCGAGAAGGCGATCCTTTCCGTTCTCCACCAGTTCGACCGCCGCGCGCCCGACCCGTACCGACCGAGTCAAAGCAGGAAGAACCGGAGCCGGAGCCTCAACGGCAACCGCAACCTTCAACCCCGCCCCCGGTGCCCCCGCCGAGTGACGCCGCGCAGGCACTTCGAAAGCCCGTGACGCCCGAGCCGGCCACCGATACAGACAAGCCGCCCGAGCCCGACGACTCGGCCAAGGCGAATCACCCATGACCGATTCCATCCAGGCCACGGCTCCCGAGCCCCCCTCGGCGCCTGAGGCCGATCAGGAGATGAGCTTCTTCGAGCACCTCGGCGAGCTTCGAGCACGCTTGCTTCGAAGCATCCTGGCCCTGGTTCCCGCGGTGGCGATCGCTTGGTTCTTCAAGAAGGAGATCAAAGACTTCTTGGTGGCTCCGCTTCAACCCGCGTGGGAGAAGCTCCAACTGCCGGGCGAGGCGGTATTGCGTTTCTCCGGACCCGCGGACGCCTTCATGATGTACATGAAGAACTCGCTCATCGTGGGCCTCTTGTTGGCGTCGCCCTGGATCTTCTGGCAGCTGTGGATGTTCATCTCCCCGGGCCTCTACAAGAAGGAAAAAGCACTAGCGGTTCCGTTCATCATCGCGTCTACCCTGTGTTTCGTGGGCGGAGCGGTGTTCGGGTACAAACTCGTTTTCCCCGAGGCGTTCACGGTCTTGCTCGGCTTCAGCGACGAAACGCTCGTCGCGACGCTGTTCGTGAAAGACTACATGCCGTTCTTCCGGAGGATGCTGTTGGCGTTTGGCGTCGTCTTCGAGGTACCCGTGATCGTCACATTCCTTGCTGGCGCTGGCATCGTGACTTGGCGTCAGTTGCTCCAGTTCTCACGCTGGTGGATCATAGTCGCGGCCTTCATCTCGATGCTACTAACGCCTCAAGACGTCTACACCATGGTGATGATGTTGATCCCGTTGGTGTTGCTGTATTTCGTGGGAGTCGGCGCCGCGTATCTCATCAGCCTGTTCCAGAGAGAAGGAGAGAAGACCTAGGGACCACGTGAACGACGAGCGCTATTCGCGCCCGGGAATAGGATATGGCGGATACTTCGGGACGTCCTCCGGGACTTCCCATTGGTCGCCCCAGATGCTTGCTCCCCCGTCGATGTACACCGTCTGGCCGGTGATGAAGTCTGCGTAGCGTGATGCGAGGTATGTGATGAGGTGGGAGACCTCTTCCGCGGTGCCGAGGCGATGAAGAGGGTTGGCCTTTTCCGCGCTGTTGAGAAGCTCCGGGGGGTACTGCTTCGTCCCGCTCGTCACGATCACACCGGGCGCTACCGAGTTGGCGCGGATGCCATGCGTTGCCCACTCGACCGCGAGAGTCTTGGTCATGTTGTCGACCCCTGCTCGTGCGGCGCCGGTATGGATCATGCCGGGGAAGCCACGAATGATGTTAGCGATGACGTTCACGATTCGGCCCCGCTTCTGCGGGATCATCGCCTTGTTCGCTACCGCGTGGGTCATTGCCCACGTACCGACCAAGTTGTTGCGGATGACGGCGTGAAAGCCCTTCGCCGAGAGCGACTCGGCGGTCGTAGGAAACTGGCCGCCCGCGTTGTTGACCAGGACGTCGATGCGGCCGAAACGCTCCAGCACCGTGTCGACGAACCCATCGATGACCTCCGGTTCGCGAATGTCACAGGGGGCACCGAAGGCATCGATGCCCAGGGATCCGAGTTCCTTCACCGCCTCTTGAAGCGGTTCCTGCCGTCTGCCGCAGATGGCGACCTTGGCTCCTAGAAGGCCCATCTCCGTCGCGGAGACCAAACCGATCCCGGTCCCTCCACCGGTTATCAGGACGACTTCGTTGGCGAACAACCCGTCCGCGTACACTCGATCCATGGCGCGGCTCATACCACGGGAAGCGCGCTCGGACGACGAAAGCCTCAGCCCGTGGCTGCAGGCTCCCCTGTAGCCGTGTGGGTTACCACGAGCTCCAGCAAGTCCTCGGCGAAAAACGGCTTTCCGAGGGTCGCTGCTACCTTGAGATCGCGTGCGATTTCGTTGCGCGCGGTGCTTGCGCTCAACAGGATGACCGGAACGTCGACCTGCCCCCATCGACGGCGGAACTCGCGCAAGAACATCTCGCCATCTTCGATGGGTAACATCAAATCGACGACCATCAGGTCCGGAAGTTGCACTCCGCACTGCGCCAACGCTGACTGCACATCACCGGCGGCGATCACCGCGTAGCCTTCTTTTCGGAGAAGCACTTGCAACAAGTGGCGGACAGAAGGGTCGTCGTCGAGAACCAAGATGGTGGCCTTCGCAGTCACCACTGTATCGTAACAGGATGTGCCGTGTTCGCGAATATGCGCCACCTGCCTACATGGGAGCTGCTAAGCTCACCTGACATGACGAGCTGGATGGGAGCAGGGCTTCTCGTGACGTGTCTTACGGTGTTGGGCTGCGGAGCGTCGAAACCGACCACCCCGGATCCACCTTTGGTGATCACACCGATCGACCTCTACCCACTACGTCTCGGCAACGCATGGTCATACGACGTGAGCACCGGTGAGCCACTTAGCACGCTTGCCGTGACTCGAGTCGAAACCGTACGCGGATCGATCGTAACGGTCCGCACCGGTCAGGGGAGCGTGAAGTACGACATTCGTGAAGAAGGCATCCATGTCGTATCCGAAGGCGTTTGGCTTTTTCGCGCACCGTTCGAGGAAGGCGCGAGCTGGCCAGCCCGAGGCGGCCGCACGGGTCGCCTCGTATCGACCGAAGCTTCGATCGAAACCACGGCCGGCAGCTTCAGTGGCTGCCTCGAGGTCGTCGAAACCGGCGGAAAGCTCGAGCTTGAAGTTCGAACCATCTATTGCCCGTTCGTAGGACCCGTCGCGGTGGATTCCACGATGCGTTCGAACGTGTCGGATCGCGTCGTTTCGGTACATGCGCGGCTCCGCGGATTCGACGTGAACGGAGGAGCCTCGCTCACTCCTTAGTTTGCCGAACCGGGACCTCCACGAAATCCTCTCGAAGCTGGACGACCAACGACAAAGAGCCCGCGGCGAGAAAGACTTGGCGCCAAGAACGGCCGCTCGGATCCCGAACCTCGAGCGCATGGCGCACGCCAGGAGTCACACCAAACACGGTGTTCTCGATCTCCGTGCCATCCAACGTCACCTCGGCGCCCGGGGGGACTCCGAGGAGCTCCACCCTGGCCATGGCACCTTCGCCCGGCGTCACCGCGGCTTGCTTCCTCGCGGGGTTTCGCTCGAGCAGTGCCCACGCGATGGCGACGAGCACCGCAAGGACCGCTACCGCCATCATCCACCGGCTGTCCAACACGCGCCCGACGCTGCTTCGGGGTGCTGACTCATCACCTGTCGTCCGGTTCACCATGGCTGCTCCGCGTCGCGACGCCCTCTAAACGAGCGCGATCGCATTGCCATCATAAGATGCTCCGCCATGTTTCGTCATCTTCCCACATTGTTTCATGGTGACAACAGCCATTCTCGAGGCACGAGGCCTCACCAAGAGCTACGGAGGTCGGGTCGTCGTCGATCATCTCAACCTCGAATGCCGTCCGGGGTCCGTGCTCGGTCTTCTCGGTCCGAATGGCGCAGGAAAGACGACGACGCTTCGGATGCTCTACGGCTTCGTGCCTCCCGAAGAGGGCACCATTTCCTATGCAGGGATGGAGTTTTCGAAGCAGCGCTCCGAGGCCAAGCGCATGATCGGCGTCTGCACCCAGGAGGACTCGCTCGACTACGACTTCACGGTTGCCCAGAACCTCCTCATCTACGCGAGCTATTTTCGACCTAGGGTCGAGAATCTCGAATACCGTGTTGCGGAGCTGTTGGAACGCTTTGAGCTCACCCCCTACGCTGATGATTCGCCTCACGTCTTGTCCGGCGGCTTCGTGCGACGGCTTCTGATCGCGCGATCGATCATCCATCGCCCAAGCGTGCTGTTCCTCGACGAGCCCACCACCGGTTTGGATCCTAGTGCTCGACTCGATGCATGGGAGCTGATCGACAGCATGCGGTCTGAGGGTCTGGCAATCATTCTGACGACTCACTACATGGACGAGGCCGAGCGCCTGAGTGATGAGCTCCTAGTCATTCACGAGGGGCGCGATGTTGTGCACGGGGAGCCTCATCGCGTCATCGGAGATCTCCTCGGCGAACACGTGATCGTCATCCCACGCCGCGAGCCTGCGCGGGATCGGATCGAAACCTGGCTCCGGGGTCGCGGGGCCGAGCAAGTGGCCACCGTGCTCGGCGAGCTCCGCATTGCGGTGAGCAAGGACGACTTGCTGGCCTTGTCGTCCGAGTTCGAAGGGGCCACGTGGCAAGTTCGGCCCCCCAATCTGGACGACCTGTTCATCGCTCTCGCGCGGCGAAACGGGAGGATTCGATGAGCGCCGCCGAAAGTCTTACCGCAGCGGTGCATTGGCAGTCCTGGGCAGTATTCAGGCGAAACTGGCTCGTTTTCCTTCGACACTGGCGAACCGCCATCATTCCGCCGGCCATGGAGCCCGTGATTTTCTTCGTCGCGTTCGGTATCGGCTTCAGCGGCTACATCGAGGACCTCGACTACCATGGGACCCACATCAACTATGCGACCTACGTCGCGGCCGGGCTCATCGCATACACGGGATTCGGCACGCCGTACTACGAGGCTCTCTACGCCGCGTACTTTCGCATGTTCTACCAGAAGACATGGGACGGTATCTTGGCGACCCAGGTCGAGCTTCCGAGCGTCGTTTGGGGTGAGATCCTTTGGGCATCGGCACGCGGGATGGTCAACATTTCGATCGTCTGCGTCGTTGTTGCCGTCTTCGATTTGATCGGCCTGGTCGACATCAAGCTGGGGTTCCTCGTGTTCATGCCCTTTCTAGGCTTCATCGCAGGATGCGCTTTCGCGTCATTCGCGCTGATCTTTACGGCGATCGTGCCCGCGATCGATCACATGAACTATCCGGTGTACCTGATCGGGTGGCCGTTGAGCCTCGTGAGCAACACTTTTTTCCCCATCGACCCGCAGAATGAGTTGCTCCGCATACTGTGGCAAATCAATCCCGTGTACCAACTCGCGGAGGCTGCACGTGGCCTCTTGGTCTTCGGAAACCCCGGTCCGCACCTGGTCGGGTTGCTTGGGTCGACTCTGCTTTTCCTGGTTCCGTGCACCCTTCTGTCGGTCCGGTTGACCCGCCGGCGAGTCCTCGGTGACTGAGCCCTGATGACCCAGAAATTCATTTGTCAGATCAAGGACTTAGAGAGCAGATCAGGCCTTGCATTAGACCCCCCTTGAGGCTAGAAACCGCTATGGCTGACCCACCGACCGCGGAAGCGTCAAGCGCCGCGTCTGACAGTGCCCAAGCCGCGTCCGGCTATGACCAAAGTGCCATCCAAGTGCTCGAGGGACTCGAGGCAGTACGGAAGCGCCCAGGGATGTTCATCGGTGACCCGCACGATGGTAGTGGCCTGCATCACTTGGTTTGGGAGGCGGTCGATAACGCGGTCGACGAGCACCTCGCGGCTTATTGCAATCACGTACAAGTCATCGTCCATTCGGAGGGCTCGATCAGCGTTATCGACGATGGGCGCGGGATTCCCGTTGGCATGCACAAGAAGGGCGTGAGCGCCGCCGAGGTCGTGATGACTCAACTGCACGCTGGCGGGAAGTTCAACAGCGACAGCTATTCGGTGTCCGCCGGTCTCCACGGCGTTGGCGTCAGTGCGGTCAACGCCGTGAGCGAGTGGCTCAAGATGGAGATTCGCCGAGAGGGCAAGCTCTGGTTCCAAGAGTACGAGCGTGGGGTCCCGAAGTCGCCGCTCAAGGCGATCGGTACGAGCAATAAGACCGGTACCAAAGTCACGTTCAAGCCGGATACCCAGATCTTCAGCATGACCGACTTCAGCTTCGACGTGCTGAACAATCGCCTGCGCGAGATCTCGTTCCTGAACGCCGGCCTCGAAGTGACGCTCGAAGACGAACGTGGCGACGGCAAGAGCATCACACACAGGTTCGAGGGCGGCATCCGCGAATTCGTGGAGACGTTGAACCAAAAGAAGACGCCCCTTCACGATGCCGTGATCTACCTTCACGCCGTGAAAGAAGGCGTCGATATCGAGATCGCGATGCAGTGGAGCGATTCGTACAACGAGTCGATCTTCCCCTACACCAACAACGTCTTCAATCGCGACGGCGGCACGCATCTCACTGGTATGCGGACGGCACTGACGCGTGTGATCAACCAATACGGCTCGCGCGAGAAGCTCCTCAAAGACTTGAAGAATCCCCTCAGCGGCGAAGACGTGCGAGAAGGGCTGACCGCGATCATCTCGATCAAGCACCCAGATCCCTCCTTCTCCTCGCAGACAAAAGACAAGCTCGTATCGAGCGAGGTCAAAGGGATCGTCGAGAGCGTGGTCAACGAGAAGCTCCGCCAGTACCTCGAGGAGAACCCGAAGGCAGCGAGGCGCATCATCGAAAAGACGGTGCTGGCTGCCCGCGCTCGCGAAGCTGCTCGGCGCGCCCGAGAAATGGTGCAGCGCAAAGGTGTGCTCGACGCGAGCACTTTGCCCGGGAAGCTTGCCGACTGTCAGAGCAAGGACCCTTCCGAGAGCGAGGTCTACATCGTCGAGGGAGATTCAGCTGGTGGCAGTGCCAAGCAGGGGCGCGAACGTCGCTTTCAGGCGATTCTCCCACTACGCGGTAAGATTCTAAACGTTGAACGCGCGCGTTTTGAGAAGATGCTTTCGAGCGCGGAGATTGGGACGCTGATCACGGCGCTCGGCTGCGGCGTCGAAGGTGGTGAGAACTTCGACATCGAGAAACTTCGGTATCACCACGTGATCATCATGACCGACGCCGATGTCGATGGATCGCACATCCGGACGTTGTTGCTGACGTTCTTCTACCGACAGATGCCGCAGTTGATCGATAAGGGCTACCTCTACATCGCCCAGCCTCCGCTCTACAAGGTGCGCAAGGGCAAGAAGGTGCGGTACCTCCAAGATGACGACGCGATGGGCCGTTACCTGATCGAGCTCGGCACGGACAACGTTGTTCTCAGCATGAAGGAGGGGAGCACGCAGCTGACTGGCGAGCCTCTGCAGCGCCTCCTCGCCGATGTGGCCCGGTTTCGACTGCTGCTAGAGAACATCGGTCACCGCGTTGACCCGCTGGTCATCGAAGGTCTGGTCACATCGACCGAGCTCGAGGTCGAGGACCTCGCCGACCGAGCGAAGGTCGAAGCCGCTATCGAGGCGGTCGAGGCCTACGTCCAAAGCAAGCGCCCGAGTGAGCTCGACGCGGTGGTCGAGAGCGACGAAGAACACGATCGGTACCGGGTGGTCATAGAAACCCAAGAGGGCGCTTCCCATCGTGTGACGACGATCGACTTCGACTTGCTTTCGGCCGGCAACATCGCCGAGCTCCGTCAGATTCATCAAGGGATTCGAGCACTCGGCGAGCCGCCATTCTTGCTCACCGTCGTCGACAAGGCCGGCAATCCGAGCGGCGAGGCGACCGAGGTCCCCGACGTCGACGGGGTCTGGTCGAACATCGATGCCCGCGCCCGCAAGGGTCTCGGTATCCAACGCTACAAGGGGCTCGGCGAAATGAACCCAGACGAGCTTTGGGACACCACGATGGACCCCGAAACCCGCAGGTTGCTTCAGGTTCGAATCGAGGACGCCGTCGAGGCCGAGGAGATCTTCACCGTGCTGATGGGTGACCAAGTCGAGCCGCGCCGCGCTTTCATCGAGAGCAATGCTCTCAACGTAACCAACCTCGACATATAGTGTGCGGATCTTTTCGCTTGTGGTCGGCTTTCCTCCTCGCTCGACCACAAACGAAAATCTCTCGCACACT
>CAXMND010000043.1:0-11067 GCA_964194675.1 uncultured Coxiellaceae bacterium | reverse complement strand
GCGCCACTTGGCACAAAAAGTCGGAAGCGTGACGAGGCGCTCGAGGACGCGTAGAAGACGGTAGGACGGATGACCACGACGACGGACCATCAGCACGAAACGCGGCTCAAGGACGTCGCGCAGATCGTCGTCGGGGCGGGTGCGATCGCGTTGCCGATCGCGATGAGCAAGGATACGTGGGAGATCGCAGAAGAATTGCCGCCGAGCAACATCATTGCAATCGCTTGCATGTCGGTCCTGCTCATCGCGGGCTTCGTCTACGCGGCGTACTTCCGCGGCCGCTTCCGGAAGCACTGGCGGTATTTCCTCTTGCGCGTGCTGAGCATCTACGGACTGACGGTGATCGTGTCTTCGGCCAACCTCCTCGTCGTGAACCAGGCCCCCTGGCTCACCGACCCGACCGTCGCCCTGAATCAGACAGTGCTCGTCGCGCTCCCGGCGTCGTTTGCCGCCACGATCGTCGACCACCTCTCCTGACAGCCGACCCGGCAAGACGATCGCGGCAGTGCTGGAATCAACACCGGTTAGGACTTGCGGTTTCGCTTGTGCCTTGCTCACATGGCGCTTCGAGACGAGGTAACGTGGGTATTTGGAGAAAGCAGCGGGGCGTTCCCTTCGCTCGTAGGGCACCGACGCAGAGCGGTGAGGACGTGCCCATCCGCGTCGCGAAAATGACGGCCCCGCACGTTCTGTGGTGGCACTCCCACGTTCAACCGATCATCGATCGCGATCCGAGCAGGGCCGACAACGGCTGGAACTGGCTCCTCTACGTCCCCTTCGCCGAGGTCGCCGGGCGTGTTCTGATACGCAAACCGGCTGGCTACACGGTAGGACTCACCGACCCGGAAAGAGACCGCTTCGTCCCCTGCGCTCTGGTGCAACTGCTGGGACGAGTCCCTGCGCTGGACGACCATCACCGCGAAAGCGTGTTCGTCTGGTTTCTCTCGACCGCGCCCGATGAAGCCCTGTCCAGCATCGCGGATCACCCAATCCCTGCAGACCGCATCCCTCGGCGTCTGGGATCGATCGCCCTCGATGTCGCGGTGACCCATTCGCTCAATGAACGGCGACTCGGAAGGACCGCTCTGTACGCCGACGAACGCGGCGGCGATGCCTTGCTCCAGTGGTATCATCGTCGTGGCATGACGGTCCTCCCGGATGAGGCCAAGCTCCCACCTGGCCCGAGGCGCTTGCTGAAACCAAGCGACGGCCGGTACTGCTACTACACCGTGCCGGCCGCCGTCGAAGTGAGCAAGGAGCTCGATCCGCTCCGCTAACGGAACCACGATGCCTACGCCGATCACAGCTTTCGCCGACGCAGCCGCCAAGTATGGCGACATCGACCCCGACGACGTCGAAGCGGTGCAGGAGTGGTTCGCTGAAGAGCTGCCGAAGCTACCCGTCGACACGATCGAACAGGTTCTGCACGACCTCCTCGAGCGCGATGGTACGACGGCCGAGCGCACGATCATCCCGGTATACCCCAAGGGCGTTCGGCTGCCTTCGCTGGGTTCGAGCCCTCAGGTCGAGCCGCCGTTGCTTGCGGAGGAATGGAAAAGGCTCCTTAGCCGGCTTTTGAATCGACTGAGGCGACGTTAGCGGATCCTTTGCCGTTGGCGTCCCTCTATTCACGGCAATCCCGTCGTGATAAACCTCCCTGCATGAGCGGTTGCGTATGGGCGCGGAAGGCGGTCGTTGGCGCTGTGGTCGTCGGGTTGTTCTCCCTTCCCGGTTGTCGAGGAGCTCCTGGAACGCCGGAAGACGTGGATGCTGCGCCGTCGGCGGTCGACGGCTCAGTGCCCGGCGCGGACGCTCCGGAGGCGGCCGCGCACAAAGCACCGAAGAAGGAACCCTCGTTGCCGGTCGGCGGGCACGCGAGACTCTCGGTCGACAACTTCACTATGGACGACAAGCAGGGCAGAAACGTCCTGCGCGTCAAAAAGGTGACCGGGACGATGAACCTCGGCGCCATGAGGCATGGCGAAATGCGGCTCACCAACACCAAAGTGGAGGGCGTCGAGGTCACTCTGTATCGCGACGAAACTGGCAAGCTGTCGCTCGCGGACGCGCTCAAAAAGGAGCCCCCCACCATCCGCCGTGGCCTGTCCCTACCCCCGCAGGAAAAGCACGAGAAGGGTCCATGGTTGATGGAGATCGGGCCGGTCGAAGTCCACGACGCGACGCTCACGATCGGGTTCACGAAGAAGCCCGTCATCTTCCACGTCGATAGCGCCGTCATCACCGTGCGGCGCGAGCGTCACGATCCAGGTCCGGTGATCTACATCCAGCAAGTCCAAGGCCACATGATGAAGCCGAAGCCGCTGCCCAAGCCAGTGCGCATCGCTTGGGCGAATGGGCTCGTGAACCTGGTTGGCAAGCCGCTGGTCCACCTGGCCGCCCGCACCTGCATCCGCAAGAGCGAGCTTCGTGTCGATGCGGTTGTCGAGGCCCGCAAAGAGCCGGCCCATCTCATCGGAGACTCCGCGGGGCTCGGGGGCGCGCTCGGACGCATGGGCATCAGGATCGCGTCTCGTCTCGAAAGCGACAAGCTGACGTATCGACACGAAGCCGTGCACATCGACGGAGGCCCCGGCTGCAAGGAGCCCGAGGTGCCCCTTGTCGTCGAAGCGTGGAAGCCGAAGCAGGCGCATCAGGCGAAGCGGGAGCCGAAGCCAGAGGCGCAGGCGGTTGAGGCCCCCGCACCGACCGAGTCCAAGCACGAGCATCGCGAGGAACGGCGCGAGGAACACCGCGAAGAGCGCCACGAGAAGCACGCGAAGTAAGCGGCGCAATCGACTCTCGATGGACTAGCCCCGCCTGCTAACGCCGTTTTCTCGCCAGCTTCTCCGCCTTGGCTAGGTTCACGCGCACGATGTGTCCTGCCTTCGCTGGGTTCGAGCCCTCAGGTCGCGCCGCCGTTGCTTGCGGAGGAATGGAGAAGGCTCCTTAGCCGGCTTCTGACTCGACTGAGGCGACGCTAGCGATTTGGCGAAAGGCCGCACCGGCTTCACGCAATCGACCAGAAGTTCCTGCGCGTTAGCGGCCTAGCTTCTTCTTGGCGTCCGCTGCCGCCTTGCTTGCCGCTGCCTTGACGTTCGCCACAGCCTTGTCGGCCGCTGCTTCGACCTCCGCTACAGCTTTGTCGGCCGCTGCTTTGACCTCGGCTGCCGCCTTGTCGGCCGCTACTTTGACGTCCGCTGCGTCCGCGTCAGCCTTGTCGGCCGCTGCTTTGACCTCCGCTACAGCTTTGTCAGCCGCCGCTTTGACGCTCGCTTCAGCCTTGTCGGCCGCTGCTTTGACGTCTGCTGTTGCTGCCTCGGTGTCCACTTTGGCCTCGCCTGCCGCTGCCTTCACGTTCGCTACAGCTTTGTCGGCCGCCGCTTTGACCTCCGCCGCCGCCTTGTTGGCCGCCGCTTTGACGTGTGCTCCTGCGGCCTCGGCATCCGCTTTAGCCTGGCCTGCTGCTGCCTTCACGTCCGCCGCGGCCTCACCCGCCGCAGCCTTGGCGTCGGCTGCGGCTTTGTGCGCCGCGTGATCAGCAGATTCCGCTGCTCCTTCGGCCGCGTCTTCAGCCTTCTTGCAACCTACCATCGCCACGCAAATCGCGAGGGCGAGACACAGTTGAAACATGTTCTTGATCATAGTGATTCTCCTCCGCTGATAGCGCGGGGCAGACCATCACAGCGAGAGTCCGCACTACAGGGGACGGAGTTAGCGGTTTGGGGCAAGCAGGTCAACCATGAGGTCCACACCCGTACACCCGGCGCCCTGGCGAAGAGCCGGAGCGCTGGGTTACAAACGCCACACTTGGAGGGAGGCGTGAAAGATCCCAGCTACCCTCACTGCGAGGGCTCCGCTTGCGCAGGCGTGTCGTCACTGGCCTCGTCTTCGATCACGATGGTGTACTTCTCAAGCAACCTGTCGCGGTACTCCTCGTTCAATTCCTCACGCCTTGCCTCCGCCCAATCCTCGGCCACGCGGTCTTGGACGTCGGTATAGGCCGGGTCGGGGAACGTTTGGTGATCATGCACGTACACGAGGTGAACTCCGTACCCAGACAGCACCGGACCCTGCCACGTGCCCACGCTCAAGTCGCCGATGCTCTGAGCAAATCCGCCGCCGAACAGCTTCGAGATGTCGGCTTCGGTTCGCTCCGGGTAGTAGAGCTGCAACATGAACGGGTCCCCGAGCTTCTTCGCGCCGCTGGTCGGGTCGTCGGCATTCTCTAGAGCCTGTCGAACCATCGCCGCGTGGCTCTCCGTCTCATCACCTCTCTTATCCGGGTCGACGAACGCGTGGGTGAAGGTGATCAGGTCCGGCTGCCGATAGTCCGCGCGGTGCTCTTCAAAGTACGCCTCCAGCTGCGCGACGGTCGGTGGGCTCACGTCGATGAGATCCTGCACCAAAAACTCGAGCTTCTGTGCGAGCCGTCGCCGCACGATCGTGTCGTCCTTGTCGAGCCCCATCGCCAACGCCTCCCGGTAGAATGCCGTTTCGCGGATGTATTCCTGGGTGAGGCCCTGCAGCTCATTCGGCGTAGGCGCGCGCTTCCATCGCTTCTCGAAGCTCGTCCGCATCCATGCGAGCTCCCCTTCGCCCACCCGGATGATCTGCTGGTCGCTCTCGGAGGCCTCACCGGCGTAGAGCCAGGCGTACCCGCCGTAGATGGCGAGGCCGAGGATCAGGAAATGAAAAAGCGGCTCTTTGGCTAGCCGAGATACGCGTCCGCTCACTGTTGGGCTCCTCCGAAGATCGACGACGCCATATCACGAATTTCTAGGCGGAACATCCCCGCAAAAGATGACCGGACAGACGCGTGGCGCGAAATGGCCGTCGCTGAAATCATTGGGTTTCGTTGCTAGACAGCCACGCTGCGTCGCGATACAAAGTTCGCCTGAATGTCCGTGAACGGGAGGGTTAGAGTATGAGAAGCGACGTGGATCTGCCCGGTGACGCAAGCCCACATGGTTACTTGCAGTTTGCCTTGGCGATTGTCGCTTTTGCGGCCCTGACGCTCTACGGCAGCGTGGGCTTTGCGGACGACGAGCCGGCCGAGACTCCAACGGCAGCAGCGCCTGAGGGCGCAGCCAAGTACGAGGGGTGCACGGATCCAAAGGATCATCCCAACCAAGACCCAACGGTGTGTAAGCTTGAGAAATCGGGGATACCTTCCGACACGAGCGGGTCGAGCGGCAGTTCGGACTTGGCGTCCAAGCTTGCCAACCCGAGCGCGCCCGTCATGGCTTTGAATAATTTCTTGGACATTAAACAAAATGGCGGCTCTGCCCCAGGCGCGCATAGAGCGAGCTTCGTCTACAGCTTTCAGCCCGCGCTTCCATTCCCAACCAAACGCGGCAACGTGATCTTCCGGCCGCTCATCCCGGTTGAATTCGGCGAGCCCTTTACCACCGGGGCCGGCAATGTCGAGACCGCGGTTGCGTTCGGAAACATCTCGCTCGACACCCTGTACGGCAAGACTCTCAAGAGCGGCTTTATGGTCATGGGAGGGTTCAGCACGCTGTTTCCCACCAACTCCAAGTCCGAGCTTCGCGCCGACTGGGCCCTCGGTCCCGAAGTGGTGCTCGGCTTTGCTTCTAAGAAGACGGGCAACGTCTGGGGTACGATTACCCAGTTCACCTGGAGCTTTCCGACGCGCGACGAGGGGCAAACGGTCGGAGGGCAGTACTTCTATGCGATCAATCTTGGCAACGGATTTCAGGTCAATGCTAATCCGGTCTGGTCGTATTCGCGAGAGACCAAAGTGCTCCGTTTTCCGCTCGGCGTGGGTGTCGTGAAGGTTGCCGCTCTCGGCAAGAAGAATTTCCCCGTCAAGATTGGCGCACAGATTTGGGGCTACACACCACCACCCGGTGGCAGTGGGCCGGAATGGCAACTGCGCATCACGATCGCACCGGTCGTGCCACTCCCCTGGAAGAAGTAATCTCGAACGATCAAGCAAAAAAAAAGGAACAACTTCCATGAAGACGTCTGTTAAAGTTGTCGTACTCGTAAGCGCATCTGTCGGCCTGATGGTCGCTTGCCGATCGGGTGGAACGGACAAGGCAGAGAGCACGACGCCCGTGGCGGCCCCAGCTCCGGAGGCCGCACCGGCCGAGCCTGCCGCAGAAGCTAGACCAAAGCCCAACCCGCTCCGGAACGTCTATTTTGGTGAACAGCACATGCACTCGGAGATGTCCCCCGACGCCTACGCGATGGGCGTGCGGCAGACGATGGACGACGCCTACCGGTACGGGATGGGCGAGGAGATCACGCTTTCGACCACGGGCGAGAAGATCAAGAAGGGGACGCCCTACGACTTCGTCGCACTGACGGACCACGCGGAGTACCTGGGCGTGTTCACAGAGCTCTCGGACCCGAAGAGCCCGCTCCATAGCAACGCACTCGCAAAGCTGATCACTAGCTCCGATCCCGCGGACAAGAACAAGGCCGCCTCGATGGTGATCGCGTCGATCACGAGCGCCGTTCCAGCGGGGCCATTCTTGGATTTCGTGAACTCCAAGATCCTCCTTTCCAACTGGCAGCGCCATGTAGAGACGGCCAACAAGTACAACGACCCAGGCAAGTTCACCACGCTGATCTCCTTCGAATGGACCTCCATTCCCAACAGCCAGAACATGCACCGCAACGTGTTCTTTCGTGGCGACACTGGGCCCGAGGCACCCTATTCGTCTTTCGACTCGGTCGACCCCGAAGACCTGTGGACCTACCTGGAAATCCAGCGTGAGGTGGGTCTCGATGTCATCGCCATTCCCCACAACGGCAATGTCTCGAACGGCTTGATGTACGCGCCGACGAACTACCGCGGTGATCCGATCGACGCCCGCTACGCCGAGCGACGGGCACTCAATGAGCCGCTGACCGAGATGATCCAGACCAAGGGGGCCTCGGAAACCCATCCTTCGCTCTCACCCAACGATGAGTTCGCGGATTTCGAAATGTTCCCGAACCTCATCGGCACGCCGAGGGTCAGCAAGGTCAAGCACGGCTACATTCGCCAGGCGCTAACCGACGGTCTCATCCACGAAGCGAAGCTCGGAACCAATCCATTCAAGTACGGCATCGTTGCCGGCGCGGATGTGCATTCGGGGTACTCCGGGAACGAGGAGTTCAACTGGCACGGCGCTCACGGAGTGGCCGATGACACCGCCAAGGTCCGGCTCGACCCGAAGCCGAATGCGAGTGGTATGTCCGCAGCGATCGTTGGTTCAGCAGGTGCGACCGCCGTCTGGGCGGAGGAGAACACTCGGGCCTCCATCTTCGATGCAATGAAGCGCAAGGAGACGTACGGCACCTCGGGGCCCTTGATTCGCCTTCGTTTCTTCGGCGGCTGGGACTACGCGGATGACCTTACGAGCGACGAGGAGTTCGTCAAGAAGGCCTATGCGAATGGCGTGCCAATGGGCGGAGATTTGGCCGCGATGCTTGAGGGCGCCGAGGGTCCCACCTTCGCCGTGCAAGCGCTCAAAGACCCGCAGAGCGGCAACCTCGATCGCATCCAAATCATCAAGGGCTGGGTCGAGCGAGGCAAGGCCAAGGAGCGCATCTACAATGTGGCGCTCTCGGATGACCGCACCGTCGGAAAGAAGGGCAAGGTGGCTCCCGTCGGCAACACGGTCGATATCGGCAAGGCGACCTACACCAACGACATCGGCGATACGCAGTTGAGCGTCGTCTGGACCGATCCGGATTTCAATCCCAAGCAGCGTGCGGTCTACTACGTGCGCGTCATCGAGATACCGACTCCTCGCTGGTCGACCTATGACGCCGCGAAGCTCGGTGTAGAGCCCTCGAAGGCCGTCCCCGCAACCATTCAAGAGCGCGCCTGGTCCTCCCCGATCTGGTACACGCCGCCCGCGACAGCCGAAAAGAAGTAACACCGCTGTCACGGAGACCGAGAGAGAACATGACGACCCGAAAATTGTTCGCACTGTTGTTGTTAGTGCTTGCCGTTGCCTGTCAGGGTGGCGGCAACAATGTGGAGAGCACGACACCGGCGCCCGCCGAGACGCCCGCGGGGGATGGCCAACTGACACCAGACGAGGCGAAGGCGATTGCCAAGGAAGCCTACATCTTCACCTACCCACTGGTGATGATGTACCGCACGATGTACCTGCAGGCGATCGACACCAAGTCCACGTCCTACAGCGGCGGTTTCGGAAAATGGCTCCATCTAGGCACTTCGTCTCCAAAGGATACGGACATCGTTTCGCCGAACAACGACTCGCCGTACTCCTACGCATGGGTCGACCTGCGTGCGGAGCCGTGGGTGGTGACCCTGCCGAAGATCGAAAAGAGCCGCTTCTACACCAGCCAGTGGGATGATCTCTGGGGCTTCGTCCTCGACAACCCCGGGTCGGTCGAAGACGGCAACGACGGCGTGACGGTGCTCCTGGCGTCACCCACGTGGGAGGGCAAGCTTCCCAAGGGCGTGAAACGGGTCATCCAAGGCGATTCCAGTTTCCTCGGCACACTGACTCGGACGCAGTTGATCGATCCCAAGGATCTGCCGAACGTCAAAAAGATCCAGAGCGAATACAAACTCCAACCACTCAGCGCGTACCTCGGCAAGCCAGCGCCCGAGCCAGCTCCCGCGATTGAATGGATGCCATGGAAAGACGGGGTCGAGACGACCGACGGTTTCTGGGCCTACGTGAATTTCCTTTTGCCCCTTACGACGCCGAATCCACAGGACAAGCCCGTTCAGGACCGGATGGCCAAGATTGGTCTCGTTCCGGGCAAGGCCTGGGATTCATCAGCGCTCGGCAAGGACGTCAGCGCGGCGATCGCGGAGGGGATGAAAGAAGCCCTGGCGGAATTGAAGAAGGGCTCCACCCATATCACAGATCCCAGTTTGTTTTTCCGTTCCCGCAAGGATCTGAACAAGGACTACTTCGACCGGGCGCTAGGCGTCATGGTTGGCATCTTCGGCAACGTCAAAAAGGTATCGGTCTATTTCGCCGTCCCCAAGGACGATCAGGGAGAGCTCTTCGATGGCAGCAAGGGCGACTACACGATCACATTCACCGCGGATCAGATCCCGCCTGCGAAGAACTTCTGGTCCTGGACCATGTACAAGCTGCCGCAACGCTGGCTGGTCGACAATCCGATCAACCGCTACTCGATAGGCAGCGCCACGCCTGGGCTGAAAGAGGCCCCGGACGGATCGATCACCATCTACTTCCAGGCCAAGTCTCCGGGCAAGGACAAGCAAAGCAACTGGCTGCCAGCGCCTCAGGGACCTTTCTGGCTGGTGCTCCGCACTTACGGTCCGGGCAAATCCATCTTGGACAAGACGTGGAAGGTGCCCCCCGTGAAGAAGGTGAAATGAATTCAGTCGTTGAAGGCAAAGTAAGGAGAGCAACTCATGGGTTTTAGACGACACGCCACGCTTGTTTCGCTCGCCTTGTTGGTTGCCTGTCAGGGTGGCGACAAGGCCAAAGATGCGCCGGCACCTAAGGCGGCCGACGATGCACCAGCGCCCGCTGACACGCCTGTGGCGGGCGGTGCGGCGCACGCCAAACCGGGTGACGACCCGTTCTATCTGCCGCAGCCGAACCAGCCCTTCGAGGGGAAGGTCGACACGCGCATTGGCTCGCTGGAGTTTGACAACCAGTATCCGTCCACGGAGTCCATGGAGACGATTCTGGACGCCATGGATTTTCACGGCGCCACGCAGGCCTTTTTGTGGGGAATCCCGATCGCGTCCTTCTCGAACCTCCAGTACTTCCTTCATCAGGACTTCGAGTTCGGCCAAACTGAGTTCTTCGTCTTCGGAACTCTTCCTCAGAAGCTCGGTGTCCTGACGGCCAACGCAACAACGCCCTACATCGGCGCGACACCGGATCTCACCAAGACTGGGCCGTTGGTGGTGGATATGCCTGCGGGGGCACTCGCCGGCATGATCGATGACTTTTGGCAGCGGCCGATCACGGATATTGGATTGCCGGGGCCGGACAAAGGAAAGGGCGCCAAGTATCTGATCACTCCACCGGGCTACACCGGTGAGAAGCCAGACGGCTACAGAGTGTTTGAGTCGCCCACCAACAATATCTTCCTCGCGATTCGCATCCTCGAAGCCGATCCCAAGAAGGGCGAAGCGTTGAAAGCGGCTTTCCGAATCTATCCCTATGCCGATCGGGCGAAGGCAAAGAAGGGTGTCTATAGGCCTCCACCCAGGAAGTACTTCTTCGGGCCGCCGCGTGGAATGGCCTTCTGGGAGCGACTCCACGAGATCCTGAACCGCGAGGTCGTGGCGGAGCGGGATCGCTTCTTTATGGCGATGCTGAAGCGCGTCGGGATCGAGAAGGGCAAGCCATTCAACCCAACGCCGAGGCAGAAGAAGCTCCTCGAGCAGGCGGCGTTCGTCGGAGAGGCGATGGCCAAGGCCAACGATCTGGCGAAGCGCTCGACGGAGCCCTACTGGAAGGGTGCGAGGTGGAAGATCGCACTCGGCCTTGATCCGACACAGCGCATGGAGAACTACGACCAGCTCGATGAACGTGCGGAATGGATGTATGAGGCCGTCACGACCTCGGCGGGAATGGTCACCACGACGCCGGGGCTCGGCTCGGTGTATCTCGCGTCCTACGCAGACAAGGACGGGAACTGGTTGGACGGTGCCGAGTCCTACAAGTTGCATGTACCCGCCAACCCACCTGCAGAGCAATTCTGGTCGGTCGCCGTCTACAGCTGGGACACTCGCACGCTGATCGACAATGAGCAGAGAAGAGCCGCCCAGTCGTCACGTCAGGATCTCATCAAGAATGCCGACGGCTCGTTCGATCTCTACTACGGCCCCACGGCACCGAAGGGCAAAGAGAAGAACTGGGTTCAGACCATTCCAGGGCAAGGCTGGTGGGTCTATCTGCGCTTCTACGCCCCGACCAAGGCGTACTTCGACAAGAGTTGGAGCATCGGAGATTTCGAGAAGCTCAAGTAGGTCCTAGAAGATGCCCCCTGTGAAGAGTTTGAAATGAGTCACAAAGATCCCCGGGGTCGAGAAAGAGAAGTAAGGAGAGTCGCTCATGGGTTCTAGAAGATACGCCG